>CALCUH010000014.1 GCA_937907165.1 uncultured Bacteroidales bacterium | reverse complement strand
GATAAGACTGTAGTCGTTTGCTATACTGTCAAGTGAAACATCTACATCCAAACAAATTTTTAAGACTATTAATATACGGGTTCACCCTTTGTCGCCTGTCGTTAATGTTTTTTTCATGCACAGGAGGATTAACAGAGAGGAATTCTCTTCTTATCCGCTCTGATTCGTTATCAGATGTCTACGATCATGTGAATGGCGTATATTGTGGAAGAGTAGTAAAAGTGTGCGATGGCGATACGTATGAGATTTTATTACAGGGAGACTCTTCCCCTCGTCGTGTGCGTATGGCCGCTATTGATGCGCCGGAACATGGTCAGGCTTTCAGTCGCCGTAGCAGGCTATATTTGGATTCGCTGATTTGGAAGAAGGAGGTTAGGATAGAGGTTCTTAGTAAGGATACTTACGGACGTTTGCTGGCTTTGACCTATCTTGCGGACGGACGTGAGATGAGCCACGAAATGGTGCGTTCAGGCTTTGCGTGGCACTACAAGCATTATGATCGCAACGTGGAGTATGATTCGTTGGAGAGCCAGGCGCGGAGACTACGTCTGGGACTTTGGTCGGACGATTACCCGGTGGCTCCGTGGATGGAGAAGGCGTTGCGCAAGAAGGGTTATAAAAGCGTTGAAATTAGGGAATTGAAACGGAAGGGGATGATTGAGGATATGGAGTCTGTGAGGAGAATCGAAAAGGCGCACGATTAATCGCTAAGCGGATATGCGGAAAGATGTTTCCTTTTGTTATTCCTGTCTCAAAATATTACTATTTTTGTATCGTTTAACTATCTGTCGGAATTGATATGAAAAAGAATGAGTGGATTATAATATTAATGTTGCTATTGTGTTTCCCAAGTGCTAATGCTGACATTCGCATTACAGAAATCATGACCAATAACGTCTCTACTATCGTTAGCGACAAGTATAACTATGATGGTTACGTCGAATTTTACAATGATGGCGGTGATGTTGACCTTAGGGGTTGGACGGTGACGAACATTGAGAAGGATAAGGTGGAATGGAGCGTTCGGCTGGATTCCACGCATATCTTGCCGTCGGGCTATTCGCTTTTATTCTTCGGCAAGAGCGAAACAAGTAGTTTGTCTGCTTCTAAAATCCAAAGCAATTTTGCGGGAAGGGTCGGCAAAAAGCTGACGACGGATGAAGGTCTCATCTCTTTTGAGAAGGATGGTCAAAAAATATTCTTCATTTATCCTTCGCAACGTCCTCATTTGTCTTATTGTGAGGGTGGCTTTATGATGCCGACGCCTGGTGTGGCGAACGATGGATTGGTGACCTCCTTGTCTAACCGTGTGGAGACTCCCTCTTTCACCGCCGCGGAACCTGGATTTTATGAGACGGGCGTCTCCGTGGAACTGGCTTGCGGTACGGATAGCGCAACCATCTACTATACGTTGAATGGAGACGTTCCCACGCCTGAAAACGGCGAAATATATCATGAACCTATCCGCATCGAGCAGACAACCGTCGTTCGCGCTAGGGCATATAGAGAGGGAATGTTGTTCAGTGATATCCTTACGGGTAGCTATATTTTCCCTGATAAGTTTTACAACGCTTGTGAAGGCATGGGTGAAAGGCTGCCTATCGTCTCCATAACAGCTAACAACGAAGATGTCTTTGGGGACACGCTCGGCTTGTATGTGATTGGCAAAAACGGCGTCTCAAATAGTTGTACGCCTGTCGCTAACTATAATCAGGATTGGATGCGTTCCGCCAACTTTGAGTATATCCTCGACGGCAGGGTGGTGGATTGCCAGGAAGTGGAAATAGGGGTCTATGGTGGTTGCACGAGAATCCATGTGGCGAAAAGTTTAAAGATTAAGGCGAATAAACGATCGGGGAAGAACAGAATGGACTACAAGGCATTTTTCCCTAACAAATCTTACTCGAAATACAAAAGCCTCGCTTTGCGTAATGGTGGAAACGGCTATTCTTATGTGCAGCCTCGCTGGCGTGACATGTTTATCCAAAGTCTCGCCGACGGTATGAATATCGACAGGCAAGCGGCTCAGCCTGTGTCGTTCTACCTGAATGGTATCTATTATGGCATGATGATTCTTACGGAGCGGTCTGACGAAGATTTCGTTTTCCATAATTATGGGTTGGATGAGGATGAGATAGATTTGCTTAACGCTAACTTCAGTGGTTATGAGTGCGAGAAGGGTACGCGTGAGGCTTACGACAAGATGATCGACTATGTGAGCAATCATTTTGCCGACGAGGATTTCTACGATAAACTTGATGAACATATGGATATTGATAAGTATCTCAACTATCAGATTCTGGAGCAATACGTGGGCAATACGGATTGGGTGACGCATAATTCGAAAATATGGAGGAAACATGATGGCGGAAGATTCCGTTGGATTGTTTACGACACTGATTTCGGTTTGTCTAAGGCTACGAGTCTGGATACTTGTATGCTGGATTTCACAACGAAGTATCTTCGCACGAACGTCATGGCGATGTTGGTGCTGATGCAGTCTTGCATGAAGAACGAGGATTTCCGCTGGAGATTCCTCGACCAATATATCGAGTGCATGGACAGTGTCTTCACGGACCAGAGAATCGACAAGAAGATTGATTCTTTGTGGAGCATGACGGAACGTGATATGTGCGCCACCATCAAGAATTCCGGCTTTTTGGATTGCCCTGGTAGCTTGGATGTTTATGATCAGGAGATCGAAAAAATGCGTTCTTTCGCGAAGGAGCGGAAAAGCTATGTGGTCAAGCAACTGAAAAAAGAGTATGGTTTGGGTGACGATACGGTCGTCATAAAGGTCAGAAGTGTCTTCCCTGACGACGAGACTCCGAAGTTTTCCTACCTTGTCAATAAACGGTTGCATGACGATGTGAAATATAACTCGTGGAGATATGTAAACGAGCGTGTGAAGGTGGAACCGATTGTGCCTTATGGCTATAGAATCCAGAAGGGGGCGTTGAACAATGTTACGGTGAGAAATGATGATGGCAGCCGTTACACGAAGGGGTATCTGACGAGGATGGCGGATTCCACAGAATTGAAGATGACTATCTATTTCGAGCATGATCCGGACTGCCCGTCTCCTGTCAACCTTTGTCTGAACGAAGTCTGCGCTTTGAACAATTCCACCTTGGACGAGAATGGGGAAGCGTCTGACTGGATTGAACTCTATAATGGTGGCGACAAGGATATCGACCTTGCTGGAATGGTTGTTGAGAACGTTACGAAAGTGGCGAGATGCACGATTCCTTCCGGTATCGATGAGAGTGTCGTTCCCGCACATGGTTACAAGTTGTTGTGGGCGGATAAGAAGCCTGAGTTGGGTCCTCTCCACCTAAATTTCAAACTGGGAGTCTCCGCCTCCGAAACAATTGTCTTGCGTGCCAATTATCTGGGCAAAGATCTCGAGTTGAGCACCATTTCTTATAACCCTCATAATGCAGATGAATCGTATGGTAGGGATACGGACGGCGCTTCGTCCGTTATGCTTTTCGCCCAATGTTTGGACGACGAGGGGAACGAGTTGATGACCTCCACGCCTTTGTCGGCTAACGGTAGCGTTGTTTGCCCTAATTCGGTCACTGGGGATGATTTGATCGCCAATCACAATGCTGTAGATGTTTATACGCTTGGGAAGGAACTCTATGTGCGAAACGCGAAGGGTAGTGATGTGCGTGTCTATACGCTAAAGGGTGAGATGGTCGTGAATAAATGTGCCGATTCTAATCTCTTTGTGTTCAACTTGCCTGACGATGACGCATATCTGGTGAAGGTGGGAAAAGAGTGTTGGAAGGTGAGAGGAGAAATTTAGAGGGCGCATTGATTGATTTGTCATGGCTTGTGTTTTCTTGGGGTGCCATGAAACATCATCTGACTTTCATTGCCAATTTTACAAATTATGTAATACGTTGTGTGATAGGTCGCTGTGCCCTTCGCTTGGGAATGTGTAGACGGGATTATGACCTATTCGAAAGTCCCCTTGCCGTATATTTATATTGCACTATGAGTGATCGTGTCTTGCTTGTTATTGAATTGATAATCAGTTGTTTGGGTGTATTTTTTTATAGCCTCTCAGATTAGTTTTGAATACAAATCAAACAAATTATCAATATATTCGTCTCTAAATCTTTGCTTTATTTGGATTGTTTGGATAAAATCACTATTTTAGGGAAAGAGAATCGCTGCATCTTTAATGATTTTTGCAACGATTGGAATTTTTTGTGATGATGAGCGTAAATCAAATTCGCTATTAGATGATTGACTGCTTGCAGGTCGAAAAAGGGAGTTCTTTTACCTAGCGGGCAGAGGGTATGTTTTTTAGAACTCCTTTTACTTAATATTATTGAAAATGAAAAAGATCTTTATCCTATTATTGGCAATTTTCTGCGGTTGGGGTGTGTCGGCACAAAATCCGTTCGACGTTAATAACAATGTCAACGTTACCAAAAGAATCGGTGATGGTGGTGGCAATTCTACTTCCAATCAAAGTAAAAACACGAATATAAATGAAGTCCCAACCTTCAAAGGTATGGTTTTCAAAGGTGATAAGTCCAGCGATCCGCTCTATTATAAAATAGTTGATGATGTGAATCGACTTGTTGAAGTAACTGGAGATGTCCGTTCAGCTAATCTCAAAGGTAAGATATCGATTCAGTCAACAGTCAATACGCATGGTAAGACTTATAAGGTTGTCAACATTGGTGAGGGTGCGTTTAAAGATTGCAAGGATATCACGTCTGTCGAAGTGATGGGTAATAATCTTCAGAAACTATGTCACAATTGTTTCACGAATTGTATATCCCTTGTCAATATTTCTCTCAATCCTAATTGTTGCAATCTCAAAAGTGACGCGTTTGTCAATTGCACTAAGTTGGAAGTTATCAAGGCTCCTAAGAATGCCAATAACTTTACATTTGAAAAATGTAACGCGAAGATTATTAAGTTTTGATTGAATTATGAGCAAATATTTTTTCCCATCATTATTACTGCTCATGTGTTTGGTTTCCTGCGGTCTGGACCAACCAGTGGATCCTATAAGAGCCGAAATGGAGCAGTATGCTAAGGCTCATATGGAGACATTCTCTCCTGATACTTATGAGTTTGAATCGATGCGGTCTGTTCGCCAATACAAGTATGTGGACGATCTTGAGTGCTATAGAACTGGTTTGCAGCAGCGATGTGACCAAGATCGCGAATTTTGCGACAAGGAATTCCAAAAAATTAATTCGTTGGAGCATCTCTACGGAAATGAGGTGGCTTGCACCGAGTTCGTGTTCAACTATTGGGCTAAAACTGAGACGGGTACCAAAATTCCTTTGATGGTTTTCGCCATCTATGACGCATCTGGCACTCAACTCTTCATTTCAACTAAGCGAGAGCAATTGCCGTCCTATCCGGCTTTGCAAATCTTGAAAAATAAAGGTGAACTTTAATTTTTGACTTATGGCATATTGTAAACATTGTGGAGCCGAACTGATTGAGGGCGGCAAATTCTGCAAATATTGTGGAACCCCTGTTGGTGAGGAAATCGAGCCGAATTCTCAGAATAACGCTTCGGTGTCCGAACCTAAAAACGGGGAGGGTGGTGATGTGAAACATAATCGTTGGGGAAGAATTCTCAAAGTGTCAATCCCTACTATATTGATTGGGGCGGCGGGTATGATTCTCTATGGTAAATTTGTGCCCAATGTCGATAATCCCTCTCAAATTGAGTATAGTGGTAGAGAGGGGGAGCCTGAGGTTCTGGAATCTGAAGCTACGGAGATTGCAGGCAACCCGACGGGTATGACGGATGAGGAGATGAAACTTAATGCGGTCAATGCGGGACCTACCGCAGATTTTCTAGGTTCTAAGGCTATAAGAAAAGTGCTTGGCACATTGAATCAAAAACTCGATACCGATGGAATTGAAGGCATAGAGAGCCTTGATGGAATGTCGGAGAACGAATTGGAGAGCTATGAAATAGGATTGTACGGGTATTCGCCTTCCGCAATCGCTAAGTCTTTTGTCGGCACATGGAAATCCGTCGGCGGCTATTCCATGAAGTTCAAAGAGATAGAGAATCTCTCGAATATCGAACTAGCCAATCTTATAGACAGCCATATGACGTTAGGAGACAATGTCAAATTCATTTATTCGAACCATCATGCCGAAATATGGTCTGGTGACCATCTGAGTCTCTCTGGAAAAGTGGAAGTGGGCGAGTGCGCTAATTTCATTATCGAGACCGCTTCTGGGGAACGGGGCGCTATCTGGATGTTCTCACCTACCGATGGGGTACTTTTCAACTATCTTTTCTATGTGGATGATGATGGTACGGAGATGGCTTCAGGAGTGAAATATAACCGTGTTAGTAATTAACACGGTTATTTGTCTATTTTGTTTGCTCTGTTACTGGTATCTGGTTAGGACGGTAACTTACAGCTTCTCCTTCGTTATTGCCATTGACCATACCTATGATCCAAATAACTATGAAGACAATGACAATAGGTAGGAGAAATCCTAAAACGCCATAAAGAATTTTGGTTGAACATTTTAACTTTTTTGGGGTCGACTCGTTCTCTTTCGGAGGATTATCGCTGACGGTGACACTCGCCACACGTCCATTTGTTGGAATTTCCAACGGACAGCTTGATTCTTCGTCGGATGTTTCCATGTCGATGTTCGGTAGGGCGGGAGGCTCGTCACTAACCGTAATCGTCGCCTTACCATCGTTCTTATTGCGATCTACCTTGGTTCCGCAAACACTGCAAAAGAGCGCGCCGTCAGCAATTTGCGCTCCACAATTACTACAGAATCTCATAACTATTATTCGTTAATTCTACATTTCTTTCCAACATGATTCTTGATGAACTCTTCCACGAACGGGAAGTCTTCGGGTAATGCGTAAACTTGGTTCTTGTTGAGCCTTTCGTTGACTTTAATGACATCATGTTTACGGATTATCTCAACACTCTTAACACTTGACCATGAAGAGGACATGGATTGTTTGGTGGCGGCGAGTATGCCGGTTCCCACTACGCCAGGTTTGCCGGCATTGACACCGAGGAACATGGTGACGAGTGAAATCGCCTGCGCTTTCTTGAATTGTTTTTGCATCTGTGTATGTGTCACTCCGTGGTCATCCATCTCGAACAAGACGCAATATTTGAATCCTTGCAGGAGTGCATAGATGAAGTATCCGAAAGCTACAAATGCCTCAAACCCCACTAATACCAGCAGGAATGTTTTGCTGATGTTGAGGAAGTCGTCCATATCCAATCTGCCTCCAAAAAGGTCGAATATGACAAGCATCGCCCAGATGCCGATGAATATCCAGAAGAAGATCTTCCAGAGAAGGAAGAGGATTGTGGGGTTCTTCATCAACTTAAATTCGTAGTACCAATGGTATTTCCCGTCTGTTCCCAAAACAATATTTTCGGTCACTTTCTGTCCTTTTAACGCATCGGATATTTCACTTTCTACCAATTCTACTTTTGTCCCGCATTCATCGCAGAATTTAGCGTTGTCGGGGAGTTGTTTCCCGCATTTAGAACAATACATAATGAATCTTTTTTGTTATTAATTTTATCCTATTTCCAGTGTGATTACTCTAAGGTAATCGAATAAACCTTCTGGCGAGATGCCTTTCTGACGAAGAGCGAATATAGCTTCCGCCACAGAAATTCCGCCTGTTTTCACGTCTGTTTGCCGCAATATACTCATTATTTCGAACAATTCGTCTGAAATGAAGGATTTGCCATTGGCGACCATACGAGCGCTATTCCGGTTGATGATGTAGTTGTTGAACTGCTTGTAGCATTGCCTAAATCCTTCCCTAATCTTGGAGATGCCGACCTTTTGATATTCCCTATTGCTACTTGCTAATAGTTTCAAGCCTTCAGAATACCACTCCATGCACTTGTATTTTGTGGCTTCAGCGACTTTCCCGACGTCAGGTAACGCTTCGGCGGCGCGAGTTGCGTCGCTCATGATTTTATAGTTCTCGGTTCCGTAACTTTCTGGGTGTATGTCGCTTTGGATAATGGTGTGGTCACATTCTTTCATGAACTTCATGTAGGAAGAGAGTTGTCCGCCATCGTTCTCAGCTATCTCATACATCGTCTGGGAGTATATCATTTCTATTTCTTTTTGGTCGAAATATATCTCTTTCCCGTCACGAATGAAATAATAGGTGCTATCACGGTCAAATGTGATTTTTTTACCAAGCTCCTTTTCAATGTCTTTTGTCGCCGATGCGTTTAGCGTCTTCACATTTTGCATGTTCATTTTCAACTCGGGGTGAAGTTCGCAAAGTCTTCTTCTGACCTCCATGTCGACACGATCATTCAGCATTTTTAATTCTTTGTTGAATACTTTACGTATCTCAATCATGGATTCGTCTGTCGAGAATTGCATGACTTCCAAAACGTTTTTGTTTTGCTGAAGTTCTATCACTTTGAGCATTAGGTCTTTATTGTGCTGGCCGTTGCTTTGTTTGATGAGTTGGGCGAATTCATCGATGCTGCTTTTGGCGTCTGCTATAGCCTCTTTCTCCAATTTAACCATTTCGTCGAAGTTGATCGTGTTATTGAAAGAACTGCCAAGGTCCTTTCCGTTCATGTTTTTCGCCGAGGCAATGGCCTTTTGCTCGCCTTCTTTGGCGATCTCCTTGGTTGTCTTGTTGACTGCGTTGATGCGCTCGGCCTGGTTACCGATATGGCATACTTTAGACGTGGCTTGTTCAACTCCTTCTTTCGTCACTTTGTTTGCTGTGTTTTCTGCGCTCTCCTTTGCGATTTTCTTTGCGGTCTCTTGTGCCTTTTTTAAGGATTCCTTCATCGCATAGGATTTCTCCACGATGGCTTTGCCTGCCTTCCTTGCGGCGAAGTATTCTTTCGCCTTTTTGAGTCCTGGATCGACCATTTTGCCTAGCAAATATTCGCGAAGTGGTACTTCTGCGCCGAGACAGAAGCCTACGAAGACGTTATCGCCGTCTTTGTCGACATAATCTTTCATGTTTTCCATCACTTCGAGGGAGTTGAATACCCCTTCTGAGATTCCCATTGAAACGACTCCTGCAGCGATACGTCCCCAGAATCCCATCTTGTCTTCTGCCCATTTGCCCGTCTTCAGCATGCCGTCTACCGTGTCGGAGAGGCAATTAAGTTCATTCTCAGATTGCGCTTTCTCCATCTCGTTGTTAAGGTAACGGTTGTAGATTCGAAAGACGGTGCGTGCTTGTTGGAAATCCACACCGTATGCTTCGTCATAGTATTTCAGCATGTTTTCGATATAGGTGTGGAGAACCTCCAGATTCGCATAGTGGTGGATGAAGATGTCTGTCGCCTTTTGTTCAAGTATGTCGATCAGTTCGTGGTCTCGGGCGTATAACCTTTTTTTCTCTTCGTAGGTAAGGTCCACCCGACGTGGCTGGGAACGAAGCATCACCTTTTGTTCCATGGTATATTTCCTACCCTCATGTTCGGCTTCGATGCTGACGATGGCTTTGATTCGGTTCGGCTTTTGGAGAATGCCTCTCGTGCAAACGAATATACATTGCAAGGAGTGTCCGTCTTTATTCTCCAGTTTCATGCCTTTTTTGGCGTCCAAATGGATGCCTAATTCATTGATTGACAATTGGGACAATTCTATTGGTGAGCGGTAATGGAGAATGGCGTTGCTGGTATTGCTCATCAGTGATCCTATCGAACCCATTCCTGGAATGGTGCTCATCATTGTACCTCCCATGTGGAACATCCCGGCCGCTTGCTTAGGAGTCGGAACATATTCGTCTGGTACGTTTTCGGCTTTGATTTCGAAGGATGTTATCTTAGGGGGAATCGCAATGATACGATTCTCCTTTTCGTCGTATTCGTATAATGTAAGCCAGAATTTTGTTTCAGCCGGTGTGAAATCGACTTTTTGCCAAATAGGAGGCTCGCCGATGGTTGTTGCCCGATCGATGGAACAACTCCTCTTCATATCGTTAAAGAGATGCTTTTGCACATCATATTCTTCCAAGAAACAATCTATATGGTCTAGTTGCCTACAAACCAATCCCATGCCGAAACGGTTTATCTGAAATTTTGCCTTGGCGATGTTCCCTGATTTGTCAGTCGCCGTCACATATAAGTAGTGTAGCGTCTTTTCTCCTGGCATCTCAGCTTTTTTGGTTTTCTCACTGATGACGGCGTAATAGATTCGTGATTCTTTGTCTTGGTCGAGCGTCACCTCATACGTCTCATCACCCATCTTTAATTCAACATCTGCGTTCTCTTCTGTTCCGTCTAGTTCGAAAGGCAGGAAAATCGGTTTGTCGTAACAAGCTGGAATGGTCAGTTCGTCTTGCAAGAAGATGACTTGTGGCTTGCCGATTTTAAAGTGCATCCTGTTGGTGAAGGATGCGCCTCCGCCGCTAAGACGGAAGTGAACAACCGCTTCGTCAGGATTGTTCTCTTTTTGAGGGGCTTCGACGGCGGCTGAAATGTACTCGCCCTCCATCTTCTGGTCGTTGACGATAAGGTAATCGTCGCCTATTATGTTTATCATTGCGGTGAGTGCCTTGTCTGTCGTTTCTCCGCCTTTTGGCGACGATTTTGCAATGCGTGCGTATACACGCTGGGGTTTTGCGCCAGGAACTATCTTGTCTCCGAAATTTTTCCGAATATACATTGTGTAGGTGACATTTTCGTCTTCATCGTCTTCATTCTTCTCTTCTTTTTTTCCTTCCTTGTGGGAATCGCCATTGGATGTTTTCTTCCTGCGGCGAAGCCATACAAAGCCACCACCTACGATCAGACCAATAATTGCCGGAACTTTCCAACCGCTCTCTCCGGACTCTTCTGGTGCTGTCGTGTCGATGGTTGGTTGGTACGGTTGCTGGGGCTCTTCTGAGGATGATTTTTGGGTTTTGTCCGGATATCCGACATGAAGAGAGTAGGAGTAAATGTCATTGACAATGTTATCAATTTGTTCTCTCTTCTTAGGACCGTCATTCATCGAACTATATAATGCCTCACATTTCACTTTCCAAAATACTTGACGGAGTTTCGCGAGTCCGTTTTCGTAATCGTCTCCTATTTCCGCTTCGTAAGAGAAGTCGTTAGGAATCACATATTCAGCACTTAATGTGATGTCGTCTGAATTGTTGCCAACAAGTTTCTCTTGAAAATATCCTCCCTCGTTATAGATGCCTATATACCCGGAGGAACTGGCTAATTTCCGCTCCTGCGTGCCGTATGTCGTCTCTCCTAAGATGCTCAGTTCGCATTTGTATGCTTTGTTGTTGTTTCTGCGGAATCTACCTTCCGCTCTGATTACATCTCCAGGTTCTGGCTTAATGTTAAATAATTCATAGACAGCATCTTTGCAATTCGTTTTTGGACCCGCATCTGGGAAAATTATCTTCTGACCGTTGATATAGAAGGTGGGCTCGAGTATAATTCCATCTTCTTTATCTTGACTATTTGTATTTGATTTTGCGGATGAATTGTCCTTGAAAAGGTTGAAAGTCACGTCTTGCGATCCATAATTCATGAATCGGACATAACATCTGCAGTTCAATTGGTTCTGCATCCCGTTTTGGGGGATAATGTATTCAACATGGAAAGGTTCTTCGGTCTGTCGGTCAAGATCTTTTCTTTGGATGACATCTCCGATTTTCACTTCACAAAAGCAGGAAGATGCGTCTCTCTTTTTCAACTTTCCGTCGATGGTGATTTTATCACCGGGTTGAAGATTGACGTTTGAAGCGACATAATAGCTCTTTTTGTCACTACCCATGTCAAGTTTTTCGGGTTCTTTGAAGGTGAAACTCTTTCCGTTATAGGAAAATGTGAATTCAGCAGTGCCGATGGGGAACTGCATAGTTACACTCTTTGAAGTTGCCTGCAGATTATGGGCTAAGGGTATCAGAAAAACTACGAGACATAATAATCCTTTCTTAAGCAATTTCATGAATATGCTTTGTGCGCGATCAGCTTGGCACCTTATTTCCCCCGCTTGGTCGGATGCCATGATGTCGTTGTCTCTCAATGCCGCTAGGATTTGTTTAATTTCCTCCTTGCTCAGGTCTATGACTTCTCCTTTTTTTCCCACCGTATTTACCGATGGCGATTCCTCCCGTTGAGTAGGTTCGTGCGCTTGACGGATTGTCTGTTCACCATGTTTCGCACTTTCCACAGGCTTACCGCACGCTGTGCAGAAATTTGAATCGTCACTTAATTTTGTCCCACAATGAATGCAATACATAGTCTTCAGGTATTAAATTACTTTTGATTGTTGAAATCCGTAAATATAAGACCTTCGAGATGGTCTATCGCATGTTGGAAGAGGATGGCTGTACTGCCGCTTACCTCTTCGAATAACGTGCGCGGATTGTCTATTCTGTCGCTGTGAGGGTCTGTATATCCAATCGTGATATGGGTGAATCGTTTCGTGTCGTTTTTCGTGTCTGGTACGGAAAGACACTTTTCCATGCCAATAATTTGTTCACCATTAGTCTCTACAATGTATGGATTTGCGTATACTTCGATTGGCTCACCCTCTTTATCGAGACGTTTCACGGCGATGATGTTTCTGTGGATGCCTATTTGAGGTCCTGCAATGCACATCCCGTTATTCCCCTGACTTTTAAGCGTTGCCACCATTTTTTGAGCAAGTGTATGGTATTCTGGCGTATTGATGTCCAAGACATTGAACGCTACGCAACCTTGACGCAGGAAGAGGGAATCTTCTTTGTTGCTTATCGTAAGCACACGCATCACACTTGAAGAATCGTTGATGAGACTCTTCTCTCCTTCGGAAATAGTTTCCGAAACTTTCACTTGGGTGCCGCAGGCGAGGCACAATACGGTTAATAAGGACAAAAAAATGTATTTTTTCATTCTTTTTACTAATTTGCGAATTGCTGAATTTTACGTTTTATTGATGACTTAAAGTTGTTTCCTATTTGTAAACTCTCATGAAAGTCAACTCATACTTTAACAAATATAACAAAAATTTGATAATATAGTTGGATTTTGGGAATTATGTTTTCGTGATTTTGTGCCAATCTAAAAAGTTGTTATGATTTTTTAGGTTATTTCACTAGTGTCCACTGAAAAATGGCGGACGGTTAAATTTTAAAATTATCAAATAAATTTGGTTCGTCAAGACCGATTTACTCTTTGACATTGTTGAATTTAGTTTTGCGGAAGAGATCTCTCAAGAGAGTCTTGTCTGCGAGTGATATACCCAGTGTTTGAGAAATAATATTTTACAACTAACTATAATTCAATTGATTGTTTAACAAACAAACGAGCGATAACACATCTGTTACCGCTCGTTTGTTTTTATATTCTTCCCTCTCTTTACTTTCCACTCCGTATTAGTGTAAAGTGTCCTTTGAATACTCGTCTGATTTCTGGAATGTTGATGGTATACCAGTAGTCGGTGGAAGGCATGTCGTGACCGTTGTAGACGCCGTCCCATCCGTCGTCGGTGGCTTCTCCCTCAAATAGAAGTTTGCCCCAACGGTCATAGATTTTGTAGCTGGATTGCTCGAAAAGATCTATGTTCTGGATTTTCCATGTCTCTTTGTCGGCTACGAAATATTCCGGAATCTCAATGCCATAGGTCGGCACGGTGAAGGAGAGGGTGTCTATGCATCCTTCCGCATCTTTCACCTCTACATGGTAGGTCATGCCCATAAGCAAGTGTGAAAGCGTATCG
>CALCUH010000013.1 GCA_937907165.1 uncultured Bacteroidales bacterium | reverse complement strand
CACGGAAGTCCAAATCATCGAAGGACTCGGAGATGTGGCTTCCACCCTATTCTTCCTAATGGGCGCCATGACCATCGTGGAATTGATCGACGCGCACAGAGGCTTCTCCATCATCACCAACAAAATCACAACCAAGAACAAGAAAAAGTTGTTGTGGATGCTCTCATTCATCACCTTCTTTATGTCTGCCGTATTGGACAACCTCACCACAACCATCGTTATGGTTATGTTGCTCCGTAAATTGGTAGCAGACAAGGCGGAAAGATGGAAGTACGCTTGTATGATTGTAATCGCGGCCAATGCGGGAGGCGCCTTCTCTCCAATCGGAGACGTGACCACCATCATGTTGTGGGTGAAAGGTAACGTAACAACAGCAGGAGTAATACCAAACCTTTTCATTCCTTCGTTGCTTTCCATGATAATTCCTTTACTTATCGTTGGATTGTCTTTCAAAGGTAGAATCACAGATCCCGAGCCACAAACAGCCAACACGGCAAAACCGATAGACATCATCACTGAAAGAGAAAGAAAAACCATCTTCTTCCTCGGTATCGGAGCTTTGGTATTCGTTCCTATCTTCAAGACGATTACCCACCTTCCTCCATTTATCGGAGTGCTCTTCGGTTTGGGTATTCTCTGGGTCTACACAGAGTTGCTTTACCACAAAAAGAAACAAGTTCCAGAGAACGAAAAAGCGAGAATATCTGTTGTGTTAAGGAAAGTGGACTTCACCACCATCCTTTTCTTCTTAGGTATTCTGATGGCCGTCAACGCTTTGCAATGCGCTGGCATTCTCGGCGAATTAGCGTCATTCCTTGACCAATCAGTCGGCAACCCATACCTCATCGATCTCATCATCGGTGTGCTCTCTTCTATTGTGGATAACGTTCCGTTGGTGGCTGGTTCTATGGGCATGTATGATATTGCGGCAGCAGGTCCGATGGCGGCAGACGGTGTGTTCTGGATCTTCCTCGCATATTGTGCTGGTGTCGGAGGCTCCATGCTCATCATCGGTTCAGCAGCAGGCGTTGTCGTGATGGGATTGGAGAAAGTGGACTTCGTATGGTATTTGAAGAACATCACACTTATCGCCCTTGCAGGTTATCTCAGCGGCGCAGGATTCTTCATTCTTCAAGAAGAAATCATCCGTCCATTACTCGGTCTATAATCAATATATAACAGACTCTCATAAACGGAGATGCTCCTCATGGAACATCTCCGTTCTTTTTATAAAAAACATTAATGGTAAGAGACTTTTCGCAAAAGAAAAGTTATATCATGATGTTTCAATAAACGTTTTTCCTAATTTCGCGCATAAATAAACAATTGATATGAGGAAAGTCTTTTTATCCATTTTAGTTGCGCTTCTAGTCCTTGGGCAAGCTCAAGCGCAAAACCATCTTTGTTTCACAGCGAAAAAAATGAATTCATCCGTTGGAATCAAAAATTTCAACGGGAATACGCCAGACATCACCTACTCAATAGATGGCGGGAAATCATGGAGCCGAATCGAAGAAAAGAAGTCTGTCACACTCACACGCATAGGCGATAGGGTTCTCTTTAGAGGCAAGAACCCCAAAGGCTTTTCGAAAAACGATTCCATCTACACCAAATTCATCCTTACTGGAAGTGTAGAGGCAAGTGGAAGCGTGATGAGCCTTGTCGACGGCACAGGAAAATCTTCCACCATTCCTACCCCTTATTGTTTCTACGGATTATTCAACGCATGCGTCAAACTCATGAAAGCCCCCGAATTAACGGCCACGAATCTGACGGATTACTGCTATTCGGATATGTTCTCCGATTGTAGGGGGCTAACCGATTCACCGAAACTGCCCGCAAAGAAACTGAGCGAAGGATGCTACGATAAGATGTTCCGAAGCTGCAAGAACCTCACCGCAGCACCAGAACTTCCTGCCACAGAACTAGCAAAGAATTGCTACGGACGCATGTTCGAAGAGTGCTCCAGTCTAACAAGCGCGCCACAACTTCTGATTAAAGAACTAACAGAGGCATGCTACTTCTCCATGTTCAAAGGATGCATAAAACTCAAGGATGCGCCTGTACTACCCGCCATCATACTAAAAGACAGTTGCTACAGCCAGATGTTTAGCGGTTGTAGCGCCCTAGAGGAAGCACCCGCATTACCGGCTACCAAGATGAAGGAGTGGTGCTATTACGGCATGTTCGAAGCTTGCGCTAACCTAATGGAAGCGCCAGAGCTACCTGCAGACTCATTAGCCTCTTGGTGTTATGGTTGCATGTTCAAAGAGTGCGCCAACTTAACAACTGCGCCCAAACTTCCAGCCACTAAGATGGAGGAGAACTGCTACGAAGAAATGTTTTCAAGTTGTTTATCTCTTGTGGAAGCTCCAGAACTTCCAGCCACATCATTGGCTAGACGTTGCTACAAAGGCACCTTCATGGATTGTCAAAGCCTAAAAATAGCGCCAGAACTTCCAGCCACAGAACTCAGCGAATGGTGTTACTACCAAATGTTTTACAACTGCATTCATTTGACCCATGCGCCTAAATTGCCTGCAAAAGAGTTGACGGAGTATTGCTATTTCTCCATGTTCTCCAACTGCCTCGCACTTCTAAACGCCCCGGACCTACCAGCTACCGTCGTGAAGAAGTCCAGCTATTACAAAATGTTCTCCGAATGTAGAAACCTTAAACGAATCAAAGTGGGATTCTCCGATTGGTACAACCTATCGTCATGGGTAAAGAATGTGGCTCCGAAGGGAACTTTCACCTGTCCGGCGGAACTGAAGAAAGAGTTCGGGGAGGATAAGATTCCGGAAGGATGGAAGGTTGAGAAACTGAAAAAAACGGATTGGTAACAATCTATCTTTTAAAACTATTGTTGTCCGCTAAATATGAAAAGGCATACCAAAATAGTCCGCAACGCCAGTA
>CALCUH010000012.1 GCA_937907165.1 uncultured Bacteroidales bacterium | reverse complement strand
AAGTTTTTAAAGAAAAAAGCGGTCAATGGAGCGAAAATCCCGTGTAAGGTTCTTAAATGACGAACTATCTAAATACCAATAGGTTACGATTTTCGTGTAAAGTTTTTAAGGACTGTCTTCTGGCATGATTCGGGTTTTCCGTGTAAAGTTTTTAAAGAAAAAAGCGGTCAATGGAGCGAAAATCCCGTGTAAGGTTCTTATAGGGAGGGGGAAGGAATGTAAAGATTACCGTGTAAGAAATTTAAGTTGGTAAATATTTGATATTATGTGTTAAAAGAATCCGTGTAACAATTTTAAAAAATTGAAAAGTATTACGAATAATTTCCGTGTAAAGTTTTTAACTTTGTGGAAACATTAAAATTCTTCTAGTTTATGAAAACATTGGAAAGGGATTTGAATAAATTGCCTAAAGAATTAAGGCAAGCAGTTGAGATAAATGTAAAACTGCTTGAACAGGCAGATTTTAGTTCGAAAGATATCGATGTGTATCTGGATTATATGACAAAGAAGATTCTATTTGTGGAATTTAGTTCATCTGAAGAGGGAGTGAAGATGTGTCTGGCATTCGCTTACGACGAAGAAAGTATGAGGTTCTTTGAGGACAATCTAAGCGGGATATTTCGTACGGTAATGGATTTGTTCCATGAAAACAACTGGCATCTCAGTTATAAGATTCAGTTTGCTCCTGATAATGTAAGGGATCATGTGCAGACTATCCGCAACATTCTGTATAGGTATTCCGATTACCTAAGAAGCGAGTATGTGGCTGCGAAGGCACAAAAACAGATCGAGGAGAGGAAGTCTGTCGGTTTGGATTCAATCCTAAAAAAATCGCATTATGCGCAGAACAACTTGTTGACAAAATCGGGTTTCAGCGATAACCTGACTGTAGTACAGAAGAAGGTGTTGAATTATTTTATTTATAAATATCAAAATCAGAAGGAGGAAGATTTGTTCGGAAATGCGTATTTCAATGTTACGACGCAGGAACTTGTGAATTGTGGGTGTGGTAGTAATACGAATGCGATAATGAAGAGTCTGAAGGATCTGATGGAGAATACTACAATGTATATCCAATTTGGAGAAAATTGGACAATGTATAATATTTTCTCTTCATTCCAAGGAGCTGTTAATAAGAATAACATAACGGTAAGGTTCACCCCGGAGATGACTGCTTTGATCAATAAGGTAGGCGTTTCGAGGAATTACACGATGCTATCAATAAAGGCAATAAATACGATAAAGAGATATGCGTCTATGCGTATGTACGAATTTTGTTGCCAATACAAAAACATGGATGCCGATCATGTGACGATAACGGATGATCAATTGCGGATGATGCTAAATTGTAAGGATAAATACCCGAATCCAAGGGAGTTTAAGAGAGCTGTTCTTCAAACGGCGGAAAAGGAACTTCGTGAGCTAGCACAGGAAGGAAAAATTGATCTTTATTTCTCATTCAGTGAAACGAAGAAAGAAAAAGCAAATTGGGCTTATGATACAAAAAGAGTTTTGGAATGGTCATTTGTCATTCACAAAGCATATTCATACGCAGCAGGATTTATACCGCATGAGAAAAAGGAGGATCAAGTAACTAACGCACTAAAAACCATTGCGGATATTCTGTTTAGATATGATGATGTTTCGCAAGAGGAGAAAATGCGATATAGTAGGTTTTGTCAATCACTATCGGCGGATATATTGGTTTCTTTAGTCCAAGAACTTCAATTCATGATAATGTTCTCTCCTGATAAGTCAAAGGAGGCTATAAATACAATATTACAAAAGTACGGGTTTAAGGAGGGGGAGAAGTAATCTTTTCCCTTAATCTTAAGGAAATGCCATAAATTTGGGCTATATCCCCAATAATATTATGAAATACAATGTCATAGAACATATAAAATGATTAACTTTGTAAGTTGATTTAGTATTTCATTAAAGTTATGAGAAATAGATATTATTTACTTATTGTGGGTTTATTGTGTTGCTTGAGTGTTTTTGGACAAGAATTTGGCTCAACAAATATTGCTCTAGAAGAAGATATGGGAAGATGTCCAGGTCGAGAACAACTACAAACGTATTATCATAAAGGTGCTAGAAGTAAAGAGTCTTGGTTGTTAGTGCCAAAATCAAAGGTAAATGTAAAATGTCAGATAGGCGATAACTCAGTTGTCTATATGACTGAGTCAAATTTCGAAAGTAGTAGTGATATAAAAGTAAAACATACAGGATTTTTTATTCTTTATGAATATAGAGAATTTAAGGCGTTTAATAAACCAGATAGACCTAAAACATTAGAATTAACATCAAATTTGGAATGGACAACAAGAAACAAAGAATCACGTTGGAATAATGCTATGTCATATACCGAAGAACGTCAAAACAAGAAACAGACTCTCCGCACAAATGGGAATTATTATTATGAATATCCTATATCTGAACAAAGTTGGACATTAAATTCTCATAAATTGTGGGAAGAAATAATGAGTAATCAAGAAAATGAGAGATTTTTCAATAAAAATGGATATATAGACATATATTTTAGGAATGTTTTTTATACGAAATTCGAATCTGAAGATGAAGGTAGGAATAGTGTAAATGTTTTTACAGGATACACGCATACACCAAGTGATAATGTATTAAATATAAGAGTATTTAAGTGCGAAGTAGGGGATTTGGCTGTCAATTCAGGATGTAATCCTAAATTAAGTGATGGATTGTATGCGATATTTGAAGATCAAAAGAAGGAGTATATTTCAGTATCATCAAATTTAAGGAAAGTTGTAGACAACGTGGTAACAAATGGAGTATACGATTATGTTAAGATTAACGATGGAAACGAGAGGAGTGAAAAATTTGATGGAAAAGATAGCGAAGTAAATCAACATGATATATCATTGGCTCTATTTAAAAGGAATAATAAGCTTAATGTAAATGATATAATTAAAGTAAGAAGAGCTATTAAATATGAGAATGTAAGTTTTAGTGGTAAAACTGAAATATGCGAAAGCGAAAAAGAATTGAAATTTTTGGTTCTGCCAAAGCCAAAAATAGAAGGAGTAAAGAACGAGAAATATGAATATATTGAATGTCCAGTAAAGAAAGAACTTCAAAGTGGCTTCACAGCTGGTGATTATTATAATGATTACTATACGTTGGATGGTAAGAAATGTGATTTTGGATCATTTGAAGAATATGCTGACGTATATAACGTAAAATATAAATGGAAATATAGAAAAGGAAACGGACAATTCAAGGATTTGCGGCAATTAGGGGATGCGGATAGAGTATATAGTGAGAATGATATTTTTGATTATGAGCCAGGAAATAATCCGGATCTACAATTACCGTTATGGGCATTGGAGGAAGGAGTAACGTATGAATTCAAGCAGTGCGCCATATTAAGAGGATTTGAAGACTATGAAATTCTAGCAACTGGAGAAGTAAATAGTTATAAGATAACGATAAGCAGAAAGCTAGATGAAGATAAACTAGATGTATTGATTAGCGAAAAGGAAGTGTGTGAGGAAGATAATCTATCAGATGTATCATTTACAGCAAAGTATGGTGATAACGAGGACCCCAATAATTATAACGTGGATCAATTCAATTACGTTTGGGAAATAGCGGATGGATTGACTAAAGAAAATGGAAATGCGGAAGGAGAGTTATCTCTAACAAGGAATTTCGATAATATTAAAAGCGATATTCAATTTAAGGTAAGTTTATCGGATGGATGTAAAAATACAATTACAAAGGTAACATCAATACAAGTAATAGAATTACCTAATTTCACTGCTGATGACATTTCAAAGGTAGGTGGACAATTAAGTCTAACAAAGAATACTGACGGTTCCATTCGAGTAACTGGTATTAAGGGAAGACAATGCAAGTTGGCTATAACGGATCCTAAAAGAACGAAATATGACTATTATTATAGCGAGAATAATGACGGAAGTGATTTGAATCTAATATCAGGAGCGAAGTTTGATGATAATATGAGTTCAAACAAGGAATTGTTTTTCTATAAGAAACCAAAAGATGGAAGCTTGAAATGTCTAAGTCACCCTGTGAAGGTAGAGTTTATTGCGTTGAATGA
The DNA here is from genome assembly GCA_937907165.1 of uncultured Bacteroidales bacterium. Taxonomy (GTDB): domain Bacteria; phylum Bacteroidota; class Bacteroidia; order Bacteroidales; family Paludibacteraceae; genus UBA1181. The sequence goes on along the minus strand of CALCUH010000012.1, from coordinate 985 downwards.
GATACAACAGAATGAGTTTAAAATCGAAGAGATATTTGTCTGTTCCGGGGATAATTTACCTGCATTAGATGCGAATAATGCAATCACATCAGCATCAATGGAGGGTGTGTCGGATCATAATATTGGCTATTTATGGCAATATAGTACCGACGAAGACAACTGGTACGATATGGTGAATATCGACGCAAATGGAGGGAAGAGCACGTTCAATAGAGAATCCTATAACGGATCTTGGGAACATAAGATCACGCAAACAACTTACATAAGGCGTATTGCTATACCGAAATTGGAGGATGGAACGGAATTGGATGAATTTAAAAGTAACCATCTGAAAGTTTCGATCTACTCGAAACCGACACTTGATTTGGAGATCGATAACCAGATATCGGTAGATCCGAAATGTTATGGTGATGAAATCACCATGTCCATGAAACTTAACAGCGCAAAGCTTTCGGAAGAACAAAAAGTTATGTGGTATTTCAACAGAACTAACTGCATAACAAAATATGGCTATTATCATAATCAAGGAGGGGAGAAGGACAGCACATTAAAGGAGAGCACGAATGGCGTGTTTGATCATAAGATGGAGGTGCGAAATAATTATACGATCCGTGCTGAAATCGAATATTGTAATGAACGCATCTCATCCAAGGAATATCTGGTGGAGACATATCCGAAGCTGGACCTTGATCCGATTTTCGGAAAATGTATGGTCGTTGGAAATGAGGTGGAGGTGAAGGCCGTCAAAGACGGATACACGTGTGAAATCAGGAGGGGGGAGTCGGTATATCCAGCTGTGGAAGGAGCATCCACGGCAAAGATATTATTGGAACATCAGACGGAATACAAATTTGATGTGCATGTGACTGAGCAAGCTACTTTGACTGCCATGTACGTGAGACTCAAGAAAAACGACGGCAAAGTGACTCTTATCGGTTTCGGCACTTTCGCTAAAGAAAATCGCCCGGCACGAATGGGACGCAAC
>CALCUH010000011.1 GCA_937907165.1 uncultured Bacteroidales bacterium | reverse complement strand
CCTTAATTGTTTATATGTGCGTCGCCATAGTACTTTGTTCCAACTAAAACTTTATTATTGGATAAAGGTATTTAAGCTTAACACGAGCAGAATCAGAAGTAAAAAGCCAATCGACGCCCTTTTGAGAAGAATTGCGTGAAATATACCATGCGGACAATATTGCGTTTAGGCTTTCAATAGAAGGGATTCTTCTTCCTAAAAGGGATTGAACAGATAAAGCGGATAGTTCAATTTCCGCAATATCCAGCCAAGAGCCATGTTTCGGTGTGTAATGAATTTCAAGCCTCTGCGACAGGCGAAAGGCTTCTTCCGGTGGGAACGCTTTGTAGAAAGACGAAATCGAGTGCGTGTTTAAATTATCCATAACGAGCACGATTTTTTTAGCCTGACTGTAAATATCGTCAATAAGCCATTTCATCTGCTGCGCCCAGTCATCGCACGTCCGGTGCGGCAAAGCATGTGCCTCTCTCCACTGCGCCAAAGGTTCTGTGAACATAAAAATGGAACAGGAACCCTTCCGAACGTATTCTGAATCATACTTTTTTGTATGATTGTCTTCTTTCATCGGTATTGGTTCAAGCATTTCGTCCAAAAGCTGAAAGGGCTTCTCATCCATGCATACTACCGGATAATCCGGATCATAAGGTCTGGAATAAACATCAAGCACATCTTCCATATGCCAAACAAAGTCTGCATTTTGCTTTGGAGGAATACACCACATTTTCTTTAGGTGAGGCTTATATTTCGTTTTTTTAAAAGTCTTTGCACGGTCATCGGCGAAAGGCTGTCAACAAATTGCAGTTCTATTGCCTTTGCTGTAAGAAGACGAATCGTCCATCTGGAATAACCTTCAGGCGCCTTCGAACAAGCCAATGCTATAATATTTGCTTCCGCCTTTCCATCCAACTTGGCAGGTACCGGCGGTGATGTCCTCTTTTTTCGCGTTAGATACGCTTCCACATCATGATTGCTCAAAAATTCATCCCGCATATTGTATATTGCCTGCACAGAGATATTTGCGTATTCTGCCGTCCGTTTGTATCGTACATGGTCACTCTTACCGCTCCTATCCAGCATCAGCAACACTCTTGCTCTGGTTATCTCGTGCGAATTGTGCATCCCGTTTTTGACCACGTCTTGTAAATAGTTTTGTTCTTCGACGCTTAAATAGATTTCTTTGTTTGTCATCATATACCATCTCCCTTTGAGAATAGTATACTACTTTTATTCGCAAAAGTAAAGTTTTAATTGATACCATGTAGTAGGGGCGAACTGCGTTCGCCCGAAAACAGGTTATTGCCGCCATACGGAACGGGCGAACACAGTTCGCCCCTACGACAGAGGATAAATATTATATTTGTCAAACAAATCCCGGCTTGTTCAAATCTTTTGATCGAGAGGTGATGAATATGAAGAAAAAAGTCATTATTATTCTTTCCGTCATTGTTTTGTCGATTTTCTTGGTTGTCTGTCTTATAACGGATTTTTTCAGAAGTGAAAAAATCGGAAACTATATTATTGGGAAAGACAATGTTTATGAGGAAATCTGGAATCTTGTTGTTAAAGAGGAACATGGTGATTCTTTATTAACTTCTATCGGTTCTGATTCTTATGCGAAAATCATGATTGGCGGTCTCGATTATATACATATCGACTGCGGAGAGAATGATGTTATGCTGAGATGGCAGGACGGTGGACTTTGGATTTCTTGCGCTTGTTCCGACGATTGTTATTGGTATGTTTATAAATCCGAAACTAACACATTATACGGTGAAAAGGATGAATCTTTTTTAATTGAGAGCTTTCTTGTTCCTTACTTTGAAACTGCCGGAAAATCATCAAAGTATTCAGTGAATAACCAAGGTGATTATTCTTTTGTTCTCGTCGACTCGGTTTTTCATTCTTTGCCTTAATGATTTATTTCGACAAATCAGAATTCGCGGAGGTAATGAAATAGAAATATGCTGACAGAAGAAGTGCTTATTGAATATATCAAACCCATCCTCAAATCGAAAGGATTTAAGAAAAAAGGCAAGCGATGGAGTAAAGTATATGATGAGTTTACCTGCGTGTTCTTCATTCAAGGAAGTTGCTACGATAAAAATGATTACTACATAAGACCGGGGATTTTTATCAACGAGCTTACTGACAAAACAACGGATTATTATGGTCATATTCATACTGAAATTCCCGTTACCACCCCTAATGAAATATTAGAAGCAAGTTTGGCATTTTTTGATGAATGGACAAATATGATTTACATGAAAAAAATGCTTATTGACTTTATGGAATGGGATAGAAGAAATCCTTTAGAAAAACGCAGAGCCGGAGAAGTAAATTATGATATGGATCCTCCGCCAACACGGCTATTTTTTGCTCTTTCGCCAATCGTCAGCGATTATATTCTGAAGCAGTAATCAGATATTTCCGCTTCGACAAATCCCGGTTTGTCGAACTGAAAGAAATAACCCGCCGAATAGG
>CALCUH010000010.1 GCA_937907165.1 uncultured Bacteroidales bacterium | reverse complement strand
CGTCCTGACGGGGGTGACGGGGCTGCGGTACGAGGCGGGCGATACCGTTTCCCGAAACGAAACGGATTCCAACTCCGTCGTAGTGACCGGCGAGCTCGGAGGGGCGTTTGTACTCGGGCAGACCGTCTACATCGGCGCGGAATACGACGCAACGCCCGAGGATTCCGGAGCCTACAACCGCATCACCGCCATCGAACCCTGCACGGAGAACGGCGTTCTCGATCCGGACGGAACCTACCGCCGCATCAGCTTCAGCGGAGACGCCCGGGACGCCCTCGCAGACGTGACGACTATTTCCTCCCGTCCGTGGATCACAGGCGTCTGCTCCGCTGTGCTGGGACATACGGGCGTTCCGACCGCCGAAGCCTCCGACAAGTACCCGTGCAAATACCGGCACCGCGAAAATCCCTATGGGAATATCTACAAAACCTGCCTCGATCTGATGAACGCCCGTGTGGAATCGGACGACAGCTACAAGCTCCAGTGGTACTACCATCCGAATCTGTCCCCCGCCCTCTATTATCCGTCCGCCGAAGGGAAACCCGGTATCAGCGACCTGATGAACGAAAACTACGGCTGGACGCTCCTCACCGTCGAAACACCGGTGGAATCCTACCTGAACGGATATGTCAGAGAGGAAGGCTGCGATGCACGCTATCCGGAGGTGTGGCTTCCCGTCAGCACGAGCGGCGGAAGCTCGTCCACGTACTTCTGCGACACGGCTTATCTGACCGGATCGCTCTCCGTTCGCGGGGTTCGCCGCCGCGGCTATATTCACGGAGGCGCCAATTCCGGGCTGCGCTGCCTGTACGCGAGTGCTTCCAGCTCGCGGGGCGATTGGCAATTCGGCGGCGGTCTGTACTTTGCGCAGTAACCGGAACGGAATCAGAAAGGAGAACAATATGAGAATCAAAACGGAATTATCGGAGCGTCCGTCCGCGTACACCGTCGTTCGTGAAGGAGACGAGGCGGCTGTGATCTTCTACACGGACGTGGAGGAGGTTCAGCGGGACGGGGAAACGGTCTACACGGCGGTGACGTATGATCTGCGCCGTCCGTGGGCGGACAATCTCGAAACGCGGATTGCGGCGCATCCGGAGGACTGGCTGGCATTCGCCGCGGCGGAAGCGGACAGACAGGCGGCGGAAGAGGAGGTCGGGCGGATTCAGGCACAGCTCGAGGCGGCGCTGCCGGACACGCTGCTCGATCTTGACTTCCGGCTCATGATGCTGGAATTTATGAATATGTAAAAAGGAGGAAAACATGAAAGTCGGAATTTACAATATGCTGAAGCTTGTGATTGACCGCGGCAGATACGACTACGATGATATGAAGGCTAAGCTGGACGCCTATCTGTTGAGCGGAAGTATTACCGTCGAGCAGTACAATGAGCTGACAGAGAAAATCAATGAACGGTTCAAGACCGACGAAGCAGAGGAGACGGAGTGAGCGGGAAACCGTCGGAACCACTGCCGGTGTGGTTACGCCTGCCCTTTCGTTCTTTCTCTGGCGGCTGTCGGCGGGAAATCGGATATGGGTGGAAGCATTATGCAAAATGGAATAGCGGTACTATTTAAGCGGTATCACGAGCAATATGCGTCCACGACACAACAATTGGAGGAACAAACATGGTCATTGATTTCTCATCCATAGATTTCCGAGAGAAGCCCGTACTGGTTCTTCGCAATCTTGACGGCACTCCTCTGCAGACGCTTGGATATGCCTATAATCTCAGCGCAGATATCTGCTATAACGAGATTTCTACGATTACGTTCGATCTGCCAGAGAGAGTAAACGGTGCAAAAACTCCGCATTACGACGATGTGATTGGAACGCGGATCGTGGATATGGTCGGTTGGGGACAGTTCGTCCTTGCCGACCCTTCCGAAGAAAAGGATGGTGTGAAAACCATCAAAAGCTGCAAGGCTTACTCGCTTGAATATGAGCTGACATACAAGAAGATGAGTCTTGAGGAAAACACATATAACTTCTGGAACCCGGTTGCGCCGGATGAAACGGTAATCGGAATCATTCTATCCTATCTGCCGTCATGGTCGGTCGGGTCAATAGACCCTACGCTGGTTGGTAAATACCGGACGTTTTCGGAAAGCAACGTCAACATCTATAACTTTATCAAGTCAACGGTGCAGGACAAGTATAGCTGCATCTGCGACTTTGACACATACAATCGGCGCATCAACGTGCGGGCTACTGCGTCCGGTGCTGTTATGGAACCAGTTTATTTATCACTGGAGAATCTGGCGAAGAAAATTACGTTAGAAGAAGATACTGAGAATATCTATACGGTGCTTGATGTGAACGGAGCGGATGGTGTAACAATTCGCTCTGTTAATCCGATGGGTACGAACAAAATATACGACCTATCGTATTTTATGAACACCGGACATTTTTCTCAGGCGATGATTGACAAATGGAACGCATGGAAGCAGGCATATATTGACGCTCAGGTTCCGTACTACAACATGAGCGTTGAAATGATGCTGAAGACCATGGAGATCCTTAATCTTGAAAACAAGATAAAAGAAACACTTGGTGTTGAACTATCGGTATTACAGAATCAGCGAGCAGTCAAGGCAGAATATCTTGCTTCTATCAGCAAAGGCAGTTCGCAGTATCCTCAGACGAAGAGCGATTTAGCGACGATCAACGCACAAATCGTAGCAAAGCAGTCGGAGATTGCTTCGGCGCATACACAGCTTACCAATCTCCAGACCGAAAAGGACGCGCTGACAGCGGAACTTGCAGCCATTAACGATGATCTCGCATTCTCGTCGTTCTTTACAAACGACGAACTTATAATTCTCGATCGTTATTGCAAGGAGGATGCGATTGAGGATAGCTCGTTTGTGTATCAGACGACAGAAGCGTATATAGACGATGATAAATCAGCATCGGTGACGTCTAAGACTCTGTCGATATCCAGTTCGATAATTACATCGATTGATGGATTCACGGATCGTGACGTATACACAGCCCGCGGCGGTACGATGTCTATTGGAAATATCGTGTCTGCTGATATCATCAGTGCGTCGATGGAACGGAAGTCATCAGACGGTGCTTTTATTTTCACAGCATATTTGGCATCGGGCACTGTCGGAGAAATGACTTTCAAAAGCGGGTGCATTTCTCTGTCCGGAAACTGCGAGACTATTTCCGAAACGACATCTGGACTGAGCTTTATGATTGCCTCAGCGCATATGTATGTTACAAAGAATGTAACAGCGTATCAAGAGCATGAGGTTGAGTGGGATTTATATAACTACGGGAAAGAGTGTCTTGAGAAGCTATGTCATCCATCGTATACATTCAACGTGACGGCTGCGAATTTCTTTTCTCTGAATGAGTTTACCTCATTTGCAAACGAGGTGGAACTTGGACAAAAGATTTACCTTGATGTCGATAACGGGACGGTACTGAATCCGATTTTGGTTAAGGTAGGCATTGATTTCGAGAACCCGGCTTCTCTGTCTCTACAATTCGGAGACAAGTATAATCTTTCAGACAGTTCATTCAGCTTGGCGGATCTCTTGGAGCGTAGCATTTCCATGGGAAAGACGGTTGACATAAGCCGTTTTGGATATAATGCGTTCATCGAAAGCGGGGCGTCTTCCGCTGTGAAGGAATACATGATGGGAGCTCTCGACGCATCAAAACAAACGGTTCTTTCGGGAAGCAATATTGCAATTTCATTTGATGGCTCCGGGTTTCACGCTCGGAAATTCGATGGCTCCGGGGTGGGGTACGATCCAGAAGAGATTGCCATTATCAACAACAATATCGTGTTTACGAAAGATGGGTGGACGACTGCGGAGATGGCAATCGGGCATTTCCACGATGCAAACCTCGGCGACTCGTGGGGTATTGTTGCACCGAGTATTGTTGGAACTTTGCTCGCTGGGGAAAATCTGGTAATTGAAGCGAAGGATCCAGACAACAATAATGTCTTATTTAAGGTGGATGGCTCAGGCGCACTGCTTCACAACGCAAGGTTCGACATCGAGAACCAGAACGGACATATTGTTCTGGATCCTGAGTTGGGGCTTGGCGTAGGTCAGTATCCGATCATAAAGACCGAAAACGGTCAGGAAGTCTGGGATGAGGACAAAGCAAACTTCTGGGTGGACATGAGCGACGGCTCTGTGCACTTGCGCGGGACGCTTGAAGGCTGTGACGGTACATTCAGCGGAAGTTTGTCCGCGGCTACGGGCTCATTCAGCGGAGAGATCACCGGTGGAAGTATCAAGATCGGTGGGACGTCTGCCAGCCCGAATTTTTATGTGGACAGCAACGGTAACCTAACCGCTAAGAGCGGTACGTTTAGTGGCACGATATATGGAAACAAACTCGTAGACAGCAATGGAAATGATATGATGGATAATGGAAAATTTGATCCAGATTATCTTAACCTGAAGGGATTGACAGTTAGAAACACCGCCAACGAGACGACGTTTGCGGTGGATAGTAACGGGAATGTGACTGTGAACGGAAATGTGCAACTTGAACCGGGGAGCACAATCTCATGGGCTAATATTACAGGGAAACCTGACATTGACGCTTTGCAGGATAATGTTGGCGCATTGCAAGATGACGTTGAAGACGCTTTAGATGCTGCTGATAATGCAGAAACGATAGCAAAACAGATTGCCGATGGAACTTATGCGAATGGCACATTCATCAACGGGACGACAATTTATTCGCCGGAAATAGTTAGCAACGAGTTTGATATACTTCCGCAAAACGCGACAACGTCTGGTAGTTTCAACATCTATGGTTATTTTGACGACACACTGAGAAAAATGCTATCGATTCAGTACTCCGACATGGGCGCTGCACCAGTGACTACGGTTTCCGCGTGGGGAAATATCGCATTCACTGGAGGTCTTGATTTCAGTTCAGCAAGTGTAACTGGCCTATCAATTACAGCAACTTTTGGATGATGAAAATGAGGTAGACAAAATGGCGATAACAATGATTACGTCCGCAACGAGCGGTAGCATTTCAGTACATCTAAGCCGTCTGGACGAATCATACCCGGCGACATACCCATATAAACAATTATCGTTTTACATAGACAACGAACTGAATGATGTCGAGTATGTAAACGCCGACGATGTATCAGGATATGGTTACGACTATACATACGTCGGCTTGAATTCAAATACGCAATATAGCATTCGGGTTGTAGTCGAAATGTATGTTGATGCGTGGGGAGGTTATCTGGAACAGGTAACGCTGACTGCGAATGTTACCACGAACGCCGGTGAGGAAGACCCCACGCCGCCAGACGAGTGGGATTACCAACCGAAAGAGACGTACAGTAATATATCAACTGACATATCTACAGATGTGTCTATTAGTCAGGGCTTCTTATTACGCTATGAAATATCGTTCGCCAATAGTGGAACCGCCACTTTTTATTCCTCCAATAGTTCTATCGCGCCCTATTCGGCATTGAGCAGCAGTATAAGATTTGACAATTCGAGTGGTACCCCGACGGATATTCTCGTCGAAGACTGGGATCAAAATAATGGCGGGAATTTTTCGTTCACATACGACGTGACTGCCGGGGCGAGGTATTACTTCTGGATCGGCGGCTTCAGAATATCCAGTTATGGAGATACGACATTCCACATCGATCCTCCGCATGGCGAAGGAGACGGATCGTGGACGATGGATGTATATCAAGGTGGGCATCAGACGATAACATCATCTGAAAGTTTTGGCATTTTTGCCAGAGCTGGTCATGTAATACGATTCGAGGTATCGTTTGCGTATTCAGGCACAGCAACCTTCTATTCGGATGTTTCCGATGGCGGAGATCCAATTTGTTATCTTAGTACCTCTGACGAATTCGATTCTTCGCGCGGTATCCCGTGGACTATTCTCGCCTCTCACGATGATATTGCTTACCCATCAAATACCAATTTCAATTTAACTTACGATCGCATTGTCGCGGGAACGACGTACTATGTGTGGGTTAGATTAAATGGTATCGAAGACCAAGGCTCGATCACTGTGGGTATTGACCCCCCGTCAGCCCCGATTCGGCTTCCGACGTACACATATACATATACAGCAAATAGCGTGACATTTAACGTGCAGAACCGCGGGAACTATTATATGCGATTCTATGTACGCTATTACAGCGGGAATCAAGAAGAGGTTCATGATTCCTACGTCGCAGATGGGCGTTATATATCGTCCGATAGTTATACTGTAACCGGGTTAAGTGCAAGCACACATTATGTGGTCAATGTCGGATATGCAGACACCGCGGATGCGAGTGGTGTAACGTGGATCGGGACGTCTGACTTTACGACGCAGAGTATTTCTATCGTTCCGTGGGATTGGTTGGCGTCAAACGGGACTGCTACGGCGCTGCAAACACAGGCTGCATACGCTGCAATTACCAGACATGGTGCGACGTCGAATTTCAGCTATCAAGTCTGGAACGATATGTGCGATAAGGTTATGTCAGTGTATAGCCTGACTGGAGGAAATTGGTCGGAGCGATATACAAGTTATGAAGGGACGAAAATGACAGCGGCAAATAAAACGCTTACCGCCGTTAGGTTTAATTCCCTTAAAAAGCAAATAGACGATCATGTACCGACTGGTATTGGCGTGGTAGACTCCGGCGATACGGTGTACGGGTCGTATTTTACTACGCTGATGAGCGCTCTAAACCAATGGATTGACAATGTATCATAACTAAGTATCTAAGGAGCGATTTTTTAATCATGAACGACAAAACAAGCGTATTGCAGTGTCTTTCCGAAGCACTGTACGCATTAGGGCGTGTCGCCGTCTATGACGAGATGTCATGTCTTAATAAAGGTGGGGCAATGCAACGGATTCGTGAAGCTATAGAATGTCTGACAAAAAGCGAAATAAAAGGCGAGGTTAACGAGATGCCGCCCGGAGCATCCGACACTCGAAAATAAGGAGGGCACATGGCTTTCTACGGCTGTGAATTTACATTCGATGGCAAATCGAGTCTGGCATACGGACTTATGATTTTCGATATCGAATCATATTCTCAGGGCGATGTCGATATTCCTACCGGTACCATTGTGGAGGAACGTATTTCGGGTCGTTACGATGCGTTAGCATACGGAATTAAGCAAAATAATCCGCTTGAGTTCACGTTAGTTTTCGGTGCAAATACGGAAACGACTGACAGGGGAACGCCACTCGACCGGTACGACGTAGATGCGATTTCGGCGTGGCTTGTAGGACATGGCGATTATCGCTATTTCGCGATCAGTCAGCCAGACATGAGAGACTTTCGTTATAAAGTCATCATTTCTGGTCTTAAGCTGATTACTTACGGAGGTCACCCATGGGCATTCCAGTGTAAAGTAACGTGCGATGCACCATACGCCTACACATATCCTTTCGAGACGGTCATCGAGTGTTCTGGTACGACCAATGTTACGTTCTACAACCGGGCGAGTTATCACGGGTTCTACAAACCCAAATTAGTGATTTCTACCTCTGGTGGAGGAAGCGTTTCCATCACCAACGTGTCAGACGGAAACAGGGTATGTAGCTTCACAAACCTTCCGACAAGTGTGCATGAGGTAACGGTGGATAACCTTAACCAGATTATAACGACGGATTCTGCCGTGAACCCATATTCGTATTTTAATATGAAATTCTTCCGGCTGGTTCGTGGAGATAACAGCTTAACAATTGCGGGCAATGCAGAGGTTAAAATTATTTGCGAGTTCCCGGTCAATATTGGAGGCTAAAATTATGATTAACCCTATTTTTATGCTGCCGCCTATCGAGTTCATCGGCGGCACACATAAAAAAATCCAAATTATGTTGCGGTCTAACGTAGGAACTCCCTACGACGCAGAGGGTCATACTGCGTATTTCTCGCTTGCGCATTACGAAAATCAGTCTTGTGTAAGCATCACACAAGAGATGGAAATTGCACAAAGCGGTATGGACGGATATTGCCTTGCAGAAGTCGAACTTAGTTCTACAGATACCGCCGAACTGTGCGGGAGATTTGTGTATCAAGTTACGATCATCGACGAGGATGGGGAGGCTGAGGTGTCACAGGGTATTTGTCATATTTTCCGCAACATAACGCCGTCAGTGTTGATGGCATAAAACGAGAGGTGGTCATGAACACGTACAGAATCAACGGGGGCACAGAGACGATCCCGATGTATGTCCGGTCGCCTGATACTTATGATCTGGTTGTCGGGCGATCGTCTATTACCGCAGGACTATGTGTTGGATGTACAGATCAGTATGACAGTATGCAATTTGGTAACGCTATTTCGGGCAATATGTTTCTTGATGCGCCCGATCTTGCTTGTGATATGTATGTATATCTTAAATATTATCGACTGCGGCTTGTATCTGAAGTTGACCCTGAATTGCTCGGCGACACACTTGATGCAGCACGTGTCATCGACAGGGATTACATTTATTAAACGGAGGTAAGGTAGGTGTTAGAATGGATGAAGTTAAAACACCTGTATTAAATTTAGCACTAACTCCAGTTGACAGCGGGAGCAAAACTTTCCGACAGTTTCGTACTGAAATCGCTGGTACTAATCCAGAATCCGCCATGATGGTGATCGATGGTGCAATAGGCGAGTTGCAGGACGGTCTTGAGGCGATCAGCAGAGTCGTGGACGGTGTGTCTGGCTCCAAGGTTGACGGCGCTTACGTCGAGGATGGGTATCTGTACTTGACATCGAACAACGAGATTGTCGCCGGACCGCTCGGACCGTTTTCTGGTACGGGCGGCGGATCTGGAGGCGGTGGATCCTCAAACAATGCCGTTTTGACGGTCACGAACGGGTCAGGGTGGCTATCTAAGACTATCGGATACGGCTCTGTGTGTAATATCGTCTTGTCGTGGAGTTCCACAGAAGACGATATACCCACCGGAAACGGCATGATGAAGATCACGGTCAATGGTGTTTCCAAAGCCACCATTGACGTGGTACAGGGCAATGTTGTTAGGAACATCACCCAATATTTATCTGCGGGCACAAATGTGGTGAAGGTAACAATTTCGGATGTATACGGAAACAGTAGGACGATCACCTATACGGTGAATGCGATTGATGTGTCAATCAGTTCTACGTTTGACGCTTCTACTCCGTTTTCTGGCGCTATTACGTTTCCATACACGCCAGTTGGGAATATCCAGAAAACAGTACACATTCTGCTGGACGGAGAGCAGCTTGACACAGTAACTACGACTGCGTCTGGCAGACAGATGACTTATCTGATCCCGCAGCAACCACATGGTGCGCACTCCATCGAGATATACTTCACGGCAGAAATCGATGAGCAGGAGATCGAGTCTAATCGCCTCTATTACGAGGTGGTTTGTATTGACACAACTTCGACAGAGCCGATTATTATATCTCCATTCCTGACTACTACGGCGGCACAGTACACCTCACTCGTAATTCCATATACAGTCTATTCACCATCGTCGTTTACGTCTCCGATTTTGCTGACGGCGAACGGATCCACGGTAGCATCGCTAACTGTAGACCGAACGGAGCAAAGCTGGACTTACCGTGCCTACTCCACCGGAGAGCTGACGCTGTCTATCGTATGCGGATCGGTAGAGAAAAAATTCAGTTTGACGATCACCGAGTCTGATGTGCATGTTGAGGCTGAGACGGATAGTCTTTCACTATATTTGTCATCGTATGGACGTAGTAATAACGAGGATAACCCCGGTGTATGGGAATATGGCAACATTGAAGCGACGTTCAGCGGATTTAACTTCGAGTCAGACGGTTGGCGTACCGATGATGATGGAATATCCGTATTGCGTGTAGTAGGCGATGCACGACTTACAATTCCAATTAAGCCGTTTGCAAGTGACTTCAGAGTCACCGGGAAAACAATTGAGTTTGAGTTTGCAACCAGAAATGTTTTAGACTATGACGCCACGATTCTGTCCTGCGCAAGTGGAGGACGAGGAATCACGATAACGCCACAGTTCGCCCGGATGTCGTCTGAGCAGTCTGAAATTTCAACACAATACAAGGAAGACGAGCATGTCAGAATTTCATTCGTTGTGGAGAAACGTTCGGAACAGCGACTGATGTATATCTATATCAATGGAATCATGTCAGGTGTAGCGCGATATCCGACAAATGACGATTTTTCGCAGGCAACGCCGGTGAACATTTCCGTAGGCTCAAGCGACGCAACAATTGACCTGTATGCCATTAGAATCTATGATAACGATTTGACGCGCCATCAGATACTGAGCAACTGGATTGCCGACACCCAGAATGTCGATGACCTTCTTGCACGGTATGAACGGAATGACATTTTCGATGCTTATTCTCAGATTGTTATCGACAATCTGCCCGCTGATCTTCCGTATATGATTCTGGAAGGAGCCGAGCTGCCTCAGTACAAGGGGGACAAGAAGACTGTCTCGGGAACGTATACCGATCCGGCGAACCCGTCCAAGTCGTTTACATTCACGGGAGCACAGGCAGACGTGCAGGGTACTTCGTCACAAGGTTACGCACGAAAAAATTATAAGATCAAATTCAATAACGGATTCACCTTGGCGAATGGAACGCAGTCTGCCAAGTACGCAATGCGCGACGGGGCTATACCCGTCAATACGTTCACATTCAAGGCTGATGTGGCTTCCTCGGAGGGTTGCAACAACGTGGAGTTGGTGCGGCTCTATAACGAAGCCTGTCCGTACAAGACTCCGCCGCAGCAGGAGAATCCTGCAGTTCGTCAGGGAATCGACGGGTTCCCGATTGTGATCTTTTGGGACGACGGCGAGAATACAACATTTCTTGGGAAATATAATTTCAACAACGATAAGGGCACAGAAAACGTTTATGGTTTTGTCGAAGGAGACGAATCGTGGGAAATTCTCAACAACACGTCTGATCGCGTCTTATGGAAGTCCGACGATTACTCTGGCTCCGACTGGCTTTCCGATTTCGAGGGGCGTTTTCCGGATGGAAACACCGACGGAACGAACCTCGCGGCGCTGGCGGCGTGGCTTGTAACTACCGACCAAGAAGCGGCTACTGGGGATACGCTGGATGAAGCGGTGGAGTATGATGGCGTTTCATACGATCACGACACAGCGGCTTATCGTCTGGCGAAATTCAAAGCGGAATTCACCGATCACTTTGAGAAGGATGCGGTGATTTTTTATTATCTATTCACTGAGATATTTCTTATGGTGGACTCTCGGGCGAAGAACGCTTTCCCGACCTTCATGAGCGGGTCAAAGTGGTTCTCCCTGCCGTATGACATGGATACGGCGATTGGCATTTAAGGTTAGTGCCAATTAAAAAACCATTTCTCATATACGGCGAAACTCCGATGGTGACGGACAACGCCTTGGAAGATCTGCAAAGCTATTTTATGAGGAAGGAGGAAAGAGATATGGACGAAATATGGAAACCGATTGACGGTTATGGCGGTAAATACGAGGTCAGCAGCTACGGAAGAATCAAAAGCTATGCGCAGGACAGAGTAAACGGTAAAATTAAAACCGGGAACCGAACGCACAAGGGCTATCTTTCCATACTGCTCTATGATGAGCATGGGAACAAAAAGTGGTATCCTGTGCATCGGCTGGTTGCGTCGGCTTTTCTGGAAAATCCCGATTGTCTTGAGCAGGTAAACCACAAAGACGAGGACAAGAAAAACAACCGGGTGGAAAATCTCGAATGGTGCAACAACGATTACAACAACCATTACGGAACCAGATTGTCAAGAGCTTCGGAATCGAACCGATGCTGCAAGACCACTTCCCGGAAGGTGTATTCCGTAGATGATAACGGACAGGTTCGGCATTATGATTCTATCGGAGAAGCCGAACGGCAGACCGGGATGAGCCACTGCAACATAGTCCGCGCTCTCAAGGGAAGACGAAAACGCTGTGGGGACAAGCAGTGGTTTTACGCCTGAATATTTTTGCAGATCACCAACAACGACTGAGCGAAATGGCGCTGCTGCGGCAGTGGTGCAACAGTCTGAACTCGCGCTATAATCCCATTATATGAAACGCGAGAGGAACGGTCAGGGGTAATCAGACCCCTTCACGAAGAACCGTTCCCGCCTGAGAGGACAGGTCATAAAAGCAACAGAATTGTAACAACGAAGGTTCCCTCACATTCTCATACAACCTCGAAGACGTTGACCAGACCGAGGGCGGCGCAGATGTATTCAATGGTCAACAGTCCGTGCTGTGGATCAATCTGCGGCAGGCATTCTATGACGACATCATGGTGATGTATCAGACGCTACGGTCTCAAGGTAAACTGAGCTACGACAAGGTGGAGACGGCGTTTGAGGAGCATCAGGCGAAATGGTCGGAGGCGATTTTTAATGAAGACAGCTACTTCAAATACCTCGCTCCGATGGAGGAAACCGGGACGGAACTGTATCTGCCAATGCTGCAAGGTTCCAAGGCGGAGCAAAGGAAGTGGTGGTTATATAATCGATTCCGGTATATGGACTCCAAATATAACGCCGGGGATAGTCTGACCGATTTCATCACGCTCCGCGGCTACGCGAAGGACGATATCACGATTACGCCCTATGCTGACGTTTACGCCTCGGTCAAGTACGGCTCGTATCTTGTACAGACCAGAGCAGCTCGGAACGAAGACTACACGCTTGAATGCCCGCTCGACAACGTGAACGACACGGAAATCTACATCTACTCGGCTTCACAGCTCAAGGATGTGGGAGACCTGTCGGGTTTGAAGGTTGGTCTGGCTGACTTCTCGATGGCGACGAAGCTACAGGCTATCAAGGTAGGTGATAGCGATACGTCGTATACAAATGGTAATCTGACTACGCTGACGCTTGGCAATAACGTATTGCTTAAAACCATTGATGTTCGGAACTGCCCGAACCTCGTGCAGGCGGTTGACATTTCGGGTTGCGTCAATGTGGAAGAAATCTACTTTGACGGCACTAAAATCACAGGATTGAATCTGCCGAATGGTGGTATCCTGAAAAAGCTGCATCTACCTGACACCGTGACGAACCTGACGATCCGGAATCAACCATCGATCACAGAATTCGTTATGCCGTCATATGACAATATCACAACGCTCAGGCTTGAGAATGTATCAAATTCCATCGATTCACTCGACATCATAGAAACCATCGAAGCGAATTCTCGTGTCCGGTTGATCGGGATCGACTGGAACTTTGGTACGATCGGCGAAGCCATGGCTGCGTACACGATTCTTGATTCTATGCGCGGTCTTGACGAAAACGGGAATAATATGCCGAACGCGCAAGTATCCGGACGAGTGTATGTGCCGTCTCTGAAAGGCTCCGAGCTCGCTTTGCTACAATCTCGTTATCCTAATGTAATCGTTACATACGATCATGTCGATCCTGCCGTGAATTTCTACAACGGCTTAGTGTTGCTTGGTTCGGTTGACGTAGCTTATGGCTTTGATGCAACATATGACGGGGACACCCCGACAAAAGTACCGACGGCACAATACATATATACATTCGCTGGGTGGTCGCTGACGAACGGAGGAGACGCCGACCCAGATGCGTTAATCAACGTAACGGAGTCAAGATCTGTCTACGCGGCGTATACGCCATCGCTGCGAAGCTACAGTTTGCGTTTCTACAACGATACGACGCTTATAACCACTCGGGCTGTTGAATACGGTTCAAACGGAACTTATGTTGGATCGACCCCTACAAAAGCAGATACGCCACAGTATACGTACAGCTTTAACGGATGGTCGCTGATGAACGGCGGAAGCGCGAATGCGAATGCCCTTCAAAACATTACCGCTGACCGTGACGTATATGCGGCATTTATATCTACAGTACGTACATACACGGTTAAGTTTGTGAACGATTCGTCCGGAACTGTCGTAACGCTGCAGACGAATACGGGTGTGGCTTACGGTTCGTCAGTTTCCTACACCGGCGAAACGCCAGTGAGTGCGGTGAATGCTTCTCTGGAGTTCCGTGGATGGAATCCATCGCCGAGGAATATTACTGGCAACACTACGTGCTATGCACAGTTTGAGCCGCTGGACGCGGAGATTACGGATGATTGGGATACAATCATAGCCAACACAGAGAGTGGCGCGTACAAGACCGCGTACAGAGTCGGTAACTACAAGCCGATTGATCTTGGGGCGGAAGGCACGATCAATATGCAGATCGTCGCGTTCGATACCGACGACAAGGCGGATGGCTCCGGAAAGGCTGCGATCACGTGGATTGCAAAGGAGCTCCTCGTAACTTCGCGGAAGATGAACTCCACCAAAACAAGCTCTGGAGGATGGGAAGCAACTGAGTTAAGAGCATATCTTAAGAATACGATCAAGCCGTTAATCCCGTTGAATGTACGTAACGCCATTGTCAGCGTCACGAAGAAACAGGAGCTGTCTTCGTCTGGTGGGGTACAAGGGGTACAAACCTCCGTAGAAGACATCTGGATCCCGTCAGCATATGAACTCTACGGCGGGAGCGGAGCGGGAGACTATAGGTACAACGAAATCTATCGTGGTACGAACGACGCGCCGAAGCGCAAATACGGTAGTGGGACAAGCAGTCAGTGGTGGCTGCGTTCTGCTGCATCAAATTCCGGGTTTTTCCGTTCGGTAACCGAAAACGGTAGTGCGAGCCCCGTCTACGATGCCACATATGATTTTGGGGTTGCTGTCGGGTTCTGCATTTGATGCAAAGTCCCGCGTCGTTTGTGACGCGGGACAACGATAACGAAAGAGGTGATATAATGATTGCTGGCATAGATGTGTCAAAATATAACGGCAAAATCGACTGGAACTCCGTAAAATCTTCCGGGGTTTCGTTTGCCATCTTGCGCGGAGGGTATTCTACCGTGCGTGACGATCAATTCCTGTCATACTATGACGGCGCAACGAAAGCTGGTATCCAAGTTGGAATTTACTGGTTTTCCTATGCGCTTAACGTTAACGACGCGATCAAGGAAGCAAACTTTTGCGTCTCGGTACTCAATGGTAAGAAGATAAATCTCCCAATTTTTTACGATTTTGAGGAGGACACCGAGAGGTATGCCAATAGCAATAAGGTAACATATACAAACGCAGATCGAACCAAAATTATGACAACGTTCTGCGATAAGATTATCTCCGCTGGATATACGGCAGGTCTTTACCTCAACGAGAATTACATCACAAATATGACGAATTACGCGGAACTTAAGAAGTATCCGCTATGGTTGGCAAAGTGGTGTGACTTTTCCGGTTCTCGCTGTACGGGGTATACGGTTCCGGATTCTCAGGTGCCGACGCAGCACGGGCATCCAATGATCTGGCAGTTTACGGATAAGGGTAAGATCAACGGAATTCAAGGAGATGTTGATCTTAGCTACGGCTACTTCACGCAAACTCAGGAGGATAACGAAATGACAATAAGCAAACAGAAGCTATATCTACCGTATAAGACAGATGCAGAACTGGTTTCACGGTTTGGATATCGCACGTTGAATGGCAAACGTGAATATCATAATGGCATTGACTTATGCGGACGAGGAAGCAAGATTATCGTAGCTCCGGCTAACGGCGTGATTGGAAATTCCACTATGATTACCGACAAATCCAACCGCACTTGGGAATGGGGAAATTACGTCCGGCTCGATTGTGACAATGGCCTGCAGGTATTTATGTGCCACATGGAATGCCGTGCGGTAAAGACCGGGCAGCGCGTAAAGGTTGGTGACGTAATCGGAATTGAGGGCTATACCGGATATTGTGTCCCCGCAAACGTGAACGGCAGACATTGCCATTTTGAAGTGCGCAAAAACGGAGTATCGGTCGATCCGACGCCGTATCTTGGGATTAAAAACGAAGGCGCTATCTTAGATTGTTCCGAGACCGCAAAAATAGCCGAGATTGCATCTAAGTCACATGCGGACAAGTATACGCATGACGGGTTAACGTTTATGCGAGCCAGAAATTTCCAGATCAAATATTTCGACAAGCCAAAGAGATCCGCACCGTATGCCAGTTACGGAAATGGCGGATTCTTTGCGTATTTTGTTTCGGAATCCGGCGAAAAATTTACATTACCCGTCGGGAATCTGGTGTGCGACTGTAATGATGACGACATCCCGAAGCAGGCTCGCAAGTATTTAGACCGATATACGTCCGGCGGTAAACTAAGATATGGCTGTAACAGCAATCAGACACCTCAGTACAAGGGAGGGCGTCTGGTGTCTACCCTGATTGTGCCGTCAAGCGGAGTACCGTACATCGATGACGTATCGGAGCCTGCGTCTGGATGCAAATATGCTATCTCGGGCGTACCAACTATTCGTCACGGAGATGATGTCGATTATTACAGCTACGTTAAATCACAAGGATTTGACGAATCGTGTATGGGGGCTGCGTATCGCACTTGGATCGGGCTGCGAGACGGAGAAATCTGGATTATTACCGGGAAGACGTCGAGCAAGAACTTCATCTATGGGATGGAATTCTGGAAGAAGGTTCGCTGCGAAGGCTTCGACGACGTGATTGCAATTGACGGCGGCGGTAGCGCGTTTGTTAAATACAATGGTAGCAATGTTACAAACACGTCGGAGAATAGGTCAGTTAATAACCTGATCGTGTTCTGATCGAAGGAGTTTTTGCATGGCAACGAATAAGAAACTCAAGAAACGGGCTGTAACAGCGAAACAGTATTCAAAGCAATTGGTTTCCACGTTGCTCGGCTGCTGGATGGCAGGTGGTGTGTTCGGCATGGCAATCTGTACCTGTCAGTTGATTTTTACTCCTGACAATCTGAATACGTTCGAGCCGTTGATGGTATATCTGGCACTACCGTTTTCATGCGGAACGGTCGCCTATCTGTTATCACAGGCGTTCCTGAACAACACAAAGATAAAACAAAATTACATTCCCGACTACGACAATAGTATACTCGGAAACAATATGAACATGGAGGGTAATCATCATGGAGACGAGATGGGTTGAGTATATCATAGCGATCATCACCGGTCTGGCAACAACTATTCCGCTTGTTATCAAACTGGTCGAGTACGTTCGGAAAGAGACCAAAGCCAGAAACTGGGGCGCGTTATTGAATCTGGTTATGGCGTATATGTCCGAGGCTGAACTCCTGTTCGACAACGGAGCAGATCGCAAAGAATGGGTGATGAAAATGATTGCTGCATCCGCCAATACGATTGAATATGACGTTGACATGAATGCAGTAAGTTATCTAATTGATGGACTGTGCGGTATGGCGAAAGTCGTAAACAACTCGGAGGCGCAAGAATGACGGAAGTAATTTGCGCAGTTGTCACCGGAATTTTTTCCGTTGTCGTTTCGATTATTGGTATCAATGTCAAAAGGTCAAGCACGGCTGCGGAGCGGCAGGCAAAGCTCCGTGAGAAGGAAAGTCTGCTGTCGCTGCATATGATAGGAGCAACGCTTGACTTGTCCGTTGTGACAAGCAACGCCCTAACTGGTGGACACAACAATGGAAATGTGGAACGGGCGCGGGAAGCGGCGGAGAAAGCCGCGGCAGAGTATGAGGAATTTATGCGCGAAATTACGGTGCATGAAGTCGGAAAGTAAAATCGAAGAGAGGATGCCACACACTTAAATGTGTGGCATCCTCTTTTTTTTTGACAGCATTATTTACCGTTCCTGATATCTGCGTGAACTCGTACTACAACTTTAACATGTCGTTTTGCTTTGGCTGATTCTCGGTAATCAGGCAGATTTAACGTTTTGATTACTTCTGCCCACGATGAAACGTGACAGTATTTCATGATGGTTTGATAGCATACAACCCCTTTACTCCGGCGCAGTTCAAATTCTTGTTGCGTTTTGGGTCGTATGCGGTTATAATCTTCGATAAACGCCTTGATGTACGGAGATACTTTTTCGTCAAACGATTTGTGTCTTGTTGGATAATTGATTTCCAACCATTCAGCCAAGTTTATTCCGTATTTCCGTTTAATTACAGTGTGTGGCGGCAATCCGGCGTGGTCGAAATCGGATACGGTCGGAGTTCTTCCGTTGTCAATGACGAATTGTTGTACGGAGTCGTGAATGGATTTATCATTCCAGTGCATCAGCGGCAGATCGTCATAGATTTCCTGAAGACGAATGGAAATTTCTATGTATTCCGGGTCTGTGGATAGAATTTGCATGGCGGCAAGAAGTGCTTGTTTGCGGGTCATGATATGCTCCTTTCGATTGTTTCGACTTTCGCATATCATGGGAACGATATTTGGAAGTCGAAAAACGCGAATTTGTTTTCAATTTTTGAGAGATAGGTAACTTTGTAGCCTTAAATGGACATCAATGGTTCCGTCTTTGTGGATAATGACGGATTCGACTAACTCTCGACACACTGTTTGGCGCTCTTGGGGAGTCATAAACGCCCATGTACTTTGGAGATTGTTCAACAATTCTTTTGCTTTGGTTATTTCGTGGTCGATTTTTTGGGTTTCGGATTCGTTTTCCATCTGTGCTTGCAGCGATTGAATTTTAGCTTTGCAGTCCTCGATACTTTCAATTAACTCTTCGTCATCTTCATCTTCGGACAGGGCATAAAGTTTATAGTACCGCGAGAGCTTCTTCTTTTCGCCCGCAATTTGAGCTGCCAATGATGCAGCCGTATCGAAACGCGACGGTGTTTTGGTTTGTTTCTCATCCGACAGGTACGACATTTCAAAAAGTGAGTTTAGCACCGCACTTTCTATATCGCTTTGCCAGAATTTCGCATTCGGGCAGTCAAGGTCTTTTACCAGATAAGGCTTTGACGGTTGCCGTGAATAGCATACGATCTTACATTCACCTGAGTTTCCCCATTTCTGATACCTCATCTTTGCACCACATTCGCCGCACACAAGAAGCCCTGTCAGCAGATAATGAGAATCACTTCGGATTACGCTTCGTTTTTTGAGCTCATTCTGTGCTTCTTCCCATCGCTCAAGGGGAATGATTGCTTCATGCTCACCGGCGTATTCTTTGCCGCGAAATACGATGCAGCCCGTCAGAGATTTACGCTTAAGAATAGCGGTTACGACACCGTCGCTTTTGAAACCGAGACGATCCGCGATCTTCTGGGGAGACATTTTTTCTTCGATATAGAGTCGAAACAGCTCTTTGATTTTTGCGGCTTCTTCCGGCTCGACAACAAGCGTTCCGCGAGTTTTGTCATACCGATAACCGTAAGGGATGTTTCCTCCGCCGATCCATTTGCCGGAAGCGACTCTTGCGGTTCTGCCTCGTTTGAGCTTTTCCACGATCAGGTCTCGATCAAACTCCGCAAGGGAAGCAAAGAGCATCAGCAGAAATTTCCCCTGCGGGTTGCTGCGCTCGATTCGACAGTAGTTTTCCGATACGGAGATAAAGTTGATATCCTCTTTGTTCTGATTGACGGTGCTGTTTTTACTGTCTTCTTTTGCGACGATATAGTCTTGAATGAACTGCAAGGTGCCGAGCAGCGTTCTTCCAAGGCGGTCAATGCGTGGAATAATCATAGAGTTCACACGTAAATTTGACTTACCCTCGTTGAAGTCTGTAATCATGGAGATAATGCCCTGTAAGGCAGGACGATCCATGTTTGTTCCGGTATAACCGTCGTCTGTAAACAGTAGAAGATTGGAAAACTCATTTCTGCGGCAATAGGAAAGGATGTCCCTTTCCTGTATTTCCAAACCATATCCGGATTCCGCCTGTCTGTCTGTTGAAACGCGGATATACCCAACATTGACAAGGTAATTACCCATATCATCGGTGTCTGCAGTACCGTCAATCAAGATCTTTGTGTATGGATCGTCAGGAACAAGCTGACTAAGTTTATACGTTTTCATACCATCGCACCTCCTTCATCGAATCTTCTCACTCCTGTTATTATTATACTGCGCGATTTCGACATTGTCAAATGGCATATTGCACAAATTATTCAGGGTCGAAAAAAGCGCATTTTCATGCGCTTTCTCTTGTGGTATTCCGAGAGGCAGTGTTGCTTCGGTTCCGTTTTACCACGTCGTTCACAATACGGTCAACGCTCGTATTACGAACGGACAGATTTTTTAGGTTGTTTTTGGCGATCTCTGTATCGCCATAGAAAATCTTGACTTTGACTTTCGGCAAGTCCATAGTTAACCTCCGTGATTCGATGAGTCATTATTATCCAATGACTGACCCTATATTCATGCAAGAATCGAAAGTGCGGCTTCGATGTTATTCAAGTCAAGTTCTGTTTTCTTGTCCTTGGAAAGCAAGGAATCGAGCTGAGCTTCGAGGGTTTTCAACTCCTTCTTTTTGCGGTTGACAGTCATTCGCGTCAAGAATGAGCGAATATCGTCTAACCAATCTTCGACGTCGAATCCGGAGAGAATGAGCGGAGCGGTAAAGTGCATATCGCGCAGCGACGTCAGGAGGGAATCGAGCTTACAGGCTATGTACACAAGTTCATTCTCATTCAGGGTATGAAGGTTGTAGGTCGTCCCGTCTATAGTGAGAGTACAGGACGTAATGGGCGAGAAACGCTTGACTTCGCTCAGTTCTTTGCAGCGTTTTGTGACCTCCGCTTTCAGGGAGATGATTCTTTCATCGTTTGTCATTTATAGTATTCATCCTTTCTAAATACATTTCCGTTAGCCAGATATTGCGTTTTGCTTTTCAGAGGGTGAAATTCGGTGATGAGGCTTTGTGCATCGGAGTTGATAACAGGTCCGTTCCACCCGCGCCTCCAACTGTAATGTGAGTCTTCACCGAACCCGGTACGCGCATACCGATAATCTATACTAATGTAGTCCACATTACCGGTTTGATCGATATAATGGAGATCGAAGCTTTTCTGATGAGCAAAGAGGTTGTTAATTTCTGCCTCAGAAAGATATTCATATTCCGTTTTTGTTTCGTCCGGAGGAGAAAAAGAGTCGAGCGTGGCTATCATCCGCATTCCTTCGGCAAGTTCTTCATCGTCTGCGGCTGTGCCCAGCGCGGATACTAATTTAAGGGCGGAGATTGATTTCCCAGAAAGGATACCCTTTCCGCGTTTTTTGAACCAGAAATATTTCCCGTCGATGTTGTATACGCCAAAGTCATATTCAACACAATTGATATCGCTTAGATACAAAGAATTGTGAAACTTCTTGTCATATAGAATTTTTCCTATGCCGTTTGCATATTTAACCATTTGACGATATGCCGGGAACCATTTGTCTTCGACTGTGTATCCGGGGCAGTAATGGTCAAATTTTCCAAGATAGATCAGTTCGTCGTTATCGCGGGTGAGATACACATTACCGACCTTCAAATCCTTCGCCTTGATTTTATCTGCGTTATAGATTTTCTCGCTAAGGTCAAGTTCTCGCTGATATTCGGGTGCAGAGGTGGGGAGCAATAATAGGTCTTTGCCGTCCCATGCGTACACAAATTCGCCGTCAAGTCCTTTTCCTTTGATCGAGCTGGTGTGTTCAAGAATGTACAGGAGATTCGGGACGGTGATCTCGAATTCAAATCCGCGAGGATCATAGACGCGAACGTATGCGTCGCGGAAGTTCCAGTCGCTTTTATATCCACCAACTTTTTTTGTTCAGGACAAATCCCTCTGTGGGTTCGTTGTCGTATTCTCCGGGAGGGATATTCTTATCTCTCCAAGATTCCCATGAGCCCTCTTTGCGGAGTACGCCTTGTTCATCATAATAGATGATATAGGCAAGTTTTTGCGTATAGGTATCTTTTCTGGCGTTGAATCCGACCTTGATGCGTTTTGGGATCAGCATATTATTTCTCCTTTTTATGCCATATAACTTCGTCTGTCTGGCGGCAGATAACCTCGTCCCACTTGTGGTTTCTGGCAAATGTTACCGCCTCTTTTGCATCGTAGAAGACCTTGAAATCGCCCGGAGTAGCCCAATCTTCGTAGTGGCGATAAGCAGTGTATGTGAGAGACGTGATTTCGCGGTACTCATCTTCGGACATTTCAAATTCATGTAGGAGGATTCGGAGCACATTTTCCTCCGGACCAATTTTACAAGAACTCAGGATTTTTTTATATGCCGCGATTGCGTTGAGCAATAACTTATGTAATCTCGCTTCATTCATAATTTTTATTCATATCCTCCTGAATTCTTTGAGTGGCAACATCTGCCCATGATAATCCATAGTATTCACTGTTCTTTTTATCACAGTATCCGTTGTCGATTCCGATATAGTTGTGACCTTCAAGCGCGGCAGCAATCAGAGTGGAACCGGATCCGCAACAGTTATCGAGAATTAAGTCTCCCGGATTGGAATATGTACGAATGGCATATCTCAACAGCTCTATCGGTTTTTCTGTTGGGTGTATAGCGACGCAGGCTGCCGGTTTTGTAAAGCTCCATATAGAGGAAGGATACTTCATCCCAGAAAGGTCTGACGGCGTTGGTTTATAGTCTCCGTAGCAACGATTAGAATAGGCGTCGTTGGCGGTCTTATTCTCACACTTGCCCTTGTCATGGTTTTTGGCACCGGGCGTTTTCTGGGGGTTATAAACGGGTGGATTTTTATAGAACACCATAATGTCTTCATGTTGTCTGAGAGGCATTTTCTTGGCGTTCAGGAATCCGGTTTTAAGATGTTTATCCCAGATGATATTATAGCGGTGCATTTTGGAGTTTGACAGCATCATCGTTGCGGTGAATTTGTCCTGCCCGAACAGGAGGATGGCTCCATTTGGCTTTATGATTCTATTGTACTGATCCCAGAGCTTGTCTGGCGGGATTACTGTATCCCACTGATTATGGGTCGTGCCGTAGGGAAGATCACAGAGAATCATATCAACAGAGCCATCTTCGATGTTTTTCATCTGTTCAAGGCAATCACCGAATATGATGGAATTCGGTGAGATGGACATTACTTTGTTCCCGTACTCCCGAACCCGCCTTCACCGCGCTCCGTCTCGTCGAGTGATTCGGACTCAACAAGCTCTGCCTGCATACACGGCAAGATGACAAGCTGTGCGATTCGATCCCCGTGGTTGATGAAACGAGAGACATCGGAATCGTTGCGCAGAGCAACCATAACGATTCCGCGATAATCAGAATCGATCACTCCGGTGCAGTTGGCTGGCCTGAGACCCTGCCTTGTAGCCAGTCCGCTCCGGGCAAACACTGCTCCAAAGTATCCGTTCGGGATTGCCATACTGAAACCAGCACTGATTTTTGCGGTACAGTGTGGCGGGATACAGATGGATCCCTCATCGAGGTGTGCGTATAGATCCATTCCGGCTGCCTGTTCGCTGCCGTATGTGGGGAGTTTTGCTTCGGGGAATGCTTTCGTTACTTTAATTTCCATAGTAGTTCTCCTTTTAATTTACAAAGTGTATTTATACTCGGCTTGCTGGTAGGCTTGAAACGTTGGGTACTTGGCATAGTATGGCATCCAGTTGCAATATCTCTGAAGGCGTCTGGTAATTTTTGGCGCTGATGGTTTGTTGTAAATCATAATATACGGATGGCATTCGCACTCTCTCAGTTTTTCAACTCTCAGCATATCCTGTTCGTGAGTGGTGTCAAAGTTAGTTAATACAAATGCGTTACATTTCCTCCAATTCCATCTGTTCTCATGCAGACGTTTATAGGCTTCTCGGTAACGCGATATTCCATCTGCGACACGCTCAATATCACCCATGTTGTCCATCGCAAAGTGCGGCGGCGTGCGTTCCATTTTTATCTGCGCCAGTTTTTCCGCGATACTATCCGTATTGATAAGTCTGGCATCAAGTCCCTGAGTAAAGTTGACGTTTGCCCCGGATGCGATCAACCCGTCAAGCAGATGTTCTCTGTTTTTGCACGCGAGAATATTTGGATCGAGCAAACATATTGTCCCTTGCCCGTCCCAGAATTCCGAGAGCGGAGACCATTCTACAGTTCTGCACCCTTCCTTAGAGCCGACATGACAGAATCCACATCCGCATGGGCAACCTCTTGTAAGAAACCCGTAAGCAGTTTGATGTTTCTTCGTTTGGCCATATCCGGTCAGTTCGGGATATAGGCTGTAATCTGGGTATATATGTTCCGCCTCCGTCAGATCTGGGTCGTTCGACTTATTATATGTCTCTTGACCATCTGCAAGTCCGATGGCGTATCCCGAACCACCCCTGATAATCTTATCGGCATTTGCGGGATCCGGTATATCCGGGCTGTATTCGTTGCTAAACACCTTGGACATGTATATAAGATCATAATGTACGCTTGGATTCCACCACTCCACGTTGTCACCGATCTGTTTGTGGTGAGATGAAAGTTTCATCAGGGCAAGATTTGGGAAGTGATGTCCATCAACATCAATGAGACCGATATTCATTCTTTTTCATTACCCCTTTCTCATGATTGCTTTAATTTCATAGTAGTTCTCCTTTATTTCATAGGCTTCAAACGACGCTCCTTCAGCGGCGACTCTGAGTGCGCTAAACTTCTCTTTCATCGTCTTAAGAATTTGGCAAGTAACTGCGCACGTATATTTACACATTCGCAACTTACCGGAGGTGACGCTTCGCACCGGTCTGCTACTAATTCCTGTTTAGCGACAAGTGTTTCGCGCATGGACTGAATATCTTCTTCTGTCAAATTATCGATTATGTTCTCACATTCGTCGCTATACTCGTTACTGTTAATGAGTCTGTATGATTTTAATCCTCCACGCCCTTCTTGTTTTATGGATACTGTCATTACTTCTCTACCTCGTCCGTAATTTCGGTAAGATAACCGCCTTTACATTGTAGAACCAAGCCTGCAATGGATTATTTTTATGTAGTTGAATTATTTTACATAGAGATATTGTTCCAGATCACCCATTGGATTCATCGTCTATTACGACATAAAGTCCGCAGTGACACGGTCCGGGAATTCCATTCGTGATCTGTTCGCGGAATTCTTTACACTGGCATCTTGTATCGGGATTGTGTTCCAGTTTGCAGGGGCAGTACCCCCCTGATTCTTTTAAGGCTTGCTGGATTTCCGCCAGAAGCTGACGGTCGTCTGTTTTGACTACTTTCATTTTCATATATCTCCTTTCTTGGTCACGCCAACTATGAAATCTTCATGGCGAATTGATTTTCGCTTGCGAGGATCAGACCGAGAACGTCGTCCTGACGTGGTGTGCTATTTGGAATAAAGCGTCCGAATTTGATTATGATGTTCGGATAGTTCCGCAGCGTTTCCAGCCATCCGCGTTCTTCGCATTCGTCCCGCGTATATCCAGTATAGATCACGATATCGTCCGCGGTGTGTTCCCGCAGCTCTGCGACGAGGTTCAGCATTTGCTCATAATCGTCGAGTGGTTCGAGACCGCCGAAGACGACCGCCTTGGTGATGGGGTTAGACAGATATCGGGAGACGACGTCTTCGATGTTGATTTGAAAAGTCGGAGCCTTGGCGAGGCTGCTGTTTTGGCAACAGGCAACCCCGCTTTCGTGCTCGCATTTGAAACCGCAATGAGGGAAGGCGATGAACATGGATGGTACTTTATAATCTTGATACCATTCGTCCACGATTGTTTTTACAGCGATTTTCACAGTTGTTTTCTATCCCTGAATTCCGCCGCTTTGCCTCGGTTGAAGTTATCGACACACCGCAGATAGCCTGTGATGCGCTGATAGAGTTTCAGTTTCTGATGACAGATCGGGCACTTTTCGACGTGTTCCATAACGTATCCGTGTTCAGGGCAATACCGAGAGATAGGAGACAGGCTCATGTAAGGAACCTTATAGGTGCTGAACATGGACTTTACAATCTGCTTTGCGTGTTCGCCCGGAATGGCACCTTCAAGATAGCAATGGATTACCGTGCCGCCCGTAAACTGTGCCTGCAGGTCATCCTGATGGGCGAATGTTGTGTTGATGGATTCTACAAGGCTGACCGGGATATGACAGCTATTTGTATAGTACACATCCTTACCGGAACCCTGTGTGATGATATCCGGATACTGCCTCTTGTCGATCATGGCAAGACGGTAGGATGTTGACTCCGCCGGGGTCGCTTCGTAGTTATACAGGTGCCCGGTCTCTTCTTGGAATTCCAGCAGTTTTTCGCGGATGTGCTCTCCAACACTCAGTGCGAACTGATGCGCTTCGGGATCAAGGATGTTCTTACCCATGAAGTTTTCGCACATTTCGTTCATGCCGATGACGCCGATTGTGCTGAAATGATTATTGATCGTGCCGACGTATTCCATATACGCGGGGATCAGGTTTGTGTCGATGACGTTCTTCTGGAGCCATTCACGTTTCATTTCAAGGCTGTCCTTGGCGAGGACAAGATACTTGTCCAGCGATTCAAAGAATGCGTCGTGATCGCTGTGCGCCTCATAAGCGAGACGCGGGAGATTCAGCGTGACGACGCCAATAGAGCCAGTAGAGTCGCCAGCACCGAACAGACCGCCGTTGCGATGTCTGAGTTCACTTAGGTCAAGGCGGAGACGGCAGCACATACTGCGAACGTCGTTAATATCAAGCTCACTGTTGATGAAGTTCGCAAAATACGGGGTGCCGTACTTGCCCGCCATTTCCCACAGGAGCTTATTGTTCGGGTTATCCCAATCGAAACGGGAATGAATATTGTAAGTTGGGCAATGATACCGCCACTTTCGTGGTACTTTAACTCTGCTCGAAGCAGACGGTTTAGACTATATCATCCTCTCGGTGAGAGGTGTGGCACTTCCACGTCGGGAATTTCACCCGGCATGTAACCTTTCGGATAGTCGTTTGAGCTTATTGTTCTACTGAACAATCTTGCCACAGGATTACCATGCCGCGATGGTTTAGGCTCCCCTGTTAGCTGACACATTCGCCGCCATTTCCTGCGGTTGCATTGCTGTGTCAACACCCCGCATTTGCGGGTTCACCACATTTTCGAGATACATCGCTGTATCAAGCCACTAAAAACTTAATGGGGTACGCAAACAATTTTCCTTCTGAATCGCCGCCAAGCATGATTTCAAAAAACGCACGGTTTAGCATATCCATTTCCTGCTGACAGGATCCGTAGGTAAAGCTGACGAGATCACCGGCAATGATGCAGTATTCGTCACACATATTCTCAGGCGGTGTCAGATCGAAAGTAAGGTTGAAGAATGCCGGTTCCGCGCCTGCTCTGCTGTTGCTGTTAACACTGAAAATGAAGTTTTGCATATTCTGCTTTACTTCTGCATATGTAAGTTTGTCCTGTTTGATAAACGGAGCGAGCAGGGTATCGAAACCATTGAACGCAACCGCCCCAGCTATTTCGTTCTGAAAAACCGTTACAAGGTTGGCGCACTGATTCAGGACAGAGTCAAAATGCTTTGCGGGGGAAGATGTCGGGATATTCGGTACGCCTCTCACGCCCTTATACAGAATATCCTTCAAAGAGTAACCCGTGCAATACAGGGTCAATGCACAGAGGTCATGAATGTGCATATATCCGTCGATGTACGCCTGTGCGACTTCCTCAGGATACACTTCACGAAGCCAGTAATCCTTGCTGACTTCGGCTCCGATATACTTATTAAGTCCCCCGAAACTGTACGGCGCATTGGAGTTTTCCTTAACACGCCAGTCGGAATTGTTCAGGTAAGATTCTACGATGCTTTTACTATTCTTCATTTATTATTATTCTCCTTCTGCATAAGCCAGTCCATTGCTTCCTGATAGCCGAGTCTGATACCGCCGACTTCCAGTACGGGTACTTCGGTCAGTCCCTCGCGGAGCATCTGGTCGGTATCGGTGATCGTGGTGTAGTTGATATTATGTTTATCAAGCATTTTTACTAACTGCTTACACCTCGGACACCCGGTTGAGTATAAGATATTCAATTTATCACCTCCCTCCGGGGCAAAAGCCATTACGACTGTTTCCTCCTTTACTTATCCCCACTGATCCGCCATCGCTTCTGCGATGCCGACGAAAGTCTTGCTTCGGTATTGAGCGCTTTTTTCCTTTGCCGTACACCGTACCATTCGTCACCTGTTTCTTCCATATTTCAGAATTTCCACAGACATACGGACCGAGCGGTTTCACAATATTGGTTGGTTTTAGTTTAGGCAATCCGAACTCCCAAAGGTATGTTTTCTTGGTGTACGGGTTGCCATATTCATACGGCTGGATGGCCTGCGTTTTCTCTGGAAGTTCAAAAGCACGGGACGGGATCGGGTTTTCGATGTAGATTTTTCCGCATCCGAACCATCCGCACAGCCAGAACACCATGAAAAACAACTTAGCTTTCAACCCGTTAATGAATCGATCTTTATTTAGTTCGCCTTTATGCGGGTACAATCGACACGCTCCGGCGTTGCTCAGATAGGTACACGGAGGGTGGGCAATGATTAAATCCCACCGACCCTCTATCTCATGTTTGCTGCCGTCCTGAGTGGTGAAGCCCCCCGCGAATGACATTGAGAACGTCATCCTGAATATGCCATTCGGGGTGTCCTCCGGAGCATTCAATCAAATCACAGCTAAATGCGTTGTGATCTTTGTTCCGGAACGCTTTGCATACGGTTTGGCTTTCTTCGCAGGCTACCAATACATTCATGTCGCTGTGCCTCTCGATCCTGACAATCTCTGTTCTGCCATGACGATAGATTCTGCTACCCATTCCGCGGTGAAAAGATCGTCGTTTGTTACCGCGTAATCGAACATCGCGAATTTCTGCAACAACTCAAACTGATCCCGCTCGCTGATATTGCGTTCGATGAAGGATTCAACCGTACCTCCGCGTTCCAGATAACGCTGACGGCGTATGTCGTAGTCATCTGCTTTGATGTAAATAACGACCGTCCGAATACCGGTATTCTGCAAGGCGTTGATTAACGACGCCATACCGTTTGGGTCGATCACATAAATCATGTCGTCGCAGGTCTCGAAGATTGCTTCGATCTGATTTACCGTAGTGAAGTATCGGTAATCCCCGATCTTCGTATATGCGGCAATTTTCTGGTCAGAAAGCATTTTGTCGCACTCTTCATCTGTAATGAAGATGTGGCGATTCTGGGATTCTTCGCCGGGTCTCGGCGGTCGTGTCGTGAATGATACAATTTGCGGGATGTCAAGAGCGTTTGACAGGTACTCGGCGATGGTATCCTTCCCGGATGCGGTTTTTCCGCAGATACAGTAGATTGTTTTACACATTGCTATCCTCGCTTTCGACCCCGCAAATCTCGCAAAAGTATGGCAGAGTTTTAATCCAGTCACAGTAAGTGTGCCACTCTGGTAATCGGTGATTCTTTCGGGCGAAATATTGATTAACTAACACTTCATAATTTCCGTGCCACGTGTATTTAACATTGTATCCTTGCGGCAAAAGTTGTCGAATCATCTGAAAAACGGATTCATCTTTGGTGTCAAGATATTCTTGGCGTAAAGCGTTAAGAATATCAATATTTTTTTCCCAAACATTGCACAAAGAAAAAAGTTCATAATTATCGTTATGATAAATGTCTTTCGGGATACCGTCTGAACCATTTTTCCATTTTATGTATCTACAATGTAGAGATTTCAGATTTTCATAATATCCTTCATCGAATCCTTTTTTTATATTTTCCTCTCGGCTTATCCACTCTAAATTTTCAACAGAATTATTACCTTTGTTTCCGTCAATATGATTTACAGTTTCAAATCCGCTTGAATTGTTAAGCCATACCTTCGCAACAAGACGATGCAAAAGCCATTTTTCTCCCGCTCTACCTCCTATATTGATTTCATAGTATCCGTTAGCATTTGCAGATGGTTTGACTTCTTTTTCTTCAAAATGCCTAAGTCGCCCCGTTCCCCATGAATCAACATAGTCAAATTCACATCTGACTACCCTCCCGTTGCGAAATACCTTATATTTCCGTCCGTTTGTGGTTGTATATGTTTTATATTCATCGGTGTCATATGGATATTCCAAATCGTATTTCTTTACTGGCAACGGAGATAGTACATCATATATTCTATTGTCCGAAACGGAAAAGTCCCGAATTTCAAATGCCTTTGATACTCCTTTGTGCATAAAACTACAACTGTTTCTTACGGTTCCCACCTTATATGTATCATGTTCAGCGACCCAGTAAAGCGGAGCGGTCACGTCAACAGTCACGTCAATGAAACGAAGATATTTTCGATGATCGGAACCAGCATTATAAAGCTTCTGCATCAGTGTAAGGTCATTTTCTCCGATTCGGTATTTCATTTCGCTTCCGTCAAAGTACCAGCCGGAATCAATCTTTTCCCAACTGTTTAGTGGATTTCTCATCCCACGAACAGCGGCTTCCCAGCCGTCAACGGATGTTCGTTCTAATTTAATCATCGGGTCTCTCCTTTGCATACTCTTTCGTTTACACTCACCACAAAACGGTCAATCGCTTTCTGATCGACGGAATCGGGGAGGTTGGTATGGTTTTTTAGGTATTCCATTCGTTCCTCGTAAGCATCCACAATCGCGTAAAATTCGATTGTAGGCTGATCGTCTTTGTCCAAATACTTACCATTACGAATATCCATCAGGAAGTCATGTTCTTTTTCGCGGTAGGTGTGAATTTCTTCGTTTTCCAGAATATCGAAGCACATCAGATACAGCCGGATGAGGTGCATCATGTGCTTGGCGATTTTTCCATGCTCGATTGCTTTCTGATTCCTGCCACCCATCTTGTTATACGACTTGATGATGCTGTTCATCTCATTGCAAACGTCACTGTAATCTCTGAGCGGGTAGTGATGCAGTGTGACGTCCATGAAGATTTCTGTATCCAGCTCGTCTCTCTGGGATTCGTCAATGTATAATCGAAGCGAGTCCTCCGGGAAAGCTGCATACCGCTCTTTGAAATACACCGAGGCGTATTCGATGCTTTTCAGGACGTATTCCTCCATCTGGCTCTGCCCGGTCAATCTTGCCGCTTTGTTTTCCAGCCGCCTGAGCTGGGCGTTGGCGTACCCTCCGAAGGAATGAACAGCCCGTTTCGACAGAAACATTCTCCGATTTGCCACCAGTTCCTCCCCAATCGGAGACAGATACAGGTAGTGCTTCGGTTTCAGACCGAGGATTTCAATGGTATTGGGATTGCACGAGCAAAGCAGCTTGATAATTTTATTGAAGGCGTACACTGTGGTATCGGTCGTAGTATCCACCACCTGCTCGAAACAGTTGCCAGTCAGGATTTCCTCCTTGGTATTCAGCGCAACCCCTCGAAGATCCAGATCACTGGTCTCGGTATTTGTGCCATAGGCATAGCTTCCGCCGAGACCAAGCAGGATCAGGTTATCTTTCAGATGCGGGTTAGTGCGCAGGAAGTCGTAGGTCGGTGAATTGATTACGGATTTGATTTCGTCAATCGTCATAATGTATCCTGCTGTTTTTTTGTGTCGTTTTATTGATTACTGCATGATTCAAGATTCCAGTCGTCTTTTCGCAAATCGAATGCGTCTCCCATCTGGATAATATCCGGGTAGTTACTCATTGCGATCTGCTTTGCATATTTGTCTATCTCATAGGCATAGTATTTTACGTTTGTGAAGCCCATTTTGTCAAGGCAGTAACGACCGGTTGCGATTCCGTCGTACATGGACAGGACTACGATTTCTTCATCTCGCGGGACGTTTTTCAGCGCACCGTTCAGGATATGAATAATCACCTCCGCCGTCCATCCGTTGCCGAGCGCCTTATAACGCTGAGTTGCACTGACGGCTTTTGTGTATCCGTCTGGGAGCGTCTGCAGTCTTTCGCACTCAATGGGTGTGAGTTTGCGGATGATGTAATCTCCGTCCGGCAGTTTGATGGGGTATGTTTTCTCTTTTATGGTAATGAAGCCATCTTTGACTGTATATATTTTGTTGATAAACGAGAATGAGCTATCAGCGTTGTTATAGCCAGTTGTAGCGGGTTCAATAACCATGTCCCATTGGCGAGAGGCGGCGAATCCGGTTGCAAGAGTCGGAAATTTTTCGTATGTAATCGAACCGTGGTTCCAACCATGGGGGTTGTTGAATACGGCGCATGGTATCGCATACAACCCTGTCTTCGCGCCCTGACCTCCGCCATTTGCAACCAGATTGACGCTCTTTGCATCAATCGAATATATCCGCGTTGCCTGTGCATCGCGGGTTTCACCGCTTGCATTCGGCATGGTTCCGATTCTGACGGGTTCGGCGATCAAATTATCTTTTGTCACCGATGTGATGGTATTCGTCTTGCCGTCGTCTCTCGCTTCGAGGTGTTGTTCACAATCCGTTCCGCTATACCTGCCGCGTTGCGCCACACAAACCGGCTCCGCGACAAGTGTGTGACGGCTTTCAGCCAAATCGTGCTCAACGGATACTTCCCCCCGGTTCGCAACAAGCGCGCAGCTCTTATCCCGATACGGTTCACCGGATTCCAGAATATCTCTCAGCAGAATCCCACGGTCTTCCGGCTGCGGAACCTCCCAATTAAAGGCATAGAATCTTTGCCGGTTTTGTGCTGATACAAGCGCGGAGTTTATGTACATAAGATCGACACCGAGTTCCCGGCTAATCTGATCTTTGATCGGCTGTGCGGCTGATTTATTATTTTCGTACAGGAAAAAGTCCGGTTTGAATTTTTCCTTTGCGATCAGGTAGTTTTTGAATAATTCCCATCCTAAACCTTCCGCAACAGTTTCACGGTGGTTTTTCTGGGCGATACTCCAAAATGTACACGGAGACCCCCCCATCAGAATTTTAATCATTGTGTTTGCTGCTCTCGCTTTCCATCAGGTATGTAGCTCTCATATCCGCCTCATGCAGAAGCATAGCAAGAGGATACATTTCAAACACTTTGCCTACGGACTGATCTCCGCCCTTGAATTCCGGCGAGCTGAACCCCATGTGAAAACGGATCGCCATTGCTTCTTCGCGGGTAAGTTTGATAAAACCGGACAGAATATAGACACTCTTTTCGCCGTGCCCGTATGGCAGGGAATCTTCGATGGTGTATGTCGGATAGGACTCCCACTGACCTGACTCGTTTTTGCGGTTACGTATTTCGAGCTTATAGAAGTTTACCTTGCACACGTCGTGGAGCAGGCTCATGATTGCCAGACTGGACTTCATATCGTCATCCGGTTCCTTGCCGTATGTGAATGCGTATAGCTTCATGAACTGGTCGAATACGTTGAGGCTGTGGGTGACGAGCCCACCCTCACTTGCAAGGTGGAAGCGGGTTGATGCGGGTGCGGTGAAGAAGTCACTTTTTTCAAGCCATTCAAGCAGCTTGTCGGAGCCGGGGCGGTGGATCAGCTTGTTATATATCTCAACGAACCGGTCGTGAGTGTTGCCAGAGGAGGTTGACATTGTTATCATCCTTTCTTATTATGTGGTGGATATATCACAAGCATGGAAGGGAACGGAGCTGTGTTAGGTGTATTTCCATCTTCATCCGTGAACTTCAAACGCCCACGGATGAATCGTAGTTCCGCTTTCCCATAGATGTAATCGTGGAAGTACCGTGTATCTGTTCTGGCAAAAATCAAAAGTACAATGGGGTAGTCGGAAATCTGTGATTCTTCATATGCCTTTTTTACCCATTTTCCTATTGCTCTGCCGTAAGGTGGGTTGCAAAACACTGCACCGCCTACCGCCCACGACTGACTGAGCGCATCGGTTTGCGGTGTAAAGTACCGGCTGCACTTAGCGGATTTATCGGTTGCCGCCGCGTCAAGGACAAAATGGAATTCTTCGTTCAGTCGGTCAAATAGATCCTGTGGCGTACACCAATCCATTTTCTTGGAACTGAATACTACATCCTGCATATCGGCGTCAGAATTCTAATATGTTTTCGTCTTCGTAGGGCTTCGGGTCATCCTCCGGAAGCCTCGGCAGATCGATGATTTTGAGACCGTAAGACGATGCCACGTTCCGCTCAATCCGGCATCCGTTATACCATGTCGCATGGTGCGGAGATGCAAGGGTGTCCGCGCCGCTCATCAGTGAGATGGATTTCCCCAGATACAAAATGCTTTCGTTAGCGGACTGCGGCGGGGTGTCCGTCACTACACTGTCGATCACTTCGATTTCTTCTTCCGGATACATCGCCTTCAGAACATTGATCTGCTTCTGGCGGTATGCCCGGATCTGCTCTCGTGTCTTACCCCGCGTGGGGGTGGAAATGAATACTTTCATGATTTATTCCTTTCTGTTTTTTGATGTCATATATAGATAGGGCAAAATTTGCTTTTTGCTAACCGGAAATCAAAAGTTTTTGAAAAATTTTCAATAAACATGACGGTAGCCCAGCAGGTACCAGTAGGTTTTGTCCGCACGAGTCATTTTCTGCACGTCGGATGCGTAGATTGTATCGTACTGCACGATTGGATCGGCGTCGAATATTTTGGCTCTGACGGTCAGACGCGAGACCTTACCCGTACCGATGGATCGTGTCTGGATTGCGTACGCCCACGGGATTTTGCGGTCTTTGTTCACCAACGGGTAAACTTCTGTAACGATGAGCTTTCTGCGGTCTTCCGGTTTTCCGGATGTCAGGTCGATATATCCAAGACATTCAAGCTGGGTCTGAATTTTCAGCCGCATATCGAAGTCATCGAGATGCTTTGCGAGGATCGCAGATTCGATTTCGGAAAGCAGACCGGGCATATCGGTGATCGTGTAGGTCTTTGCCGGTTTTCCGGTTTTAGTAATTCCTGTGGCGTGGCGTTCCAGAATCTCGGTCAGTTCTGGGTCAAGTCCTTCTTTTTTGATCTGGGTCAGTTCACCGCGCTTGAATTTCTCAAAGAAATCGTTGATGCGAAGCAACTCACGAGGGTTGCCGTAGGATGAGAAGTAGTCGATTTTGATGAGGATTTCGAGCTGGCGGGTGTCGATTCGAGCTGTTTCACGGATCGAGGAAAGCAAATCCATAAAGTGATCGAACTTACCGGCATGAGAAAGATCGAACAGCCCGTCTCCGATAGCGTCGTTCAAATACTTTACGGATTTCAGCCCCTTCGCAATGACACCCTGATCTTTACTGTAGAAGTAACTGCCTTTTGAAAGCCCCCATTTTGGCGTAATGATGCGGATATTATGATTTGTCGCATATTCCGTGATTTCTGCGGTTTTTTCTTCATCATCAACAAAGGCGTTAAGAGAAGCTGTCAGGAATTCGTAGGGGTAATAAGTGCGCAGATACCCGGATATGTAACCGATACAGGCATACGGGTAGGCATGATTCCACGAGAATCCATAGGCTGATGCGTCCAGAATAATCTGGATAAAGGGTTTAATAACTTCCTGACAATGTTCCCGGGTGATTTCATAATGTGATGGGCAGTATTCAATGAATCGTTTTTCGATTTCGGGGAGAAGGGTTTCAGTACCTTTTTTCTTTGCGATTGCTCTGCGCACGGTATCCGATTCAGCATCAGAATACCCGCAGAATTTTACAAGAAACTTCATGATCGTTTCCTGCATGGCAAGCCGTCCAGCCTCCGGTGCGAGAAATTCGTTGAGCGCATCGAAGCCGTTATCGTAGAATTCACCGTTCGCTACCTGATCTCGAAAGCTGGCACAGGCAGGACGCAACAGTCCGTTTCCGAAAGCGAACCATTTTAGCATAGAGAAATTGGGTATGTGTTCACGCGCTTTTTTAAGCGTTTCGGGGGACATGAACTGTTTCAGGTAATGTTGTGCGGAATTACTTTCCCACTGGAAAATCAGCGTGGAGTCGTCGCGGATATTTGACCACACAGCCTCATCTTCGAGGTTAATGTTATCTGGATTTAAGGTTTCAATACCTGCAAGCTGGCAGGCTTCGTTGATGCAGCGGACATTATCAAGCCCCAACACGTCTAATTTTACATACATCAAACTATCGAGTTCCTTCATGTTTATCATGGAAACAGGATAGTCGGATGTTGATACGGAACACAGACCGATTGTTTCTTCGATTGGAAGATCGCTTATTAGGACACCGCTCGGATGAGTCCCAACGGAAACGATTGTACCGTTGATGATGTCAACGTATTCAAAGACATCCGGATATTTTTTACGAGCCGATTCGTCATCTCCTTTGTCAAGCAAATCGTTGATTTCGGATGATAAGTCGAGGTAGTTGACGGATGCGTTGTCTTTATATAAAGCCCGGCAAACTTCACGGACAGCCCCCTTCGCAGCTACTGTGTTAAACGTGATGATTTCTGCGGACTTGATATTTGGAAGGTTCATCTTATCGCGCAACAGGAACTGCTTGACTTTATCTCGATCTGTGCCGCCGTAGTCTGTGTCGATATCGGCGTTGGTGACACGGGAAGGGTTCATGAAGCGGAACAGGCTTAGATCGAACTTCATGCTATCCATTTGAGTAATGCCAAGCAGATATGCGATCATACTTCCGGATACGGAGCCTCGTCCCGGTCCGCACCTGATCCCGTTTTCTCGTTCCCACTCGCGCAAGTACGTTTGCATCAGCATAAAATCAATAGATTTTGTTGCGGAATACACCCCAAGTTCTTCCTCAACTTTTGAGACCAGTTCTTCGCGGGTGTGATTTTTTAGTGCATACGGGTGCCTGTCTATCGCCCCCATAGCTTTGTCGCGGAAAGTTTTTTCTGGATCACTGTAAATGTGTGGGTATTTCGTTCCGGTATCCAACCTGAATGGCTCGACCATATCAGCAAGCAAATTCGTATTTTCGATTGCCTGCCGATACTCACAGCCCGGAAGCGTATCTTGTACGGCGTATGCCTCTATAAGTTCGGAATACGACTTGAGTTTCAGATCCCAACCTTCTTCTCCATCGAAGAAAATGTTTTTGGATTGTTGGAGGATGCTTCTGCCTTTTTCGTGTTCGGCGTTCAGAACGTGGGTATCCGTCCCGGCGATTAGCGGAATCCCTGTTGCCTTACTGATCTTGAGCAGTTTTTGGTTATATTCTTTCTGTTTCTCGTCCGGGTGGTGACCAATTTCAAGAAAACAACGCTCTTTATTTTTTTCAAGAAAATCGACGAAGGGTCCGAGCATTCCCGCCTTTCCGATCACACCGCCGATGCAGGCTGTTGTGACGATAATGTTTTCAGAAGTCTTGAAAAGTTCGCCAAATGAAATTCTGGGAACGTAGTAGAAATGGTTATCGGAACGGCAGAAACTATTGGTTATCATACTGTTAAGTTCCAAAAAACCATCGTAGTTTCTGGCAATTAGGACACAATGGTAGTTATCCCTGAATTTTGTGTTGAGGGACTCTGTGAGATAGACTTCTGCGGCGTGGATGTATTTCATTCCGGCATCTTCAATGGCGGTTTTTTTATGATACCACTCCAACACGGAACCATGTTCACTGAAAGCCATTGCTTCCATACCAAGCGATTGCGCTGCGACTATGTACTCCTGATATTTGGTAACGCTGTCGATATTCGTAACGGCGGTTGAGAGGTCGCTGTGGAGATGGTAGATACAGTAATTTTCCATTACACACCCTCATTCTGTGGTGCACCGAACACCTCGTCCGTCTGATCGTCAAGCTGTGCGGGAGGAAAGGGAAGCGGATCCTGATATGTTTTGCGATCCCATTTATAACGGCGATCCAATTCTTCTTCTGTTGTAAAGAACCGCTTTGACGGTCTGTCGTAGAAGACGTTTACGCTTCTGCCCTCGTATCCGGTCAGCCGGTCTTTCAGAATGTCGATGATAACATCGGCTTTTACGGGCGGGGTTCTCCATCCCGGTCCGCTGAGTTTGGCTTCGCCTGCTTTCTCATGTTCCTGTAC
This sequence comes from uncultured Bacteroidales bacterium, assembly GCA_937907165.1. Classification (GTDB taxonomy): domain Bacteria; phylum Bacteroidota; class Bacteroidia; order Bacteroidales; family Paludibacteraceae; genus UBA1181. Next base: position 92,238 of record CALCUH010000010.1, on the reverse strand, counting down.
GCGGTACAGGCTGATGACGCGATGGGCGAGGTCAATCAACGCTGATATACCCTGAACATCCATTTTATTCAGTCTCCGCATCATGTCGATTTTATGCGGATGGACGACCAGAATCACCGCGACGTTATACTTTACGGCAAAATTGATAACATCCGTAACCAACTCCGCCTGTTTCTCGAACTTATTGTTATCGTTGTTTTCGAGGTTCATAGACGTCATGTTGTCCAGAATGATAAGCTTGGTTCCGAATTTGCGGACAGCTTCTTCCATTGATTTCAGGATGTCGCTTTTCTTATTGCTCTCGCCGTCTTTACGGATAAAGAGCTTCCCGCGATAGAAATCACTGATTGCCTGTTTTGCCTCCGGGGTTACCTTATAGTAAGTAGAGTCTCCGAATTGATGCTCGGTCACGTTACGCTGTCCTGCGAAAATGAAGTTCAGCCAGTTTTTGCTCTGGAAGTTCGGCAGTTCGCCGGAATACAGGTATGCGCTTTCTCCGTGGTCGAGGCATTGGCACAGAATTTGGTTCAGGAAAGAAGACTTGCCGCTGTTCCCCGTGATGTTGATTCTGCCGTTATGCCGCAGTACGAGCATTCCGCTCGGTACGGTGAAACAGTATTTATAACCATCCTCGGAAGGGACTTCTTCGGGCTTATGATTTTGAAAAGTCCGCTGTGCCCCACACGAGAGGTAGCGAAGGCGGTCTCCATCTATCCAGCAGTTATATCCAACCGATGACATGATGAATTGAATCACATCCGCGTTTTTGCCGTTTTTTACAGCAACATACTTGCTTTGATCGTCAGATGTCGATTCCAACTCTACTATTTTTGCGATTCTAACTCCGAAACTGTCTGAGGCAAGACCGAACCACGAATTGTTACACTCCATATTTCCCATTAGAAAAGCAACAGCGTATTTCTTAAACATTTCTACGATATCAAACCGTTCAGAATATGACACCCTATCTTTGCTCTTGATCTGATAACGAAATGATGTCGGTATGTTGATTCCGTCACGGTAAGCATCCTGTCTAAATAGGTTCATTGATATCTTTTGCGGCGTTCCAGTGGGGTCGAAATGCACGAGGTTGTGTTCCTCAGAAACGGACTGATCGATGCTGGAATCCTCTGAAATAACGCGGAATAATGTCTTGCACGGATATCTATGATATTTTTCTGGCATAACAAGCTCGGCTGTGCCGTCTGCGTTATACTGTAATACGCGGTCTCCGCAGTATTTGCTGATAGGTTTCCATTCAAAACCGTTGAAGTATTCGGTATCACCGGACACGCAACCGTTGATCCCTGTCACGATATTGAATGTACCATAAAACAGCTTCATCAGATACCGATCCAGACTTGGCATACCGGTTGGGATTCCGTCCAGTGCGTCGAGGTCGATATCTTCAATATCGGAGAAATCGACGATTCCGGGAACAGGAGAATCTTTTGCGTTATTCAGCAGTTCCGCGACTTTTTCTATTCCGAACCAGTAAAGAACTTCGTTAAGGTCTTTGACGGCGACACGCTTACCGTCCGGCTTTTCATAGTATGGCGGAATATCGACAACCTTTGTCCGCCATGAGCCGAGACGGTAGACACATTCCTTCTGCATTTTGAGCCCGGCTTCGTCGTTGTCCGCACAGATGATGATGGAATCAAACTGTTCAAGGAAATCAAAATTTTCCTCGATCCAGTGCAGATTACCTGCACCAAGTGGGACACTGACTGTGTTTGTAAAGCCTGCTTCGATTGCGGATAGACAGTCACAGTTGCCGGTAACGGTGATATGTCCCTCCTGTCGCACCAGAATCATACCGGTGGGAACGGACACACAATAAACCATACCGTGATACGGCGTTTTTTGCGGAACGACATTCTGCCACGAAATACTGGATTTGCCATACAGGATAGATGTTTTGAACCATACGCCATGTTCGTTTTGACGACGCATAACGGTTGACATATGACCGGACGTATGCGCTATTGTCTGCATGATGATACAGTTGTGCAGCTCTTTGGAGCTGTATTCTGTCTGGCTGCGATTCGGAACGTGGTTCCCATCCCAGTGAACCATTTCACCGAGAACGAACTCACGTTGCTCCACGGTGGCCTGTGCAATCCATGATTCGGGCAGCAGTTTAGATTTTATCCAATCCGGAGTGGTGAAGCCAACATAGCGATAACCGCTCTTTGTTGCTGGATTCGTAAAATATCGAATACCGAGCCTGTCCAGAATACCGGTCAGGCGCTCGTATTTGCGGTATTTCTTGACAGCAAATCTGCAATGACGTGTATTCTTTCTGACATCAATCGTGCAATCCGCGCTCACAGCAAGATACAAGGCGATCTGGTCATCAGACAGGGGAATGCCGGGACCGTCAACGCGGATACAACACGGAATATTCCCGGTCGATCTTGGCATCTCCGCAACCTTTGTCTTTACAAGATTGCGCCCGGAATCGTAGTGGACGATATTATGACCCGGAGTGGTAATGGAGGTGTAGTTTCCGCCGCGTCTTACATCGTACAGCTCTCCGTTATATTCCTTTCTGACAATAGCGTTAGGTGTGACGAAGGAGCCGTTCAGGTTTTCATCCACTTGCATGACGGGCTCGCCGTTGTATTCGTCGAATCTGTGCCACCCGGTCTCTGTAAGGATTTCGGCATCTCCGGGGAAACATTCTCCTTCAGTCACGACGAGCGGAGCTGCGGTGTTGATACGGTTCATATTGAACAGGAGCGGGGCGGTATCAGCGTCTTTCTGACACCATGTTTTGTTCTCGCCTTTTTCGACCTTACGCGCCGGGCGGTATTTGACCATCGTGAGGACGTCGTTAGTATCGTAGTAGTTAAACACGATGTTTCCGGCGTTATCCTGCCGAACATCGGCGTAGTCGATGGTTTTGGGACTGATTTGCCGTTTGCCGAGATATTCGTAAACCTTTGATTTATCCGTACACTCTACGGGTTTCGGGTATCGGTACTGACGTTTGGTTTTGACGCCGAGCTCGCCGAAGGAGTATGGCATTTCGGCAAGCTCGAACAGCTTCCGGCAAGCCTCGGCGTAAGTGAATCCGCTCAGCATGAACACATCCACAAGGTCATAACTTCTGCCGCAGGCTCCAAAGCAATGGAAATTGTATTCTTTTGGGTTATAAATAAACGATGCGTGATTTTCACCGTGAAAAGGGCAGCAACACTTCATGTTGCGACTGTCGTAGTCTGCAATACCGAGAGTTTCTACGATCAATTCAGCGTTACGGTCACCTAATGTTTCTTTTGCTTTGAAAATCATGTCGCGGTCAATTTGCATTTTGCCGCCTCCGTTTTAGTGTCGTACTTCGCAATATTCTTCGGAATCACACAGATACCGGCAAAACCAGTCATCCACGCACGGATTCCACTTATTCGTTTTTGTGATTGTCTCGATTCGCTCTTTTGCCCACCGAATCACCTCATCCAGCCGCGCTTCCGAAAACGGTTCTGTAATCCAGACGCCGGTTCGGAAGCAGTTGAATTCAAGAAAATCGGGGCATCTGCCGTAGCGGTTATGAACGGGTATGGAGTACAGGTAAAGCTGCCTGAGATAGTTGTCAAGTTCCCTGTCTGATTGTGTGGGGTGTTTGCGTATGGAGCGCGGTTTAAGGTTATGCGATTTGTGATCGGTAATATAGAGTTTGCCGCGGTCGTCCTCCGTCACAAGGTCAATAAAACCTATAAACGGGTATCCGGCTACAATGAATTCGGATTTTTCTTCGGTTTCCAGTACCGTCCTGCCTTGCGGTGGTGAAAATTGGCGAAAATAATCCCGCCCCGACTGGAAGTAGGAGTTTGCGATTTTTTCATTCGGGGCAGGAGTTTTCACATTTTTGCGATATCCGGTCAGGTATCGGCGGTAAATGGTTTCTTCGGTAATTTTTCCGGAGAAATATCCGGCAAGCAATTCGTGGCAGAAAGTCCCATATTCCGAAAAAAATTTTGTTCCGGATTTGATATGGTAGATGTATTTCAGCAACCAGCTATACGGGCAGTTTTCAAATGTGGTCAGGCGGGAGTAGCTCCACGTCATTTCCGCAATCTGCAGGTCGTACCGCACGGTTCATTCAGAAGGGAAGATCTTCGCCCGAACCGTCATCGTCGGATGCTCTGCTCGGTGCGGGTGCAGGTTTTGCAGAATATGCCGGTGTACTCGCGGAAGCGGGAGATGACGAACCTCCGGATTCCTTATTTCCGCAGAACTCAAAGCTATCTGCGTTCAGTTTCCACGCAGTTCTCTTGACGCCATCCTTTTCATAGGTTTCGCTCTGCATGGAGCCGGACACCAGAATTTCCTGCCCTTTCTTGACATACTTGGCTACAGATTCTGCGGTCTGCCGCCAAAAGGTAACATTGAAAAAGTCCGTCTCGTCTTTGGTGCGCGGTCTGGGTACGGCAAGTGATACGCCACAGACGGCAATGCCGCTCTGTGTATTCTTGAGTTCGGGGTCTGAAGTCAGACGCCCTTTTACAATAATCATGTTCATTCTTCTTTGCCTCCAATTTCTTTGTTGAGCTCATCAAGCAGTTTGGCTGCGATATCCGGGTCTGTGATGCAGCGATAGTCTGCAGTGGGTCTGCCGGATCGGTCTTTTGCGTATTTCTTTACGATTGCGGATACCTTGGTTCTGGCTAACTTCACATCGTCCTCGTCTGTAAACCGTTCCAGATATGAGGTGACTACGGACTGAACTTCCTCGATAATGCCCGATGCGATTGCGGCTTCGGCTGCGGTTCCCGCCTCGGCTTTTTTGGCAACCCAGTTATCAGGATCGTCATTCGGGGTTGCGATCTGGAAGAATTTCAGCATGAAGTACCGGTTCATATAGGTGAGACCGCTTCCAACCGCCTGACTGACGTTTGCCTGCTGCCCGACCATAACCCACGGAACGCGGACGAAATCACTCGGATTGTCGAGGTTGATCCAGTGGTATTCCATTTCGGCGGTGACATAGAATTCGTTCACCGTCTCCGTCGTGGTTTCCCCGCCCTTGAGGAACTTGGTTTTGGTATAGCTGTACGGAGTTACATTCAGCGTACCGGGGCAGATTACCGGCACGAGGAACAGGCGGTATTTTTCCACGCCCGCTTCCACCTTTGCGAGGATTTCATCTTCGGGGACATACATATAGTTATGTCCGTCCTTATCTTTACGGATGACTTCGCAGATTTTTCCGACTTCTGCAAGTCGCTCGAAGACGTTCATTTCTTCAATAGGCTTACGCTTTTCTGTTGCCATTGTGCCTCCTTATATGGTTACTATTTCAAAGCATTTTGAGCAGTATCGTTCTCCGGTTGAGGGGATTATGACGTAATCTCCCAGAATAACACCGAAACACGCATCGCATCTCTGGATCGTCACATACCATGTGCTTCCGCAGTGCGGGCATCCGTCCCATTCCTCGTATGGCGGATGATCGAACCCGTGTCGTTCGACATAATGTTTCGGCTCCACAAATGTTTTCTCGCAATCGGTGCAGACAAATTCGGCGTCCGGTATTACATCATTGCCATTTTCATCAATCAGTTTCATCGATCATTTCCTCCGCTTCCAGACAGCGTTTCTGCGTCCGGCGACGGGATCTCTGCGTCGATCTACGACTTCAACCCGCCCGATGTTGCTCAGTTCCGCCATACGGGGACGAATGAGCTGCGGATCGGGCGCTTCCAGCTTTCCCGACCGGTACAGATATTCCGCGATTTCTCCGCACGTCATTCCCGGTGAGTTTTCAAGCGCGGCCAGAATGTCGTTTGTACGGTTATTCCGGATTTTTGCTGCCTTATTCTTCAGCGTCTTTTGCGGCTTCTGCATGAAATGTTTTCAGGTAGTCCATCCATCTGTGCATTTCTCCGTTGCCGAGAATCTTTTTCAGGATTGCTACCATCAGACCTTTTTCGCTGTCGAAGTCGTCGTTGACTTCGCGCATGGCAACGGTCTTTGTGCCGTCGTTCCAGAAGACGATTGTGGCAGGATTGTGGAATATAGCGCGTGTTGGGTAGAGGTCACATTCGGTGGGGAAGACGTCATCGGGGAGCGGGTAATCTTCCTTTTTGCTGATCGGATTTGATGTTTCAAATGTGGGCGTCTGCTCATCGACGGTTTCTTCCGCGTCTTCTTCGTCTTTTTTCCAGTCGTTTTCAGTAATGTGGATGCTGTTAACGGCAAGGTGGTCGCTTTCAACGGTAATGTGGATGCTGTCAATGGTAAAGTAGGCGCTGTCAATGTCGAACAGTTTGCAGAGAAATTTGTTTAATTCTTTATCTACCATTTTTTCGTTCCTTTCTTAGAGCGCGGAAATGTCGCACTCGTTCATGATTTTGAGTTTGTCAAGAAATTCTTTACTGAATCGCTTGATAAAAGTGTCTTCCGTTTTCATCATGTTCTGGGACTTACGGATGACGAACGGCTGCATATGCCAGCGTATCAGTGCAGCGATCTCGATTCGCTGTTCGAGCGGAAGCGTTTCTGTATATTGATAAGACAGGTAGCTTCCTACATTTTCATGTCCGTAATAGTGGGCGAACGGAGATTTTTTGCCCTTTGCATCCGCATAGACTTTGGTATATTCCTTTCCGAAATCGTGCATCAGCGTGGCTCGAACCACCGTACTGGCGCAATCGGGATAACGCTCCAACAGAATCTCTTTTGCCTTGATGCAATGCCCGCCGAGCGACAGAGCATGATTGGGATTGTCCTGATCGAAGTTACATAACGACAGCGCCTTTGTAAGCGCGTCCGGCACATCGGCATCCGCATTCGGCGCAGACAGGATATTGATGTAATCCCATCCTTCATGCAGGGTAGGGGGATCAAACCCTCGCACCATTCTGTCGATCGCCTCATCGGGTACGGAGCGGCTGCGGCTGCGATTCCGTTCTTTACATATATCAACAGGCGTTGCCAGCAGCACACACCGCTTTACAAGGTTCTGGATACCCAACTTGTTGATCTGCCTCAGGAACTCGGCACGTCTGCGGTAATTCAGGTTTGTGGCATCGTATGTAACAGATTTACCACTCTGCAAGTCCTCCGTAATACGCCGATGAAGCAAACGAAAGACAATATCGTTATCGCCCTGAACTGCCGCGTTACCAAACAATTCCTCGCGGATTTCATCGCTGGAATGCACGGCGACGCCCGATGCTCGATGCTCTGCGGCAATGGTGGATTTTCCGGAACCGGGAAGACCCACCAGCATATTAAATACCTGTGTCATCATTTCCCTCCGATGCGGGCTCGCCCATTACCTCCTGTGCTTCTTCCATATCGGGAGCGGAGGCGGTATCTTTAATCAAGCCTTCGATCAGTTTGAAACTAAAGTTTTTGAATTTGAACGCCGTGAATGCGGGTCGGTTTACGATTCTCGCCACAATCCCTTCACGGATATGCGTTTTACCCACTGGGTCAGCGCCGTCGCAATACCGTTCTGCAAGCTCCATGACGTTTTTCTGCACAGTCTCTGTATCATACCCGATAAACGGGCTATCACCGTCGTCAAAGAACGAAGCCTCATACAGCACGGGGACTGTATGAACTTCAATCTCCGCACAGCGGGTCCGCATAAAATCCGGCGGGTATTCGACAACGTGTCCGTCGGGTGACGTCATGGTCATCCGATACACATAGCATTCGGATTTCGGAAGCTGGTTGTATGCGCACGGTTCGCTGCATTCGCCGTCGTAGTAACCCATGGGTTCCGTCCCAATACCGTCGGGTGAACACCCGTATGAGAATACAGTCATATCACCGTAGGTAGCGGAGAATTCCTTATCTTTCACCTTTGCGTTGGATACGGACGGCATGATCGGCGCTCCGGAATCGGTGAATCCGACGACTTCGTAGTAAACGGTTTCGCCCTTCCAGAGCTTACCTCTGAATTTGTCGGCGTGTGCTTTGCGGAAGGAGTCGTTTCCGTAGAATCCGCCTTCCAGTTTTTCCGTTCGGCGTGTGCCGTCAACATACTGATATTCCGAGATCGGTGCGCCGTCGTGAATAAGCGGCTTTCCGTGTCGGATACGGAAATGATTTCTGAGTCTTGCAAGCAAAGAATCCGCATATCCGGTAATGACGGGGAGGTATCCGGTTCGCTGACTGGTACCGTGCATTTTCAGCGTGATTTCCACGTGGTCTCCGGGCTTGAATTCGTTCAGGTTATAAGCAAGCTGCGCGGTGTCGATATGCTCCAGGAACATCGGACAGGTTACGGCGGGTTTGCTGAACTTTTTGTGCTTATGCTGCTCAGTACCGCCGCGTTTGTTCGGCGTCTGGCGGATGGGAATGTATTTCTCACAGATTTTCACGCCGTTCAGCTCCGTAATGACCATCCCTTCTTTGAGCTTCGTGATGTCTGTAAAGGATTCGAGAGATTTCAGCGGAAGGAAGAGACCGTCGCTTTTCTCTCCGCGCAGCTTCATAGCGGTGATATTGCGTTTTTCCGGATCAAGGTACCCGCCGATGGATTTACCGTCTGCGTCTTTTTTACGGAGCAGGTTGTTTTTCTCAGCGAATTCCCGACCGAGTTTTCCGTCCACAGGGAAGTAAATACCGAGACTGTCGGGTTTCATCTGCAGATCTACAACCACGGAGTTACCGTAACACTCACCGATCAGCAGACGATCCGCGTTGGGATGTTTGCGAAGGTTGCGAATTCGGGTAATATATGCGCAGTACATGGTTCTCCTTTCTTTTATAGTAAGTATTATGAGTTGCTAAAAGATTTGAAAAAGCGGACGGCGTCCACTATGGTGTTGGCGGCGGTTTCCATGTCGTACTCAGATGTGCCATATCCCATGGAAATTCGCACGGTTGACATGGCGTGTTCCGGTGTAAGACCCATTGCGGTAAGCGTGGGTGACGGGGTAGAGCCGTTCGCGTGACAGGCAGCTCCTGCTGAGATACATACGCCATGTGCGTCGAGATAAGTGACGAGATTTTCGGCGGGAATCTCCGGGATTGTCAGACTTATAATCGGGCTGTATGCGTTTGTACCGTTGATCCAGAACGGCATTCCCAAGTCCAGCCTGTCGATGAAGATTTTTCGGAGGCTTTTCCACACCGATCTATGGTGTTCGAGGTTCTTTTGTGCGTAGGCCGCCGCTATGCCGAGTCCGACAATGCCGGGGACGTTTTCTGTGCCGGAACGTAGTCCACGTTCCTGCCCGCCGCCTTTAATCAGAGGATCAACCTTGACCCCTCGTCGGATATAGATTGCTCCGACGCCGGGCGGCGCTCCGAATTTATGCCCGGACAGGGTGAGACAATCCACATTGCATTGATGAACATCGATTGGCGTATGTCCGACAGCCTGTACCGCGTCTGTCAGCAGCATGACATTGTATTTCTCTGCAAGCTGTCCAATCTTTTCCATCGGCTGAACCGCCCCGGTCTCGTTGTTCATCCACTGGACGAACAGCAGAGTGTTGGGGTTGGCGTTATCGCCTCCAAATCCGTTCTGGCGTCTCAAAGATTCCTGCCACTCAACGAATTCGATATCCCGCTGCAACGTTCCCAGATCAATCACGCCATCGTTTTCGATGCGAAGATCTGCGGAATCATGCCATGCCAAAGCATTTTTGACGGATGGATGTTCTGCTTTAGAGAAAAGGATGTTTTCTCTCCTTGCTAACCGACACATCAGATTATTGGATTCCGTACCGCCCGATGTGAAGTACACCTCATCCGGATCTGCACCGATCAATTTTGCTACCTGTTCTCTGGCTATTTCAATGAGCCGGGCGTTATTCTGTCCGGCTGAATGGATACTGGACGGATTACCCGCGTACAGCATACACACACTAACGGCGTCTCGAACGGTCTGCAATACTGCGGTATCGGCGGCGTTATCAAGATAGACCACGGATCGCATCCTCCACAGGCTGATAGCGTTCACTGTTCAGCGTTTCAAGCAGACATTCATACGGATCGAGTTTGCCGCTCATGACCATCTTTGCGGTATTGGGACTGTATCCGCTCACGAGCGCAACGCCGAGATCATTTTCGATCACCGGAATCGTTCCGGTACGGCTGGCGACGTTCCAGAAAATCAGACGCGGGATGCGGTAGCCGTGAGACTCATAGTCCTTACGGATTTTGTCGAACAGTTTCGCGCCGAAATGCTGGCTTGGGGCGTCGAATTCCATATCGGAAATGATTAGGATATTTTTGGGAAGATCGTCCTGAGTCATTTCATTCGCGGATGCGGTATCCAGAATCATTCTGAACACCGCCTCAATGTCGGTGTTGGAGCAATCCGAATGCTTTCTGGCTTCTGTCAGCTTATCATACAGGGAGCCACAGGAACTCAGATCGACAAACCGCGGGTGAGACGAGAAGGTAATATAGCGGTCTTTGAATTCTCCGGTCATCCGTTCCGCAAAGTAGATGGCAAGCGCGTGTGCAACCTCCCAAGGCGTCATGCCTCCGGCGGTAGAGCACCATGTCATGGAGCCGGAACCGTCCGCTACGACCATCGTTCCTTCGCCTTTTGCAATGATATTCGGAAGCGCATTCCACAGTGCTTCACAGGAATCGTCGCGTTTGTATCCATTTTTATGGACAATATCACCCGGGAACAATGTCCCGGAATGGATGGACGTCCTTCCGCCGTTCACTTCGTTAAGATATTCGGTGCGGCGTTCCGGATCATGGCGCATGAACGCATCCCTGTAAATCAGATTTGCTCTGGAAGGCACGGAGGGATACGGGATATCGCCCCACCTGTTTGCCGACATATCGCGTTCCACAACTTTGATCCGATCCCGCAGGCACGATAGTGTTGTCCGGTATGTTTTTTCCGACCATCCGAGACTGTGTGCCATTCTTCTGGCAAGCGCTCTGGTCTTTTTGGACGAGGTATTCAGCGACGGCATCCATTTTGCCAGAAGCGAAACGGACTTGCCGTAGAGCTGGTTATACATATCCGCGTTGAGCTGATCTTCAACCATGCAGAACACGTCATTGGACAGCGGCGTGTCGAACAGGCACCACAGGTCGTCCCATCTTCCGTATTCCGGAACCAACGGCAGTACGGCTCTTACCAGTTCTTTTTCCCGCTCGGCAAGTTCTGTCAAAGCGATGCGGAACAGGCGTCGCTCTCCGAGTCCGCCCCGAACATCTCTGGCGTAAAAAAGCCACTTGATCGCAGTAACTGGGTCTTCGTCGAACGCTTCTATGAAAGCGGTTCGGACTTCATCTTCGCTTCGTTCACGCAGGGACGAAACGGAGAAATTGAGATCAAGCAGCTTCTTTCCGGATGTACGATAACCGTGAGCGCCGTTTTCCGTTACGGAATCATTTTCGGAGTCGGTAATGTTTTTGCGGATTGCCTCCATAAAAGGCACGGGTCATCATCCTTTCGTGAAATATTTGTTTTTTTATGGGCGGATGTCGTGCGCCGCAGAGTCGAACTGCGGGGAATGAATTTTGCAGATTCATCTAACAGTTGCTGTGAGCGTATAACCGCCGCTATACGCTATGTTTCCATGACCGCATCACACGATGTGCCGCGGATGGGAAAACCGCGGCTGTAAGAGAAAGGAACCGGACGTTTGGCGCACGTCCGACGGCGGGTGTGAGGCTCGAACTCACAATCCCTTGCGAGACTGGCGGTTTTCAGGACCGCTGCCATACCAATTAGGCGAACCCGCCGGATACGCGGTGTGGAGGACTCGAACCCCCGCCCCGAATACACGGGGAACCGATTAGCAATCGGCCGCAGTACCACTATGCTTAACACCGCACTTGGAGCAGAATACGAGACTCGAACCCGCACTTTCAGCTTGGGAAACTGACGTGCTGACCGTTAACACTAATTCTGCATGAGGGACAGTTTCTGTTCTTATCCCGCCGAACTACATATATTTTTGTTTCACGCGACCACTCTTGTCTCCGTGAAACGCCTATGTTAGGCGAACGGTCTCCCGAATCCCGTTCTGTGTGCGTAACGGTCATAGCACAATCTAACATATCTCACAAGCATTGATATGTTGCGACTCCTCGATATTTACTCTATCTGTCGCACGACAGCTGTTTGAATCGCCTCGATGGTTACGGCGATGTGCCGTCTTTCCGGCTGTCATTTTAAGCGTGCGGAATAGGTCTATCACCGCACAATAACCTGACAATAACCTGACCTCTACGGACTACCACCAGTCCGTCCCAAGTCTTTGCAGTTCTTCTGAGCTGCCAAGATATGCTTTCGGGAGCAACCCGACCCGTTCTCCGGAATCGAACCGGAACCTCCGCGCTGGGCACAGCGTACTACCATTATACAATAACGGGGTAGTGCGAGAGTTTCAGACCACATCAACCGGAGTCGAACCGGTTGATCGGGGAATCGAACCTTGCTTACTCTCTGGATAACCGTTACCCGAAGCTGTCGGCGGGGCTTGAACCCGCAATCTGAGACTTACAAAATCCCTGCTCTGCCATTGAGCCACGACAGCGTTTTCTGAATCCAGACTTGGAGGACGCCGTACACAACGCCGCGACGCTTTCAGTTGGTCGTCGTTGCCGCTCCGAAACCGGTTCGGAAATCCTCATCCACGCCTCCGGTGTTCCGCCGTGTCTGGACTCAGCTTACTCCTGCTCTCTGTCTACACATCTATGATATGCCCGACGACCGGCAGGGCAATAAACAACTGACGTTAAACAGAACTCAGGAAATGTCGGGATTCATTGGCTCGTATTGTACCATCGCCCGGTCTGACGTGCCGGTAGAGCCGTAACGCGGTTTTTGTATCTGATAGGTGTCAGCACCGATGCCGTATCTATCATTTCAACGGCAACAGAGAGTTTGCTTCTTCTTACGAAAATCCGTTCCCGAAAGACCCCATCAGCCACAGGAGCAGGGTCCGCGGAGAAATGTCTAACGATATGGTAATACCGCCTGTGTTCGCATCTTCGGGAATCCATAGAGTTGCTAAGAAAGGAGTCTCGCCGTGAACAGCGATGACCCGCGTATCAACCACAAAATATATAAAGAAAAATATATAAAGATATGCGGCGATGTCGGAGACCGGCATCGAACCGGCAAGGTGTTGATTTCAGCCATTTCGTTCTCCTTGTAATCAATGTACACAAGTGTGCCTGCCGATGATTATCCATCAATCCTTATCATATCCCCTGATGCCTCTAATGTTTATGTCGGCATCAAGGACAATGAATTCTTCAGACAAGTAGAACGTAGTGACGTTCCCGTTCTCCAAATTTACAGCGTTGTATACCACCCCTTTTTCTTCCCTCGTGTCATACGCGATTGGACGGATTTTTAAGAAGACGTGACCGTAAAACAGGAAGCATTGTCCTTGTTCGATATCGTCAAATCGCACAAGCCTTGGAATGTTTGTGATGTTCATAGATTAACCTTTCTCTGACCCCGGAACGACGTTTTCGTGTCAAATCCGTGATTTCTACACTTTTTCTGCATCGGTAATATTGGTTGGACTGGTACGCTCCGTCGCAGTTTTTTCCAACATTTTTGTCGATGATTCTCATACTGTCCTCGGTTTTTCCATTGCCACGAAATAAACGAGGTTACTGACGATAGATAACATCCTGTTGACGTACTTCCCTCCTGTCAACAAGCTTGTATCACTAACGTTCGCAAACTTGTAGTTCGTACCCTCGCACAGACCGAGTATGTACGCCTGCGTACTGCGCAGAGTGCTTATAATGTCATCGTACACAACATTGTCGCCTGCCCAATGATCCAACTCACTGAGGTCAATCAGCATTGCCAGCGCCGTTGACCAATGTTCGGCGCATTGTACTGCCATTTCGAGCTTTTCTGTTGCGTCATGCACAACACCAACTCTCATGACGGAAACGCCAACCCTGTGTGTCGCCTCCTTGTTCGCTGCAAGAATCGCATCCCGCAGCGGGATTTGAACCCGCATTCTTCAGAACCGGTTCCTAAAACCGGCGCGTCTGCCAATTCCGCCATACGGGCATATGGTACACCCGGGATTTGAACCCGAAACCGTCCGGTTATGAGCCGGATGCGCTCACCGTTGCGCCAGTGTACCGGATCGAGGCGACAGGATTTGAACCTGCGGCATCCTGCTCCCAAAGCAGGCGCTCTGCCAAGCTGAGCCACGCCTCGTTTGTCTGATGCGGATGGAGAGGATCGAACTCTCGACTCCCTGATTAAAGGTCAGGAGCTCTACCGCTGAGCTACATCCGCAAAAATTGATAATATGAGTTGCAAAAGCCTTTGGTGTAGGGGCGGATTTCCACCCCTGTCATCAATGGTATAGTTTTTTGTACATCGAATACTCACGCACAAAGTTCTGCCAATCCTTTTCGGACGAGAATTTCTCGCAGAAGAAAGCCTCAGCTTCTGCTCGATTGGGCAGCGCGGGCGTGACCTGTGACTCACATTCCGCCATAAAATATCGGTGCATTCGTCCAGATTTTCCGATAACCTCCGGCATGAGCGAACACTTGCCGTCCATCACTCTGTTGAAATCGGCTACCAGCCACTTTAAGTTGTCAGACCGGAGCTGCGTTTTGCGATACGTCCGAAACAGATAATCGCTGTCAAGGTAATGCAGCGTGATAATGCCTTTTGCTTTTTGAGTGTATCCGTCTGAGTCCCGGTATTTAACCAGAACCTCTCCGGCCTTGTCAGAAATTGCAATAACCTTATCGCCGACAGTCAGAGACGACCTTGAAACATTGCGTTTTTCCAACGACACAATCTCGTCGTCGGTCAGTCCATACCAATACAGGTATACGGCAGCAATATGAGGAAGATAACTGTCAGGATCGCGCTCAGGGAATTTGCACTGTGCTTTATCCATCGTGACTTCGATAGCACTTGTTACGTCATTCACGTTTTTGAAATACAGGATGGAATCATCTTCCGCGATAAACGACAGCGATTCAAACTTGACTGACGCCAGCGCCGTTATACAATCCTCCGACACAATACCATTCTTCACAAGATAACGAAGGTACTTATAGGCTTGCGTCTTTATGGTGTTCAGCGTAGACACGCTTCTGATGGAGCACTTCATTAAGAATTCACGCCACTCATTTTCGCCGTAACCCTGATCGATAGGCTTATCCATCGCGGACTCCGCCTTGAGAATACGTTTCCACCACATATCAAACTGAGTCTTGGTGGCTTCCGCGATATTATTCTCAGCAAGATAGTCCCTATAAAACTGTTCCTTGATTTCCATGTTTTGTTACCTCTACATTAAGGTTCTCTGTCCTTAACTTCTGAGTATATTATAGCACACGAAAATCGGTTTGTCAATAGAAACTTAAAAAATAATCGCATAAATTATTGCCTTCTGTGAAGCGCGAGGTAGTTGCGATATCCCTGCGTGGTATTTTGTGTCATTCCGGACTTTTCGGGCGGTAGTTCAAAAAAAATCTGGCAGAAATTGTTCCATTCTTGGTTGGATAAGGCTACATTGAAACTATACAGATATGTATCACCGTTTTTAGCCACAACTTTTACATCGAGGCGATTCACTCTGCCAAGCGTCATGGGGTATATGGAGACTGTGAGTCTGACTTCCTCGACGGTCTGATCCCACTCAGACATTCGCGGGACTACGCTGCTGGGCAATTCGTTGAAGATCAGAAATTTCAATTCATCCCAGACGGGTGTATGTAACACAAACACGGGCAGTGTGCAATTCAGTGAATGATAGTCAATTTGGAACGGGACTTCATCCCCGAAATATTCCTCCTTTTCTATATGATGCTGATGAACAACATGGGACGACATCACAATTTGCATTTTTCTGTCTCCTTTGCACGACATACTTGACAAAATTTTCTTTCGGTGGTATAATTAGACCGTTCTCAATGGCAACACTATTATAATCGAAAATAGTCTAATTGTCAATAGCAATTTAGAAATAAATCTAAAAATATTTTTGCGATTCGATTACGATCTACGGAGAGAAAATGGAAGCTGGGATTTTGTTTATACGTGTAAAACGGTTATGCGAAGAGTCGCGGATCAGCATTGCTTTCCTTGAGAAAGAGCTTGGTTTTGGGAACGGCACTATCGTCCGCTGGAAGACGGCAAGTCCCACAATCGACAAAATCATGGACGTTGCACAGTATTTCCATGTTACGGTTGACTATCTCTGCGGACTTTCCGACTCCAGACAGTCTGCCGAAGGAGTTTTGTCCGATGAGGATATTGTATCTTTTCAGCGGGCTACATCCAGAATGACTCCGGCGGACAAAACAAGGGCAATGCGAATTTTGAAAATCGGCTTTGAATATGCCTTTCGGGGAGAGGAAGATGGGGAAAACACGTAATGCACTATCAGAATTATCCGGCTGTACGCGGGGCATATATCCAGCAGAGGGTATTGGACGTTTATCGGCGGCTTCCGTCGCTGTCGTATCCATTCTATGCAGGCGCTTTAATGCCTCTGCTGCCGATGCCGTCGCGCATGATGAGCTATCAGGAGATGGCACAGGCCAGTTCCTGTCATGTATCCGACGTAGCGAGGATGTGCGGCTCAGAAGACGGAGCGACGCACATAGATCGCAGGAAAGGCAGAGCTTTGATCCTATATAATGCAGATCGCCCAAACGGAAGAATTTTATGGACACAGACGCACGAAATGGCGCATCTGTTTCTGGGACATACGGTCAGCGACGGCAGCAGCGTCAATCAGGAGAGCGAGGCGGACTACTTTGTCTGGAATCTGCTCGCCCCGCTCCCGATCCTTCGTGCTATGGGAATCCAGAGTGATATTGAGATCATGGTATGGTTCGGATTGTCGGAGCAGGCTTCCGCGATCCACCTGAAACGGTATCGAAAGTGGTGCGCCGGACATATCAAAACTGCATGGGAGAATGATATGCTTCGTATTTTCCGCGAGGAATACGGAGTTTGAAAAAAGAAAGAACATTTGTTTAGAATGGCTGTTCGTGATTGTACAGCCATTTCTCATTGGATGGACTGTTCTCCCCAATGGATTTTCAGGTTCCCGTCCTCGTCGCGTTCTCTCGTCATCAGCATGGACATCAGGTTATAATCCACACCGAAACGCTCATAAATTTCGTCGAGATCCTGTTCCTGACCTTTCATGAACAGGTTGAGTTTTTCCTTCGCCAACACCATCTGCATCTGATTGGATTCGATGCTTCCGGCGTAGGTAACAAAGTAGACGTCTTTCCAATCCGTACTGGTATATCGAATGAAACGGTGATAGAACTGGCTCATACGGGCGTTGTTGTAGTGCAGTTCCGGGAGGATAACCTTGTTTACGAACTCGAAGTTGACGCTGGACGGGAGGGACTGCTGTGTACAGAGCAGGATACCGTTCCGGCTCTCCTGAAGCTGTGTGCGAAGATTTCGACGTTCCTTCATGGTGGTTGTGCTACCCGTCACAATGAACAGGGGACGATCCGGCATGGCGGTGCGAATCGCTTCCGCGTATGCGTCCACCACGATCTTGTGACGCACTCCGACGGCGACGATTTCATCCTTCCATTCATCCAGCATGGAGACCACCTTGCGGATTTTTGTCGGTGTGTCTCCGGCGTATTCCGCTACGGTATTCGGAGCGGCAGAAATCCGAAGGAGAAGGGTAATCTGCTGGATCAACGCCATCATGCTGTCTTTGCGGCTGTTTCCGGTAGAAGCGAAGTAACGGGAGCGCATGGTATAAAATTCATCCATTGCCTTATGATAGACGGTTTTCTCCGCATCCGAAAAAGGAACTGTTACCTGATGCAGTCGGCGGATTTCCTTACCGGTCACTTCCTCAAACGTGCGGGTAATGACGGAGTAGGAAAGCAGTCTGTTCAGAACATCCGCGTTATAGATATCCTGCGTTTTCTGACCCACACCGAAGACGGTAATCTTTTCCGGCAGATGCGACGCTGCAAACAGGCGGTATCCATCTGTATATGCCGGAATGGGGTCTCCGCAATAATCATTGGGGTATTCCTGCAATCCCGCTTCACGGTCTTTTCTGTCATACCCGTATGTGGTCTGCGCCCACGAGATCATGTTATAGGAGTTGTTGTAAAGAAGTTCAAGCTGCGGGGCAATCTCAGAAATGTTATTCCGGGTACTGGTTCCGGTCATCAGTAGTTTATATCTCGCTCTGCGGAAGCAATCCAGCGCCGCCTTTGTGCGCTTCCCGGACGGGTTTGACATTTCATCGCTCTCATCGAAGATCAGGCAGATGTTCTGCCCGGCTTTTCTGACCAGCTCCTTGATCTGTTTCCGATACTTACAGAGCATATTCAGAGTAACAAGCATCCAGTCCCCGTCTTTTACGGATTCCAGATCGTTCAGACATGAAATTGTGCGGTAGGGGAGCCCGTAGTTATCAAGGCAAACCTCCCAGTTATTATGAATGGAGATCGCGGGAGAGATAATCCATACGTTTTTTGCGCTCTGGCGTTCCATGCGATACCTTGCGGCTGCGATTCCCGCAAGAGTTTTACCTGAACCCTGTTCCCACTGGAGAAGGGTGTAATGCTTCTGCAGGAGCAGGTTCAGATCATGTTTCTGGATTTCGTTGAGGCGAATGGTTTCCGCGTTTTCCTGATCGTACAAAGAGAATCCGTTCAGGTATTTTGCGATTCCTTCCGACGGAAACATATCGGCAAACGGCATTGTTTCGCGCTGATAGTCGCGAGCTTTCCGGTGGATCAGACGGGAAAAGCTGTTCCAAAGTTCTTCGTCCGGAATATCACCGCTTGTAACAATCCGGTGGATCGGGATCGGTGTTTTTTCTACCTCCGATAACGAGCGTTCCGCTTTAGGGCTGTCTCCGACCCAGACAAGGCTACTCCCGCGTTTGACCGGACGGATTCTGTCGAGCTGCTGCTTTGCGCTCTGTTTGCGGAGAGTCTGTCTCAGATAGGAAAGCACCCTCTTTTCGGTGAGCTTTGTCTTCGCCCAATCCTCCCACGTCATTCCGTCCGGCTTTTCCTGATGCTCAAACTCGTAGAGCTTTTCCTGACACTTCGGGTAATATTTCTTGGTAGCGGGATGAATGGAAATCTGGTACAGCATTCGGTTTACCTGATACCGGAAATCGTCCGACCCGGAAGCTACGGCAACCCTTCTCGCATGAACGGAGCGCAGCTTTGCGACTGCCGCGTCCGTAATGTGCCTGCGGATCGTCTCCATCAGGGTGCGGATGGCGTTTTCATCCGGGAAATCGTTCAGCTCAGCCACGAAATCCGTCCGGTATGGTTTGGGCTTTGCATCTTCCTCGCGTTTCTGCCAGAACTGAATCTTGGTGTCGTATCCCTCAACACCGAGAGCCTTGAACGCATCTCCATAGACGGCGATCTGTCCGAGAAAATCGAAGCGGTCTCGCATATCCTCGATCATGCGGCGATCCGAAAAGTCATCCGCGAGGAAGGAACGGGGGACGACGACGGCTAAAATGCCGAGCGGCTTCAGAAATTCGTGCGCTCTCTGGCAATAGAAAAGCTGAGAAAGAATCTCGCCCTGATCCGTCCACCATTTGAGGTTATACGGCGGGTTTCCGACCACGAAATCGAACTGCTGTTTCGGCTGATAGCTGCGGATGTCGCGGTTGTCGAGCGCGGCGTTGGGGTAGAGACATTTTGCCACCTTATACGCGGCGACGTCCAGCTCGTTTCCGTAGAAACATTCCTCATGCTCCATATAGTTGCAGAAGGATCCCATTCCGCACGTCAGATCGGCTACGGTTTCGTGATCGGTCGGGTTTAGAGATTCCATAACGATCCGGCAGAGGAAAGAAGGAGTGAAGAACTGCCCGTTCTCAATTTCCTTCTTTGCCTCGGCGTAATCGTGATAATTCCGATAATCGGCACGTTCCAATCCGTGAAGACCGCCGTCTCCGGTATAGTAGTTGAATACGTCTTCCTGTGTGATGCCGTAATCGGACAGTTTGTCCTGCTCGATCAGGTAGACGATCTTTGCGTTGAGGTCTTTGCGCTGTTCCAGTGGCAGCGTCTGGTAGGTGGGTATGTATTTCATTTTATCTCCTTACGGTTGGTTGTGCTTATAATATCGGAAAATTTTTGGGTTTGCTAACCTGTTTCCATGACTTTGCGTGATTATTGAGCGAACACCTCGTGAACGCTTACATAGTACCGTTTGGGTTTATAATCGGCATATGCGACAGGCTTCTTCTGGTGATAGATTTTTACGCCGGACGAATCGTCAATTGTCATCCACAGGTACTTTACGTTCCTGCTGTACTTTCTGTCGTTGATGCGATATTCTTGTCCCGGCTGAATTACGAAGTCTACATCGCACGGTTTGTGTAAGAACTCGATAAAGGCTCCGTAATCTCCGATCACGATCCGCTCATATCTATCACAGATTTTGCTGCCGTGTGATGTATATAGCGGGGCATCACTTCCTTCTACGCTTAAATAATCCGGTATGTTCGTTTTGAAAAACTCTCTGTATTTGCCGGAAAGTTCAGCAGGAAGAGGGGAATAATGATATTTCTGTGCGAGCAGTCGCTCAATTTTTAGTGTGTTCATTGAAATATTCTGTCCTCATTTGACATCCAAGCGTGTCCGAAAAGTCCATTTCCATTCACGCCGTATTTTTCTTTATTGCGGTTCACGCGCCGCATATAGGCTTGGCATAGAACAGCACGTTATACAGCAACATGGCGCGGGTTATCAGTCCGACGCCTCCGGGGACGGTGGTGATTGCTCCTGCGACTTCCTTTACCGCGTCGAAATCCACATCGCCGCAGAGCTTTCCTTCGCTGTTCCGGTTGATGCCTACATCAATCACGACGGCTCCGGGTTTTACCATATCGGCGGTAATCAGACCGGCTTTTCCGACTGCCGACACGAGAATGTCAGCCTGACGGGTATGTTCCGCAAGGTCTCTGGTTTTCGAGTGGCATACGGTGACGGTGGCGTCTTCATCCATCATCATGTGGGCGAGCGGTTTGCCTACGATATTGCTGCGTCCCACAATGCAGACGTTCTGCCCGGAAATCGGGATATCGTTTTCTGCCAGAATACACATGATGCCGCCGGGGGTACATGGTTCGTAATCCGACGAGCCAGTGTTATACAGGTATGCGGTGTTAATCAGACCGAGACCGTCCACATCGTATTGTGAATCAACCATGAGGGGGAGGTCTTCCAGACGTTCCGGAAGCGGGCACTGAATGATAACGGGGTTATGAATACTTTCCACGATGCTACGCGCTGTATCGAACGGAATATCCTCCGGGAGTTCGATATGCTCGAACTGGATTCCGACTTCCTCGCAGTCCTTTTTCTTGTTGCGGATATAGGTATCGCTTGCGGAATCGTGACCCACCTGCACGACGGTCAGGGTTACAGGTTCGTCAAGATCACTTCTTTCCAGTGACTTCTTGATGCTTTGCTTATATTTCGCCGCGAGGGAGCGGCAGTCAAGAATTTTTGCGGACATGGTTATTTTCCTTTCTTGTCTTTATTCTTTACGGGTTTCTTCCATGACGGAGAACTGTTCCGTCAGTTGGTCGGGGGAAGGGGACTTACCGAGGCGTTCGTATCCGTCCGGTGCGACTTTCCAGAGGTGATAGGTTAATCTCGCTGAGTCGCTTGTGATTTGGAAGCGGGGGCGATTGTTCGCGTCCAGATATGTTACCCACACGCGGTGGTCTTTGGGGAGGGTTTTCATTGCCATAATACGCAATCGGGATCAATCATCAGGTACTCCTCCCCATCCGTGATAATCTCCGTCAAATGGATTGTTGCTCCACTCGTCCCGCGCCTTATCCGCCTTCTTCGGATGCGATTTGTCACCTTTAATCTGGTATGCCTCAACCATTTTCCAGAATTCGTCCATTTTGTCCGACATGATCAATTTATCCAGTTCCCCCCAATACTTCGCTTCAGGGTGTTCGTTTGAACAGTGGGCTTGCACATTTCTCCTGCATGAGTCAGCGTAATGACTAAGGTCTTCATCGAGCTTGGCAATCAGTTCTCCGGGATCTGCGGAGGTATTATAAATCACCTCCACTTCAATGTGCATATCCGAATGATCGTAACCGATATGAAGTCTCTCAAACGGTTCCAGCTCTCGATCTCTATTCGTGCATCCATTCATCTTTTATCCTCCTTATTGCTCATCCATTTTCGCTCCGCATTCGGGGCAGAACTTACTTGGTGCAGGTTCCGTCTCGTATCCGCACCTTGAACACTTGTAATGCGCGGCGTTATAGTACACTCCATTATCCAACCAATGTGCATGAGCAGCCGGAGCGGAGAGCGAAATATCATCCTCATTTGCAGGCACATGCGCCCACGCTACGATCTTGTAGCCCGTCAGGCAGTGATCCCACACCCATTTTTTTTCAGGGTACGACAGCTCCCGACGCGCATTCCTCATGATATACACGTTTGGCTCTGCGCCATGAAATGAGCCTTCCGCGCGTGTTACGCACGGAATATCACCGGGGTACTTTTGGTCGCGCGGTTCGTTTTCAGGCAGGGTGTCTTCTACCCGATGCCATTTCAGCGCGAACTCATTGATGTTATCATATACCATATTGTTTCTCCTTTTTAATACTCAATGTACTCTAACCTTGCTTCTACGTCGAAAGGGATATTATCCCTCCATACGAACGAATTTTTCAAGATATATTCGTTGTAGTTCGCCGCTGTCCGGTTCGCACGCATTTTCGCCTGTTCCGCCCACGACTGCTTTTCTTCGTCGTCGTTGTCGCGGTACTGGAGATATGTCAGACGATCCGCCGTGTAGCTTGCCATCATGGCGCGGCACGTGTCCTCCACCGTTTTCTTCGTTTCATAGCTCGTCGCATCGTCCACCCTCTGGACGGCATATCCCCACGTATTGAACATGGCGCGACCCGCCGGAGTGATGCCGCATCCCGTCGCAAGGATTGCGACGGATACGATTGCAACAATTGCAATAATCGTTTTATTTTTCATCGTTTACCTCCTCGAATCTCACGGCGGGAGCTTCGATGACGAACGGAACGTCGGAGTACAGATATTCAGCCGTCCACTCGAAGTAGTTCCCGTCAGGTGTGAAAAAGAATATCCCACGATCATTCTCGCCATAGCTGCCGTCCACGTCAGCCATTTCGACATTGACCAGATAATAACTGCCACGCATAGCTTGCAGATCCTCGACGCAGTTCGGCGTGAGAAAACTGTTCAAGCTGGTGACTTTTCCGTCAACGACGAACGTATTGACGATGGTACTGCCGCTTAAAAGAACGATGTACCCCAACGGTTTCTCCACCGGGCAGACAAGGGAGTTGGCTTTCTCCCGCTGTCCGTTCACCCAGTACGCACGCCTGATTAGGTTGTAACGTTCCAGCGAATACGATATATCGGTGGGCGTGGGCTGTGCATATGCCAGATTATCCGCTACACCCATCTGCTTGTTTGCGTCCACTACGGACGCGCTGGGAGTGTACTCGCATCCGGCGGAAAATACCGCCATCGCTACTGCCAGAGTGACAATCATGATTTTTTTCATTTTTTTCATTTTTTGAACCCCCTTTATTTTTCGTCCATCTTCGCACCGCAATAATGTGCATGGGTGGCAGGTACAACGTCTTCGGGCGGGAAGCCGAATACCAGATCGAGGACTTCGCTCTGCTCGACGAGAGACGAATTATCGTTGCCGTATTCCGCTTTTATATTCTCAAGACTTTCGAGTAACTTCTGTTTGCTGATATACCCCTGCATCGTTATTCCTCCGGATATGCTTTCGGCAGGGGAGCCCACGCGGTAACGAATCAGTCCGGTGCTCTACTCCAGAACCAAAAGCTCGTACTATACGCCATCCGGGTGCATTCCCGGACGTATCGGCTTATATGCCCGTTCGGCAGACGGTGTTCTGTTGTAACAAGGCATTTGATTTGTTTCCGATTTGACTTCGCGGGAAGCTCGTCTTCCGGAAGGTGATCGTTTACGGGAGTCCAGTTAATCCAAGGCATTATGATTTTCTCCTTTCCTTACCGTACCCACGGCGAGTAGTTATAGTATGTATTTCCGATACAGAATGCCGGGATTCCCCATCCGGCGTAGTAATCCGCCCGGAACCACATCAGGTTCCACGGCACGTCTGTTCCGTTGTAAAATGCATCGTAGACGATTTCGCGGATGCTGTCGGGGACTTCGATTTCTGCGTCGATATCCGTCCACGTTGAGAAGGCGAGCGATCCATTGTCCTCTTTGGCTGACAGGATTTCATGCACGGTGGAACCCCACAGCCCCGTCTCACGTCCGTATTGGACGCGGCGCATGATGATACCGACATCCGTAATCTGCGCCTCCACAGGCTCTCCTACGGCTTCCAGCGTGACGATCTTTGCCGCTTCTTCCAGCTCCCATGCGTATGCCGTGAGTCCATCGAAGCCGACGAGCAGTTCCGGCTCCTGCTGTTCCGGGGCTTCATACACGATCGGTTCCGAGGCGGACAGGGCGGGAGTCTCGACGGTTTCGATAACGTATTCCGGTTTCACTGTCGGCAGTTCCGGCGATTCGATGATGTATTCTTTAGCGAATACCAGACCACCCCACGCCATGGCACAGGCGACGCTGCCGACCAGCAGAGCTTTCCCGAAATCCATAAGGTAGTTGCGAAGTACGTAGTCATGTTTCATAATTGATCCTCTTTCACAAAATTGATTTATAGGTGTTTGCTACTGCGGCCGCGAAGAAGCTGTCTGTCTCGAAGCTACTTCCGCACGGCTCGTCTCTCTGACCACGGTCGCGGTGTTCCCAGTTTCTGACTGCGGCTTTCCAGTCCGCCATTTTCTGTCCGTTCGACAGGTTCCAGTTCCTTGCGGCGTAGTAGTCGATGAAGATTTCCGGGTCGATCCTATTCCCGCGTTCCGTACAGTATGTCCTGACCTCATCGAAAGTCGGCGGCGTGAACGGATCGGAGTTTTTACGGCGCGTCTGGGAGTGGGGCTCACTCTCAGTATTTGATCCTTTAGTATTTACTTTATCTGTATTTATTCTATTAGTATTTAATTGTGTGGGATTTTCCAACGTAGGTTTTTCCTGCATAGGTTTTTCCAACGCAGGCTTTTCCAACGTTGGATTTTCCGTTACAGGCTCGGCAGAGTTTGGGCATTCACGGATCGTGTATTCCATTCCGCCGAGTTTCCCATATCTGTCGCGGACTCGGGCGCGTGTCAGGTATCCGCGTTCTTCCAGTTCTTTCAGCGCGGCGCGGATACCGTCTCTGCCGTCGCGGCAGATCGCTTCGAGACCCTCCACGGTGTAATCCCAGTTCGGAGGGAGAGATAGGATTTTGGATAGCAGACCGACGGCTTTCAGCGACAGGCTTTTATCACGCAGATGATAGTTGGACATGACAGTGTAATTCTGCGTCTTCTCCACGTGGATGACTGCCATGTGTCAACACCTCCTTTTACGCGGGTCTTTTTTATCAAACGCAACGGTACAGTTCCAGCCGCAGAACCAGTAGGTTCTCTTGCAGCGTCCATGAGTCCTGCATCTTCGATATGCGTACATGGCGGGGCGCGGAATATAGATCGGCTTTCCGCACGTTTCACAGGTAACTTCCATTTTTCCTCCTTGTCAAGATTATCCTTGTTGAGATCGTCAGGCGGCGCGGAGATACTGTTCCACAAACTGGTTAGCGAAGATACTATCCTTGAAACGAATATCCATACGCCCGTTTTTGAACAGCTTGATGTGCTCCACGGCATCCATGGAGGAAACGTGGAATTCTGCTCTGTCGAAATGATAGTCAAACAGGTCTTTCATATCCATCGGGATTTCGGTCAGACTCCCGGTGCAGAAGTGGATCAGAGCGCGGAGGATGGTTTTTCCGCTGTCATACAGCTCCATGCGAACATCGTCATGATACTGCTTGAACCATGCGTCTTCCTTGCAATGATTCCCCGTCAGGCGCAGTGTGTTTTTCACTACGGAGAATTCCTCCCGCACGGCATTATTGTTATGCCAGTCTCTGGTTGTCACGGCGCTGCGAACCGCTTTTTTCAGTTCATGGACGCCAACGTCGTCAAACGACGCGCCGCCGAGCTGGTTGATGAAGATTTCGTTCACGACCGCTTCGTAATCCAGCTTATAGTTCTGCAACCGGATATGGTATTCGGCAGATGCGTTCTCAAAAGCCTTATGCTCCCGCGCTGCTTCCTCCTTCTCCCATCCTGTCAGAGGATGCCAAGATCGAAGGGATGGCTCCTGCGGCTTTGCGGGGAGCAGCCGTTCACAGGCATCGCGGGTGTTCAGGGTAACTTTGTATTTTGTTTCAAAATGTTCAACAAGCGTAGAGATAAAGTTCTCCGGGATATCTTCCAGCGCTTTTTCCACATCCACAATGCCGCATCTGGAGCCGATCAGGGAATAGCGGTACTCACTTTCGGAGCCGAGAATTTCGTTCCGCTTTCCGGCTCCTTCGTACAGGATGGAAAGGATTTTGCGGAAGGTGTCCGCATCAATCTGACAGAGTTCCTGCTGCTGACGGCAATACGCGGTGTCTTCGAGTGAGAGACGGGATTCCGCTTTGATTTCTACGGCGGCAAATTTGTCGAGTACGTTCATGATGTTGTCCTCCTTAGTCTGCGGCGCGAAGCCGATGTGTGATGTTGTAATGCTGTGCGCGTCGTGTATCTTCGTCGGAGATACACCATCCGGCTACGACGCGGCGGAAAAGGATGCGCCGGATTTCTCTCGCCTCCTGCTTGTCGGCAGGATCGGTAAGGGATGCGATGTGGCGGTCAAGCGCCAGCAGGTCTTGATAGGTCATGTCAGCCTCCTGTTTTGTGGTTGGATATAGATAAGACGAAAATCAGGATTCGCTAACCGGGGCAGGAAAATTATTTTTGACAGTCAGTTCCTCATACCGCTGTTCGGCGAGGCATTGCCAGCGTCCGATAGCGTGATCGGAGTGACAGCGTTTGGTGAGCTTCCGCACGTCGTCCCAGAATGTTTCCGGGTTGGTCAGCACTGTGAGCTTGCGGATACGGAGATTGTCGGAATATTCAATCGGTTTCATGATGTGGTTCCTCCGGTGCGGGAATGAATGTGATTTTGGGTTCCGGGGCTGGGTAAGTGGGATTGAAAGTATGGTAAAGCGTAGACAGTGCTGTCGGTCGAGCGTCGGGTGGCAGTGTATTCAGTGCGCTCCATGCGTTGTATGTGAGAAACGGGCGCAGCAATTCCTCAAGAAGATCAGACATGATTTGGCTTCTGGCATCCTCTGCGGTATCGAACGTGACGGTATCTCCGCATCCGTATTCCGTGCGTTCGCGCCCGTTTTCGATCTGATATTTCTTACACCGCTCCAGTGCGCATGGATATTTGGGGTTCATGACGGTAAGGTAGATTCTCCCGCGTTTGGCGACGGACATTTCCTTTATCGTATATTCGGGTGCGTACCCGTATTTTTTCAGATAGCTGACGACGAATATGGAGTCTCCGGTTTTGGCGGTCAGCGGCTTTAAGGAATTCATCTATGTTTCTCCTTTCGTTTTTTTGAGGCTGCATATAGACAAGGACGATTTTCGGTTTTGCTAACCTCCGGAATAAATTTTTCAGAAATTTTTCTGGGATTCCATCAGCTCGATTGCCCGGCGGACGTGAGACTCCCGCAGGCCGCTCTTATAGAACGAGGTCTGAATCCAATATCGGGACAGCTTATTCTCGCGATAGAAGCAGCGCGGGTAGTCGAATTCTTCATCATCCAGAATGACGAAGCTGCCGTCTGATTCTGTAAGCTCCGGGTGCTCGTCCATCCAGCAAAGGATTCCGTATCCACGATTCAACCCGGAATCGCGGGTTTTATCATAGATGGACAGTCCTTCCGCTGCGAGGGAGCCAGCGAGGTATTGTCCATCGTGGGATCGCTGAATATCTGCGCACGGATCGTAACAGAGCTTCCACGTCGAGGTCAGTACGATCACGGAATTTGTAACATCTACAATCTGCCTGAGCAAATGTACTTTCGCGGGGTCGATGCCGTACATCCCACGGATTCGTTCTTTGGTGCTGTGGCAGTTCAAAACTCCGTCAATGTCTAAAAAGATGATGTTCATGATTGTGTGGCTCACTTTCTGTAATAGTCTCCAATATGAAAAGACTCATATTCTGCCTCCGTGACTTCACAGCGAAAGCGGACTTCCGTCCCATTTTTCTCACCTGAGAGAACGAGATAGTATGTCGGAGGCACGTTGCGATAGGCAAAGGATTTGTTTTCTCCGTTTGCGCGTGCGTACCCGGAAGTGTACTCTTTATCTACGACGACACCCTCTGTGATGCGGTTCACTTCATTGTGTACTGTCGAAATGATACCGACGGCGATTGTGGCTATTACCGCGATGAAGATAATAGCGGAAAGCAGTCTGACGATATCGAATTTTTGTTCCATGTTGTATACCCCTTTTATTGATCGGAAATAATTTGGTATTTGCTAACCGTACAATCCCTCATTGTCTTCGGTGGTATTTCGGAAAACCGTTTTTGAAGTCTCATTTATCCGGCGAACCCGGCGGGAGGTCGTAGTATTTACAGGCGAATTCCGTACCGTAAACGTAATAGGCGTTTTGGCAGGTACGGCATTTGCTGCAGATCAGTTCGTGCTGTTCCGCCTGCGGATAGGAATCAAATTCTTCACCGCAGGTGCGGCAGCAGTATTTGGTTTTCTTATACGGCATAGAACTTCACCTCTCATTTCAGCCAGACGTTTTTGATCCCAAATCCGATTCGGATACCGCCGTTGGTAGACTGAGCCATCGTTCCGTAATCCGCTTTCGCGTACAGTTCCGAGAGGATCGCGGCTGTTTCACGATTGAACGACGGATAAACGGACAGGTCGATATAGATAGCTGCGGTCTTCCGATCACTGGCAGGATCGAAGCGGATCATATCAAGAAACTGGTCGCACGTTGCCGCAAACTGTGCGGCGAGAGCCAGCATTTCGTTATAGACGGCGACGCGCTTAGGGTTAATCTCCTTGCCGACAAAGTTCTCATTGCTGTCGTGCATGAAGGCGATTTCTTCCGGGGTGATATCCTCGACCTTCTTATTTAGAAGTTCATCCGGGAAATCGGTTCCGGATTCGGAAGCGGATACGGATGCGGCAGCGGAGATTGCTTTTGTCAGGGTGGCGTTCCTCTTTTTGTTGGCGGCAGGTACGTTGTTTTTCATTGTGTAATTCTCCTTTATGGATGAAAATGATGAGCGATTGTTCGCTCTATATATAGATAAGATAAAATCCGGCTTTTGCTAACCGAAAATGAAAAAATCCCACCAAATCGGTGAGATTTCAAACTGCAATGTTATTTGAATTGTGTACGAATGATTGGAGTATCGTCGGATGTGCCTGCTCCGATGAGCATGAATAGTGGTCGCCGGTTTCTTTCTCTTGTTGTGTATTATACCACGCATTTGGGCGGTTTGTCTACGGGTTGCATATAGAATTTCCGTTTTGCTAACCAAAAAACCGGAAGTTTTTCTTCCGGTTTAGGTTTATCGGGAAATTGCAATCCGCTTGACCTTGCTTTGCTTCGCCTTTTCTACTTTCGCAGCGACACCGTATAAGCTGCCCGCATGATGAACCATCAATGCCTTTGCCATGCCGTTCTGATTTTGAGCGGCTTCGCGGTATTCTTCCGCCTGTGCGTTCAGTGCGAAAATAATCCATTCGAGTTCGGTTGTGGTCAGGGTAAGCATGTTATCCTCCTGTTAGTCTTCTTCAAGCAGTCCGTGGTGTTCAATGGCATTATAGATTCTGTTTTGAAGAACATCATCTTCGTCGCGGTTGGAGAGATCTACAAGCTCACCGGCGATCTCCCACAATGAATCCTCCGGAATGTCGTACAGACCGCAACAGTCTGCGGCGTAGTTGACTGTCTGATCGTACATATAAGTGAGCCGCAGCTTCGCAGAAAGCGCATAGACCTCCGAGGGAGTGAGCTGGATTACGGTAGAAATGCCGTTGATTTCACGGGAGATTGTGAGTTCAGGCTTAGTGATAATAGGCATAATATTCTCCTTTTTGCGTTCTGTGTTAAGATGGGAAAGGATTTTGTATTTGCTAACCGGGCTTTGTTCTTCGGTCACAATCTGTTTACAGAACAGAAGGTAGACCCAACAGGGAAAGAAGATCAGCGAGACGACCAGTCCAGTCCCTTCGTCGATCCGGTAAAACAGGAATGGAAGGATGATACCGGCGATAGCGACGAGCTTTTGCAGGATCAGCTTTCTCAGATAGACCATGGCTGCTTCGGCTGCTTCGACTTCTTTCGGTGTGGGTTCCGGGACAATGCGAGGCTGGTTCTTCATGATAAATCTCCTTGTCAACGGTAATCAATCCATGAACTGAAAATATCAGAAATGTATCGCATATTTCGGATGGCTTCCCTAAAATTCTCCGACGGATTTATGACAACAAACGGAGGCAGGATTGCCACGTTTTCGCCCTGTTCATCGCCGGTCAGCACTAACGGTTGGCGATGCTCCCATGCACCGTTAATGATTGCGGGAGAAAAAATATCCGTTATTCTGCGGTCGATCAGTTTACAGGTTGGTACACATTCGGTGCTGTCATCCGGTACATACACGCGGTATGCGTTTTCGTCTTGCGGGAGGACGATTCCCGTATCTCGAAATGCAAACAGTCTTGCACCGTCTAAATATTTTGAGAAGACAGTACAGAGACCGTCACGCGGCTCCGCTTTACAGTCGGCGGATTTCAGACGTTCGACAAGTGCAACGTCCGGGGTGCGGATGCCGACAAGTCCTTTGGAATCGAACAGATACAGCGTCTGATCGGCGATGGTGAACTTAAATTCTTTGGCGAACGAGACCAGTTTGGTGAATGAGAAAAACGGTTTCATAAATCCTCCATAATCGCCCTCCCGCTCTCACTTATGCGGTAACTTCCGTTCATCCTCTGCTTACTCGCCTGTTTCCACAGTTCGTTTGAGACCACCTTATCCCTCGTCGGAGGTACTTCTCATTTCAGCTTTCGTCCCGGCGAATTCTTCATCGGCAATTCCTTAGCCGCTGTGCCAGCTTCTTATTCAGCGGTCACTCCGGGCGGTGTTCAGTTGACGGGCGTTTGTTATATATAAACAGTCTGAATTTTCGGTTTGCTAACCGGGAGTTATACTTTTTCTGAAATCTTTCCAACTGCGGTTACGGTCGTACTTCCATTGGAATCTTCCCATATACAGGCGGGTTACGATGTCCTCTACCTGCGGGAGAGACAGCAGCATCTGACGGGTTTCCTGAACCGTTTCATCGGGAATGTGATAGATTGTCCTCCATCGGTTCAGGGTATGGTCGATTTCCTCGACGGAGAAATCGTAGTCTGACAGATTATAGAGACGCTCCGCCTCCTGCTTCTGTCTGTCGATTTCTGCCTGTGCTTCCCGGAACGTATGGAACAGCTCGTTAAGGGGCAGGGTAATCCACTCCGGCTTATAAGGGGCGTTTCGCCAGTTTGCCGTAATCCGGTAACAGCCGCGGCTGTCTGTTTCTGTTTCCGGTACGGCGGTTCGGATCGTCTCCTGACTGACCAGAAGACCTTTCCGGACGGCTTCCAGAACGTCTTCCGACAACGTGTCCGGAACAGCTCTCGTGACGATCCGCTGGATCAGCGCGGTGTTTTCCTCGAAAATCGGAGGATACTGGATGGTTGTCCGCTGGCTCAGGCAGTCACACAGGATTTCGCCGAGGACTTTACCGGACTTCGGGATTCTTCTCCACTCGGACGGCGTTTCGTAATGATCCCACGGGATTCCGTCGACACATCGACCGTTCGGAAAAGCGTACAGATGCAGAACTGCGGAATCGGTATAGTTTTCTTCAACGATTCCAAACTCGACCGTGGATTTTCCGAAACCTCTGGGACTGATATAATAGGCTACGGAACCGTTGGGGAATTCGTAATGATTGATTTGCGGCATGATGTACCTCCTTTGCATTCCATCTATAGAAAAGATCAAAAGTGCGTTCTGCTAACCGCAGAGAACGGATTGCCGGGATTTTTACCCGGTCAATCCATGCGGTGTATGTTTATGCGGGGATAAGGTTTTCGTCCCGGACAGGTTCGGCGTTGAACACCTGAGAACCGTACATGATGCGGATCTCATCCAACGTCTTCTTCTTTCCGCGCTTGAAGTACGCTCCGTGGTGGTAGTACCATGCGGACTTATTGGCAGACCACGAGAAATGCAGCTCCTTGAGGGTATCCTTGGCGGGTTTTGTGTTTCCGCTGACCCAGAGCCACGAGCCGCAAAGTTCCACAACGATCTTCGGGATGCGGATCAGACGGGAAATGATTTCGATGAATTCTTCGGGTGCTTCATCCGTGGGAGTAGATGCGGTGTACATTTCACCATTGGCATTGCGGTGCTTATCCTTCAGCAGGTCGAACATACGAGAGTATTCGGCATTGATTTGCTGCATGGTTGCGGTATCTCCGCCGCGATCCGGGTGGTTCTCAAAGGCGAGGCGTTTGAATTCGGATTTCAGTTCTTCCAACGTAGTGCAGTGGGTGAAGTATGACATGGCGGTTCTCCTTACAGAATGAATTTTGGTGGCGCTGTATATAGAAGCGTTATTTTTTCTGATTTGCTAACCTGTCAGAGAAGATTTTTCAGAAGAGTTCCTTCCGCATCCCGCTCATTCCCGGTGCAGTCCGCCCATGCGGTGAAGTCATCGAGCATATAGCCGAAGTCTTCGGCGGTTTCCGGCGGAGTCCAGTTATAGATGATGGAGACGAAAGGCGGACGATACCCTCCGGACAGCATCAGAAACTGACCGTCCGGGGTCGATGTATCGTATCCGAGCATGGCGGTTCCGGTGATTGTTTTGGACTCTCGAACTTTGAACCCTCTGGCGGTTTGTGTTTCGTCAACCGGGATGGTGACGGGGAACAGGAATGCTTCTTCCGGAGCATTGGGGTTGGTTCTGCGGATGGACTGTGCTTCTGCAAGGGTCTTGCAGACGGTGATCTTGATTCCGTCGATTTCGTAGGTGAGGTTCATGTTGTTTCCTCCTGTTTATGTTTTCTAAATATAGATGGGAATGATTTGACCGGATGCTAACCGGGAACGAAGAATCACGGAGATTTTATTCCGGGGTCGCAGATCACAGCCCGTGGCTGATGATATAGTAGGCGTTTTCCAGACACGTCCACCAATCCTCGCTGTTGTCGCGGTAATAAACGTACCGTTTGCGCAGAATCTCTTTCTCTGCATCTGTCAGCGGGTCGTCGCCGAACTCCAGCATTTCCTCGCAGAATCGTTCTACGTCTTCGCGGTCATATTCATCCTGCTGAATTTGATGAATGTCACGGATTTCTTCCGCCGTCAGTTCGATTTCGGTTTTTACCCCGTTGATTTCGCGGGTAATCGTGTAAGTCATTTTGCTTTCTCCTTGTTGGGATAATATGTGAATTGTTGAGTGATTGCAATATGAAGACAATCCAAAGTTTACTTTAGATTTTACAGGTTAGACGGCGGCAGGGTGAGAGAAATGGGCTTCTGCCTCATCGCAATATTTTATGACTGTTGCGTAAATATCGTTGGCGTGATCTACGCTCTTGAATGTATGGTTTTTAGCGTACTCTCGGAAATCCTGATACCGGGCTACGGCATTGGCATACTCATGCCAGATTGAAAAGCCGATGTCGGACACTTCCTTACTCGTGCAAGCCTTTTCCAGTCCATTACACAGGAGTGCTTTCACCTTGTTGATTCTGGTCCCCATCCGGATAATCATCGGAAAAAAATCCACCTTGGAGACTTTGCTCGCTGCCTTATCCGCCTTGAGTTGGCGGAGCTTGCCTTCCTGTTCGTTGTACTGCATCCACAGCGGGTATCCGTTCTTGTCAAACATGGGTTGTTGGTTCGCTTTCGCTGCTCGGGAGCGGTATACGGAAATACGGGCGGTCTTACCTCCCAGATGCGGGATTGTTACATCTATGGTATCATCATAATTGATATGCCCATCCGGATGAACCGGTATATATCGAACGTTCTGGTCGGCATGGTCAGCGCAGGAGCGACGGGAAATTTGCTCGGGTTTGAGAAGATTGTTTTGCTGAATCACGAGATATGTTATATTTTCCTTATATGTACGGTATTTATGGAACTCTCCCTTGGCGTAGAACCGCTCGAAACAGTTGTGATAAGGAAGATCAACGGTAAGATTCCCGCCGGACGACAGCGTGAACAGATACGGGTCGGAATTCGCACCGCCAAAAAGCAGCCCCGCGATGAGGGATTCGTTGAGGTCTTTTGCGGATTCCGCTGCTTTCAGGAGCTTATTGATCGTGAAGGAGCCGTCCACGCGGACGATAGTGTAAGGTTTACAGAAGTCCATGCCGATGATCTCGTGCAGGGCTTTCAGGATTTCTTTGCTGCGGTGAAGAAGCTGGATGGTGTTGCGGCGGGTGTCTGCGGTGATTTCGGTGGTGAACATGGTAAACCTCCGTTTGATGAATTTTGTTTCTGTATATAAAAAAGAAAAAATCCGGTTTCTGCTAACCGGAAAACAAAAAAAAGGGGAACCACCCACCACGATGGTTCCCCCGACAAGGAGATTCTGATTTTACACCAGAACCGTTTTTATTATAGCACAGTTCTGGCGGTTTGTCAATGATTCTTGCGCCGAAACTTGCTTTCGCGTTCGCGCTCCACTTCCGCACACCACGCCGGGTCGTGCTTGATTTTGTAGTCATAATACTTTATTCTTATCTGTTCCCATACGATGAGAACGATAATGGCAAGCACTGTGAGAAGAAAAGCCATAAATATCCCTCCTATATTTTTTTGTTCGTTGTCAATCCATCTGGTAGTAAGTCAGTGCGTCATAGCCCAGCTCCTTTAATTTTTCCGTCATGGCTTCGGCGGCTGCGGAGCGGGGATTGCCCTGTGCGCGGACGCATGGCTCGAATACAAAAGCGGATTTGATCCATCCGCTCCATTCGGAACAGACGGTTCCGGCTTCCTCGGCGGCTTGCTTCAGAAGTTTCCGATTCCAGCGGGGAAGGATCAGGGCAGCCGCGTCGAAGTTGCAGGTTCCTTCATCGGTATCGTAAGCGGCGGCGGCTTCCTGCCCGGCGGCAAGTGCGGTTTTGAGATCGTCGCGGAGTTTGGCGTAACGCCCGGTAAGCGGTTTGGTCTCGCGGCTGGTGTTGGTGTCTTTCATGGATATGTCCTCCTGTGATGTGTGAATTGAAGTACTGCGTGTAGATTGGATAAAAACGGGTGTTTGCTAACATCGAGCGATGATTTTATTCAAATTGGCGCTGCTCGATCACGCTGATAATTTCGGGATTCCGTAAATGAGAAACAAACAGCATAGTTGGATAACCGAAGACTGTGGTAATCCATTCACCCTCCTCGTTCTTCATGGCGACAAAGCGAGTACCCGCCGGTAGACCTCCAACCTCTCGCCTGAACTCCCCATGGATGTAATTTGAATTCCTGTGGATAACAGTTCTTGACATAATGATCCCTCCCTCATTTTACAACTTCTGCGCTTCTGTCTTCTTCGTCTTCCGGTTCGGCGGTCAGGCTATAGAATCCGCAGTACAGGTAGCCGCCGGAATCTCTGGTGTCGTATTCGCACCGGAATTTTCCGTCCTCGCTGTCGAAGCAGCCTGCGGTTCTGTGCTGTTTGACGAGAATTTCCAACGTCGGGATTGCCTCGTCGTTTACGAAGTCGATCAGCTCCTGCTTGCGTGTGGTGCTGCGAAAATCGCGGCTCCATCTGTCTAACGGGATATCCAGTCCGTTCCGGGTGATGATTGCCCGGCAGCCGATCCAGTAGTGCGGCACGCTCGTTTCGGGATAGAGTCCAAATTCTCTTGCCATGATTGATAACTTCTCCGTTTTTTGATTTTTGAGGTTCTGTATATAGATGACAAAGAAACAGGGAATTGCTAACCGGAAAACAAAAAAAGGGAACCGCCCACCACCACGAAGACGATTCCCATGCAAGGAGATTCTGTTTTGTTTTGATTATTCCTCCGGCTCGCCGAAGATTTCGATGTACTCGTCGGCAGTCAGGTGCCTTTCCGCCCAGTCGCGGGCTTCTGCCTCGGTCATGGGGATAATCTTCTCGCCGCCGCACCATGCGTTTTGACCGCACGACCGGGAATAGCGGCTGTTCGGACCGCCTTCGCCGTAGAGGAAGTATTCGCCGGTCTTCTTCCGGTAAAGTTCTTCGCTCCAATGTGAGAAGTATCCGTCGCTTGAGTAGCTGTCGATGCCGCAGCGCTCTGCGGTTTTGGTATTGTAGAGTTTTCCGTTGATGATCTGTCTCATGATGTATTCCTTTCTCCCCGTATGCCCGGTAGGTCAGGCGTTTGTAGATAGAACAGGCGATTTTATGGGTTTGCTAACTGCTTCCGTAAAATCAAAAGAAAAACTTTAGAGACCATTTACTGCGACGACGGGCATGATCGCGGATACTGCGGAAACCTCCTGCCGGTGCGTGGCAAGCTGCTCCGGTGAATACTGCCAGTTGAACGCCGGGTCGTCATAGCTGGTGCTTGTCAGGGCGAAGTATGCGTCTCGGTCATCTTCCCGGCGGAAGAATTCGAGGGTACAGATGGTACGGGAATTCAATCCGTGCTTTTTCATGTATTCAGAAAAGGTGAACACGTCACGGATTGGAAGCAGTTTAATCCGGCGCACGTTCTGGATCAGTCCGGCAGTTTTCATGCGGTCGTCCTTGACGGTGATCGTATTCGCGCTGATTTTAACTCTTTTCCCTTCAAGCTGGGAGATTTCCACAGTTACACACCTCCTTTCACGATGCAGGACGGCTGAAGCTGTCGGGATATCAGAGCGAATACGATGCTGTCGAGGCGGTTTTTGATTACGGGTTCTTCGCAGCGCGGGCAGTAAAGCACATCCTCGCGGATCGGGCTGCTGAGAGAGCTGCCCGGCTTGAAGTATTCCACTCCAATGCGGATCGGGGTTTGACCGTCGCGGTCTTCTCCGATCCAATCCGATACTGTTACGCGGCATCCGTGAATCCATTTTTGTTGATACATGAGATTTCCTCCGTAGGTTGGTGTTGTTTGTTCTGAATATAGATAGGGTTGTTTCGCGGGCTTGCTAACCGGAAACAAAAAATCCCCGGAAGTTTTTGGCTTCCGGGGTACGCGGGTCAGTCTTCCAGTTCCCAATCACGAAGGAGGTTTTTCAGCGGGATGTAGATGGTATCATACCCGTTGACGTCGTGCAGGAAGCTGTCAATGGTGTATTCCGCCATGTCGATAACAGCCTGATCCATAGCTTTGCGACGTGATGCTTCCATGACGACGACAGAGATATTGTTGATTGTGTTCAACGCGCTGAGCGCGATTCTGCGGATCGTCTGCCGTTCTTCCGGCGTGGTATCGCGGGTTACATCACGGCTGCTTCCATTCTCACAGAAGCGTTCCGTGATACTTGCCGCGATAGCATCGGCTTGGTCATACAGCGCGTCTGGATGAAGGTACTTCCGGCGGGCGGGCTTGATCCATTCCCGGCTCCCCGTGACGGTATAGCCGGATTCGTGCAGCCGCTGGTTCAGGTCTCGGTCGAGAGCTTGTGTGGTCAGGGTTCCGGTCTGGCGGAGGGTTTGATACTGATCTTCAGATACGGCGAGAGTGACGGTGTAGGTAGGCATGGCGGGTCTCCTTTGATGTGTGATGTTTTTTTGGGGGTCTGTATATAGATGGGATCAATTCGGGCGTTTGCTAACCGCAGACAGAAAAATCCCGGAAGGTTTTCCGCCCTCCGGGATCATGTTCAGTTTTCGTCGAAGTTCTCGTTGCCCGTATCGCGTTGCGCGTCCAGTACGACGTCAGCAGCTACGGTGAGGTCGTATATGGTTCTGATGGCGTAGGGGTCTTTCTCTTTGGTCGCTCTGGCTTCCGCTCGCAGAACGTCCCACACGAAAGCGAATGCGTCTTCGGCTTCCGATTCGGTGAAGCAGTACTGCTTCCGAATTTCGTCATATTGTTCTTTGCTCATGCTCATGCTCATTGTCTGTTCTCCTTTTCGATACGAATTATTCATATCTGAATGTAATGGTG
Source organism: uncultured Bacteroidales bacterium (assembly GCA_937907165.1). Taxonomy (GTDB): domain Bacteria; phylum Bacteroidota; class Bacteroidia; order Bacteroidales; family Paludibacteraceae; genus UBA1181. The sequence goes on along the minus strand of CALCUH010000010.1, from coordinate 54,161 downwards.
TGTCCGGGGTTCTCCTTGATGAGAACTTCCTTCAGGTCGCCCACCATCATGTTGTTGTCGAGAGCTGCCTGTACCACGTCGACGAGCTTTTTGCCGTCCAGATATGCCCAGACGGTCTTGCTCTTGATTCTTCTTTTTTTCATGATTCTTCTTTTCATGGGTGATTCCTCCGTTTGGTTTTTGTGGTTCTGCTTATAGATGGGAAGAAAAATGGGGTTTGCTAACCGCGGAGAACGGATTGCCGTACCGCCGCCCGGACTTCCTCTTGGCTGTTAAGCCAAGAGGAAGTCGAATACGTCGCCAGAATTTATTCCGGAGATTCCCCAAAAGCCATTATCGGAACCTCCTCCCGTCCAGCCTCCGAACTTGGCTTGCAGTTCAGAGCATTCTTTGGCGCTTCCGTAGTAATCCACCTCCCCGGTGGAGCAGCAGATCAAAATCCGATCCGCCTGCCCGAACAGGCGATCGGTAACGGGAGAGCACTTATCCCCCGTTAGATGCACGATACGGATAGTACCGTATCGGCTGTTGACGTCCATCGCATTCGACACGGCTGCTTCGGCGGTAATTTCGTCCTCTTCCGACACGCCCTGCGCACAGCGGTCGAGGCGGCGGATATCCGCGATCTCTTCGGGCGTGTATCCAGCCGCGATAAGTCCATGAATGTACTGTGTGTCGTTTATGGCGATCCCGCGCTGACGGCGATCCAGTTCTACGCCCAGCAGATCGGCGATCTGCTCCAGCGAAGACTTCGGATTCGACCTGTCATCTCTTTCGTATGCGGGATGATCGATGTCCACGTGCAGGATACCGAATCCACCTGCCAGTTCCACGCCGTAGCAGGTTTTTCCACCTGCTACGGCTGCCGCGATTTTTTTGCGGAAGTGGCCTTCAATACCCGCCCAACTCGCTCCCCAGCTCTGGGCGGTTTCGATCACCTGTTCCTTATTTTCGATCAGGATGTTGCGAATTTCTCTCATCTCACCGTCGTTACCTTCACCAGTAACGCCAGTGGGGATAACAAATATTCTGTCTTTCATTTTTATACTCTTTCTGCCGAGTATACCCGGCTTTTTATATTTTTGTGTTTGCTGACTTAGCAACAAACACAACAAGCAAAAAAGAGTGCAAAGAAGACGATTGCCAAGAAAAGCAACACAGCGTTAGATAAGGCTAACCCCGCAACTAAGCTTGCGAGGCATAGCAAACCAAAAATAATGTCCATAGTTTTTTCCCTTTCTGCCGGGGCTTGTGCCCGGCTCTGCCGCATTACCCGCCGTTTTCGGCGGTCACTCTGCGTGGGTTCTTAACCTCCGCATTCCAGTTCTGTATATAGAAGAGATGAAAAACTGAGTTTGCTAACCGATCTGCGGATTATTTTTCAATCTGTTTCATCATGGCTCTGCCGATGGCAGAGCGGATGTTGTCGTCGCTGTATTCTTCGATACCGGGATACACGAGAATATCTTCCGCAACGTTGCGTTTGATTTTCTCCCAAATGGTACGGGCATAATCGTCTGTAACGCCTCTGGACAGGCTGGCAATCCCGATTGCCTCAAAATCGGGATCGTCGCACAGAGCGGCGAGGATTTGCTTCGGGGAACCCTCCTCGAAATCGCGGTAGGAAACATCCGGGGTATGAGAATCCGAGACTTCTTCCGTCGTCCATGTAGAAGAATCATAAAAACTATCTTCGTCGGGGTGGATGATATACCGGTCGATTGCCATGGTAAAGACCGCTTCGGCCTCTTCCGTGGAGCGGGCTTCGATGTGATACTCGCTACTCCACAGCTCTGAATAAGTGATTTTGTAGATCGGCATGATGGTTCTCCTTATTTGATGATTTTTTGGTAATGAATTTGCTCTGACTATAGAAGGGAAAAAATTTTCTGTTTGCTAACCGGGAGACGAAAATCTCCCGGATTTACGTTCCTGTGTGGTCAGCCGTAAATCCACTGACGATAGATTTCATCGTAGCTCATGCGGGTGATTTCCGCAAGCTCTGCAAAGCAGCGTTCGCGGATGACGGAATCGCATACGCCGATTGTTTTATAAACGTCGATGTGGAAATCCAGCGCGTCGAACAAGTCTCCAAAGGTGGCGTTCCCGTCGATCCGGTTCCATGCGTCATCCGTGGGGTGGCTGGCGTGATACCATGCGCGGATTTTCGATCCCATTCCGGCGTGGACAGGTTTGAGCGGCTGTGCGGGCTTTTTGCGGGGTTTGACTGTGACGACGGCGACGATATCGCCCGTTCGGTCGAAGATCAGGTTGCTGTACGACGCGGCTTCCTGAAGGGTATTGAAGTAGCGGGGGTGAGTGGTGCATACCTTATAGCGTTCCATGACTGAATAGCGTTCCATGACTGACTCCTGTGTGTTGAATTCGGCTGGCTGCCGTGGTTACATATAGATATGGGAGAAATCCGGGTTTGCTAACTGCATTCACGGATTTTTGATTATTTTTGCAGCGGCTTTTCGTCCAGCGCGGCGAGGATTTCTGAAACTGCGTAATCGAGCGTCTGAATGACGGGATCATCCGGGTCTCCGTTCCAGTTTCGTTTCCGTTCCAGCAGCAGCAGAGCGGTGAGAATGGTGCTGTAGGATTCCGGTGTGAGCGTTACGGTGTAGCGGATTCCGTCGGGCGTGGTTTTAATCATGGGGATGCTCCTTTCTTTCGGTGAGGATTTCCTGCCAGTTTTCCGGCAGATGGTGGTGTCCGAACAGGCGGATATAAGCGGCGGCGAACATTGCCTCGAAGAGATCGGTTTTCTGCCGCTGTTCCTCTTCGGAGGTGCCGAAGCAGTCAAACGTGAATTCTGTTGCGCTGCATACGTTACGCAGCGGGCAGTCTGGACAGTTATCATAGGGAGACTGTCCGAAGGAGAATGCGGCGCAGATGGTGTCAATATCACGTTCGTATTCGTGATAAGCGGCGATCATTGATTGCAGCATTGTGATTTCTCCTTTTGTGGTTTTTCTGTTTATAGAATAGATGAAAAATGCGGTCTGCTAACCGGAAAGCGAAAAATCTCGGATTATTTTCTGGCTTTACAATATTCGAGAAATTCCGCGTCCGTCATGCGGTCGAGCAGAACCTTTTTACGTTCGGTCTCCGCGAGGGAATAAAGCCATGTTTCATAGCGGTCTTTCTGTCTCTGCGCCGCCGATTCGATCCGGTTCAGGCTTTCCCTGTCCAGCTTGTCCGGGTTGGCGTACCAACGGATTTTTCCGTCGTCGCTGATATGACAGATTTTTTTTATAATCCCCGTATTCGCTGCGGCTTTTATCCGATACGAGGGTTCCGTTTCCGTAACATCCGAAGAAAAGGTTGGTTTCCATATGGTGCTCCTTTGCGCGTCGTGTTCTGTGGTACCGGTTATAGACAGGACAGAAATCCCGTTTTGCTAACCTGTTCTGAAAATAAAAAAAACGGGAGCTGTCCACCACCACGAGGACAGCTCCCGGCAAGGAGAAGCTATTGGGTTATTTTATGCAGTCTGCACGATGTACTGCGCGGCGATAAAACAGTTGGGATCTGCGTCATACTCGGCGGACGAGGTGTGCGGGAAGTTATCCGGTTCATCCGCCGTCCAGTTGCCAAACAGCTCGTCGAAAGAGTTGTATTCCGCGATTTTCTTGAGGTATTCGCGGCAAATGCTATCGAATTCAGGGTCGTCGAGGTCTGGTTCGGTAAAACCATCGCCTCCGAAATAGTACTGATCGAGTTCGCAGATTCTGCCGTCGTCCTGTTCCGCTACAATGACAGAATTGCCGTTTGTGACAACGTAACTAAGTTTCATAATGGCTCCTTTTTTGTTGTGTTTTTGTGGAGTGTATCCCGATGCTATACATATATCTATTATAGCACCTTTCCGCTTCCTTTTCAAGTGTTCATTCAAAATTTTTATATTTCAAAGCGCTACGTTAGTTTTCCGCAGGTTTGCTTGCTACATTGTCGCTGTACAGTCCGCCGGACTTGCAGGCGCGTTTCATCAGCATGAGGAACGTGTCCATCAGGTCAGCGTATCTGTCATTGTCCTCCACATAGTAGGAGAGGTCGTCGTCTTCCGTGCTCCCGGTGATATCGCCGTCTGCGACTCCGTTCACCAGCCAAAGCTCGAAGACTTCTTCATCGTTGACGGTGCGGGCGATCAGCTCCATTGCCTTGACCATCTCGATCCGTGCGTTATAGTTGATTTTCCGTTCCATGTTTGATTCCTCCGTAAAGGTTTTGTGTTTGATGTTCCGGTTCTGTCTATAGACAGGAATGATTTCCGTGTTTGCCAACCACGCAAATAAAAAACCGGAGGATTTTTGTCCTCCGGTTCCGGTTTCATTCTGTTCAGGCGGTAACGGCTGCGGTTTTGATTCCGTTCAGGATTTCGTTTTCCTCCGCATAGCGCATGATCGTGTCGTCGTCCAGTTTTTCCGTCCATGCGCAGAGCCTCTTGTATTCCTTCTTCGGCTGCGGCGTGTCGTCCAGCGTGATCGTCGCACCCAGTCCATAGGAGGTCATCATACCGTCCCCTGTCGGATGCCACAGGGCAAGGTGCAGCTTGATTTTCCTTACGGTCTCGCCCCAGCGTCCGCCTTCCACGCGCTCATCGTAGTAGCCGACGGTTGCCATGAGGATATTTTTATCGTCGAGCTTGATCTGCTTGGTGGGTTCCTTTTCGCCCCAGACGACGTACTTCTGGAGGTCGAGCGTGAACCCGTTTGCGCACATGGCTTCCCATTTCAGGAACTGTTCTTTTGTGATCTTCGGCATGGTAGTATCTCCTTTGTGTTGTGTGTTTTGATTTTGGTTTTGTGGTTGCGGTTCTATATATAGATAGGGAGAAATCTCGTATCTGCTAACCGTAAACGAAAAAAATCCCGGATGAAATTTCTTCATCCGGGAAAATTTCAGTCCGCTGTCGGGAGCGGATGCAGGAGCGGTCTGCTCAGCATGGCGTTGATTCCATCCGCGCCCATCCAGCAGTACCGTCCGCGCAGCGTCAGAGGCGTACTCTGTTTATCCAGCTGCTCATACAGGCGATCCAGATGATAACCGGAATTTTTCCCGAAACGCGGCTGAAAGATCGTCCGGTATCTGACGAGGTATTTTCCTTCTTTCAGAGCGTCCCTGATTTCATCCTCATACATGGAAAACGATCCGACGCGAACCTGTGCGCCGCCGTATTCTGTCCAGCACTTCATTTTTTGTTCCTTCGTTTGGTTTTGTGGTTCTGTACATAGATAGGGAAAAATCCGTGGTCTACTAACCGCAAAACAAAAAATCCGGGAAGTTTCTCTCCCGGATTCCGTTCCATTATTCGATTGCACCCCGCTTTTTCAGATCGTAGAAGCACCAGCGGCTGACCTGCTTTTCGTCCATTGCCTTGAAGCTGTCCAGCTCCGCGTCCATCTGATTTTTATATTCCGTCATGGCGGAAATCTGCCGCTGGATCGAGCCGCCGAAGAAGTTGTATCCGACTTCCAGATCGGCAGCCATGTTCCGGCTCATCGTTTCCAGAATGCTCTTTTTGTCCTCGAACCAAAGTTCAAACCAGTCGTCCCGATCCGTAATTCTTGCAGCCATGTTTGTGTTCTCCTGTTCCGTTTTTTTGTGATGCGGTCCCGATGCTCGGCTCCGTCCGCTCTGTAAATAGATAGGGGAAATTTTCTGTTTGCTAACCGTAAAACAAAAAAAGCCGGAGATTTTTCTCCGGCTCCTGTTCTCTGGCATTCTTATTCCGCAGCAGCGAGGCGGTACATCTTCAGGCGAGCCTGCCGGTTGTACACCATCGCTTTTGCCGTCTGTTCGTCGATTCCGACGCTGCCCAGCATGGCGATCAGCCGATCCGCGACGCCGTACTGCTCCTCCAGCTTGCGATCCACTTTTTCCCACATTTCGTCTTCCGTGTCCGCCGTGGTATAGGCGATCAGAGCTTCTGTTTCCGCGTCCAGCGTATTGTAGTGCTCGATCAGTTTTTTGATTTCCTTGGGAAGATTTTTCATGGTGTGTTCTCCTGTTCTGTTCTGTATTTTTTCCTGTTTTGGGAGCGGTTTTTCTGTTCTGTCTATAGATAAGGGAAAATTTCCCGTCTGCTAACCGATCCCCGGATTTTTCCGGGGATTTTTTTGTTCCGTAAAGCAAACGGGGAAAGCGGCTGCACGTGCGTTTATGCGTGTGTGACGTTCCACAGAGCCGTATGAGAAGCGGAAACGGTTTAAGTTACCGTGCGAACCGTTCCGCCTCTCACAGAGACTCACGGAGCCTTGTACAGCCCCACGCCTCAGATAAGGTAAGATTTTCCGTGATTGCTAAACCACAGAAATAAAAAAATCCCGGTGAATTTCTTCTCGCCGGGATCTGGGGAACCGATCAGCGGATCCGGTTTTTTCTGCTGCTCTTTTTGACGGTACCGGCGAAATCCGGAACCGCAAGGCTGGAATTCTCAACCTCCAGCTTCGTTTCTTCCCATTCATCCGTCCATGCAGCGTTCCACGGATGAGTACTATAGAATTCGCTGATGACTTTCGTTGACGGCTGGATTTCTCCGGTTTCCTTATTCATCAGATATACGTCTTTCATTTTTTGTTCTCCTTTTGGTTTTGGTTTGTGTTGGTGTGTTCCGATTTTGCTGTTCTGTCTATAGATAGGAAATAATCCGCGATTTGCTAACCGCATGGAAAAGATTGTTCAAAAAAATTCCGATCCGGTTTTCTGTTCCTGTTCCGTGAATAGTGTGTATTGATTTCAGCAGCGTATAAGCCGCGAAAACAAAATACCCGGTAACTTATACCGGGTATTCGTTCCGCCTCTCACAGAGGCTCACAGAGCCTTGTACAGCCTCACGCTTCAGATGAAGTACATTTCTCCGTTGATTTCAAGGGCGACGGCCTCCTGTCCCATATCCGCCTTCAGCTTTTCGCAGTGATCGACGACTGCGGAAATACCGTTCTGCAGGTCAGTATCGGCAGCATAGGCAAAGACAATGGTTGTATTCTCCGCCACCAGTCCGGCGCTGTTGCTCATCCAGTACCCCAGAGCCGGGGTAGAGGTTGCGCCGCCAAACAGGGACGACAGCAGGGAAGCTGTGGACTTGACGAATTCTGTATTGTCGATAGCTTCGGAAACGTTCGACGTCGCAGGGACGTACACGGTCACCTTGCTGGACAGCTTGAAACAGTTCTGAAGTTTTGCGTTCTGAAGGTTCATCATGGTTTGTTCTCCTTTTGTGGTGTAAGTTGGTATGTTCCGGTTCGGGTTCCGGGTTCTGTATATAGATTGGGAAGAAAATCGAACTTGTTAACCGGGTACGGAAATTTCCCGGTTGCCGTCTCCCGGTGGGCTGCCGGATCGACACCAGCAGCCGGAGAGGATCGGAAGGAAGAAGGGACTGTGGCAGCCTGTCAAGCCGCCAGCAGAGCCTTCAAAGTTTCGCGGAGCTTGACAATGCGCTTATGTACGGCGACATTGGTGATCTTCAGTCCTGCGGAGATTTCACGCTCGCTCAGCCCTTCACGCAACCCGTCAATGATTGCACGGTCATTCTCATCGCTGCCTTTGTACAGGCGTTCGATGATATCACGCAGCGCGGTGTTGGCTGCAAAATCAACGCCAGCGTCGGCGCAGTAGGTTTCAAGGAAGCTGCCGCCTTCTTCACCAGTTTCACGGACGGAAGCCACGGAATGTTTACGGTTGGCGTACGCCATGCGGCTGACGGCTGACTTGCCACACCTGACGATCAGGCGGGAAAGGGTGATCGGTTCAAGCCCCTTTTCAGCAACGCGCTTTTCGTTCAGCGTGGTAAGACGGTCTTCGTCAAGCCACGGCAGCAGGGAAACAACGGTTTCGTTGACGAGCTCGTCAATGTCGTTGATACCGTACTGGACAAAGGCGGGAAGTTCTGCGTATGTAGCATAGCCGAACACGGTAACGGTTTCGCCGCTCTGCTGCTCCTGCCGGGTATGTGCGTAGCGGATGACCTCACGTGCCGCGATATGGCAGTTGCAAGCAAGGATCGTATGCTTGCCTTCGTCGTCAAGGGCTGCCCACTGGTTCAGCAGTTCACGCGCTGCTGCACGTTCGGTGGGAACGCCCTTAGCCACTGCCCATGCGATACGGAGAGCGGAGCCGAAGGACTCAACGCCAGAGCGACGGAGCGCCCACGCATGGCGGAAAATGGCGGGACGGTTGTAAGCGGGACGGACGGCGGAAGTGGTGGTAGTGGTGGTAGTCATGGCAGTTTCTCCTTGCCTTATAAGGCTAATAAAATGAGTTGTTAAAGCCGGAAAGCTGCCGGCTCGAACCCGGCTTCCTTTTGCTTTTGTTACACATATTATAAACCACAATTGTGAATACCGTAAGGCAATAATATGAACAAAGTGTAAAGAGTGTAAAATGTGTTGAAAAAATAAGACGGAGACGGAAAGCGGAAGTTTTCAACAGGGTGTGGAAAAGTATGTTGAAAACTCTGTTGAAAACTTTGTGGAAAATTTGTTGATAAGTCAACAATAGGTAAGCTAAATTTACCCATTTTCTCCCGATTTTCCGAGGCGATCCCGGAACGGAACTCCTGCCGGATACAGGAAACGCCACCGCTCTGCGGATCGGGAGTTCTGCAATCTCACGGAATGCAGAATTGACGCTGAAAAAGCGATTTTCAACGGATTAAAGGGGTTTCCGGAGGTGGGGGGTACCGCACATTTTTACCAATTTCGTCTTTCTAAATCCGACGGACAGTATGTCCCCTCACACACTTTGCCTTCCTCGTTCCCAATCCAATCTTACCTCCCTCCCGCTTTATCGAAAATATCCCGTAAAAGATCGTGACTCGAAAGCAATCAAATGACAACTATTAGAAAGTAAAACAAAAATTCAAAATCGGATTTCTGGTACTCGAAATCCCAATTTCAAACGGAACAAAGCACAGGAAAGGAACAAAAATTATAAACAAAATACTTGACAATTCTCACACGATGTGGTATAATATGAGTAGACGAAAGATCGTTGACAAACGATTTCAGGAGGTTTCTCATGGATTCTCAGATCTCTATGTTTGACTGCTTTGACGACGTAGAACGGGATGTGGAAACTACCGCAAAGAAAAAAACAGCCAAGATTTTGCCCCCGATTCCCTCGACAAAATCCACTAATTATGTGAACAACGCCAAGGTTGGAGGACATACGGCTGCTCATGCTATTACGGAACAGGATGAACTTGAATCTATGGCTGACTGGCTCTACCGTAACGTGGACAAGAAATATTTTCTTGGATTTGTCCTCAACGTCAATCTTGGTCTGAGAGCCAACGAGCTATTGGAACTGAGGAAGTCTGATGTGTTCTACCCGGATGGTAGAGTCAGATACTCTGCAGACTTGGATGATCTCAGTGATGAGATCAGAATAGACCAGAGCAAGACTCACAGCCGGAGATCCATCTTCCTGAATGCTGTGTGCGTAGCTGCTCTTGAATGGTACTATCCCGCATATTCCAGAAGTTACTCCAAAGATGCAGAAACCGATTATCTGTTTCCATCCCGTGAAGGTGGACATATCAGTGTTGACTGTTTCCGTAAGGTGCTCAAGAAAGCTGCTAATGCCTGTGGACTGACTCAGAACATTGGTACTCACTCAATGAGAAAGTCATTCGCTTCTCTTATGGTTTCAACCAGAGATGAAGACAATGACCGGTATACCAGAAACATCGGTACCGTTCAGTTCATGCTTGGGCATAAAGACGTCATGACGACTCTTGCCTACATCGGAGAACTGGACAAGGAATATAAGAGGAACTACCATAAGAACGCCGTCAATATCGCTTCATCCGTAATCGGTAAGGTTGATGGTGTATTCACTTAAACAAAAGAACTCCCTTATATAATACTAATAATATAGTTATACTATAGATCTATAGTATATATAATAATATAATACTATGGATTTAGACAGACTATATTTTGTATGTATACCGTGAGTTCTAATAAATATATAAAAAAAGAAACCCCAAATTTGGATTCATCAAGGGCGAACAGTAATACGTTATTACAGATTATATTTTCTTTACGGTTGAGGAAATACTATATTTTATAGTATAAGCACCATATATCATTTTCCTTTACGGTAAAAACGTCAGTTTTGTTGTTTTTTTGTTCCACCTCTTAGCTTGTCACGTAAGGGGATGCAGAAAACCCTTGATGAGTGGGTTTTTGCACCCCTTAGGGAGGCAAAAGGAGTAATTGATCTCAAGTTCATTCGTCTCCTTACAGAAACAAAGAAATGCTTTGTCTTACGGTGATGTAAATAACTTGGAGATTTAGAATCTAAACATACGGTTTCTAATGACTTGTATAGAGTAGACATCCCAATCCCTTACCCTTTAAGGCTCTCTATTTTGACTGTCTCAAAAACACCGTTAAAATACGCTTAAAATAAGTGTGCTTCGCGCCACAAAAATTCATTTTAGAGAAATAATCTCTCGAAAACGCTTATTTTCTCCCATTTTTACCGCTTTTGGTGGCTTTAATTCAACCATCACAAACATAATTTATCAACCTTCAAGGAGGTACTTAAAATGCCGTGGTATTTCATTTGCGGCTTATCGCTTATCGGCTTCTGGATTATAGGTACGGTGCTCGTTCAGATCGATGAGAAATACGCCGTCGGATGGTCTATCGGAATCATCTACCCGATTCTCTGGACGCTTTGCTACCCTATACGGGCAGTAACCACCTATCGCAGATACGAACAGCAATATCGAAAACACGGGATTTCAATGATTGCGTATCTGCTCGGATCCCGGATTCATAAAAAACGAAAGGACGCAGAGTAGGTGTAACGAACAGCAGCACATCAACATTCTCAGACCGCGTAGCTGATTTCTGTAACTTCCTTAATGAGAGCCTTGCCGAATACAGAAGGTGCCAACAGGAAGAGGATGAGCTCGAAGAGCTCACGCAGGACTACCTCCATATCTTGGAGCTCGGAACTCTCAGCTATCATGAGAAAGCGGAGATCTTGAATGAACTTACGGAGGCAAGAAGAAAGCGCAGAGTTGCGAAAGATTGCATGGATGATTTAGCACCGCTTGTATAGCTTTGTGAGAACGACGGCAACAAAAAGGTTATCAACAACCTGCGTACTGTTCTTGGTGCAATGCGGAAGGTCGAAGACAAGTCGGCTAAGCGTTGGTATGCACCTCGCGCACTTGACGAAAAAAGCGAGGCGGTGCAGTGGCTCAGGCGAACGACTGACCAGCAGACAAAGAAGTGAGGTGGGGTAGCATATGTCGCTTGATAAAGCCATCAAGTATGGCAAGGAACACCGCAAACCGTATCGCGGGGCTAAGGCAGTAGATAAAACCTGCCGTAATCACGGCTCTGACGACTGGGAGCTGAGAAACCGCATGATTAGAACATTGAGGATCAAAGAAAGGGAAAATATGAACGTCAAGAGAGAAAGGCGATTGCTGGTTATGCCAAGGAGATTTGACTGAATGACTAAAGGCGAAAGAAAAAAGAAAAAACGAACTCAGAAGAGAAATCAGAAAACAAAAGTGTGAAGAAATACGTGCTGAAAGACTCTCAAAAAAGTTTGCGTTCTGTGCGGCAAACAAGATTCCAAAACCCTTAACGGGAGGTGGTATTGTGATGAGTGTATAGTCGCAGAGTTAAGGGAACAATTCCGCAGTCAAGGCTTAATAAAATAAAAGCCTCAAGATATTTCTGTTTGGGGCAAGAATCTACAAAAAAGCAAAAACATAATAACAAAACTACTTCGTAAGGAGAAAATATGCAGAAGACTTTAATCGTGGTTGATATGCAAAATGACTTTATCAGCGGCGCACTTGGGACAAAAGAAGCGGTTGATATTGTTCCGAATGTGAAACGCAAAATCGAGGCTTATAGGCTGAGTGGAGATGAGATTATTTTCACCAGAGATACGCACCACGAAAACTACCTCGAAACAAGCGAGGGGCAAAACCTTCCCATCGAGCATTGCATCATGGGAACCGATGGGTGGGAAATCCCGAAAGAATTCGACATTCCCGAATGTGAGCATATCGACAAACCGAATTTCGGGTGGCTCCCATGGAGTTTTAGGCTGACGGATGACGGGCTCTTTAAGCCCAGAAATTTCGAGGAGTGCGTGGCGGAAATCGAAATCGTGGGTCTGTGTACGGACATCTGCGTGGTAGCTAATGCGCTTATCCTTAAGACAACGTACCCGGAATTGAAAATCACCGTTGATGCATCCTGCTGCGCCGGTACCACGCCTGAGAAACATAAGGCGGCTCTCGCTACAATGAAGAGTTGTCAGATCAATATTATAGGGGAGTGAAGATATGATCGTAGTTGATAACGTCGTACTCAAAATCGACCATTTCCCAGATGGCACAATCCTCATGAAATTTGATGTGCCTCCGACGGAAAAGTCTCACGAGATCTTATGGCGTTTCGAGAATAACGAAGAGATGGCTGCTCTGATGTATATCACGAGACACCTGCGGTCTCATGGTGCGGTAAGCATTAAGCTCGTCATGCCGTATATTCCAAACGCTCGTCAGGACAGAGTCAAGACGGGCGAAGATGTGTTCACTCTGAAATATTTTGCGGAGTTCATCAACTCTCTGTATTTCACAAACGTAGTTGTCCTCGACCCGCATTCCGCCGTTTCGGAAGCGCTTATCGACAATATCACGGTATTGAAACCAGACCGATACATCGATTCGGCTATCAGGCGGATTGGGAACAAACTCGGACATGGACCGACACTGATGTTCTATCCCGATGAGGGTGCTATGAAAAGATATTCCGGTGCATCTGCAATTCCGTATGCATTTGGAATTAAGAACAGAGACTGGAATACCGGAGAAATCAGGGGACTTGATGTCGCGGGTTCAACCGAACTCATCAATGGCGCTACGGTTCTCATTGTCGATGACATCAGCAGCAAAGGCGGCACATTCTATTTCAGCGCTAAAAAACTGAAAGAGCTTGGCGCCGATAAAATCTACCTTTATGTAACCCACTGCGAAAACACAATCCTTGAAGGGAATGTGCTCACCAGCGGTTTGATCGAAAAAGTATTCACCACAGACAGTTTAATCACCGCGGAACACGAAAAGATCGAGGTAATTCCATTATAAATAGCGGAGGGACAAATGAAAAATACAAATCCAATGCTGCTGATCGACTTCTATAAAGCCGTACACGCAGAAATGCTCCCAGAACATATTACAAAGTCGGTCTCATATTTCACGCCTCGCATGAGTCGTGTTAATAGGTGGGACAGCGTAGTCATGTTCGGGCTTCAGGGCTTCATCAAGAAATACCTGATTGAATACTTTAACACGGAATTCTTCAATAAGCCGTTTGCCGAAGCAATCGGAGAATACAAAAGAATTATGGATGCGACGCTGGGCGTAGACGCCTACAAAATTGAGAAGATAGAGAATCTTCATAAACTCGGCTATCTTCCTATCCAGATCGTCGCACTTCCCGAAGGGACGAGAGTTCCTATGCATGTCCCGATGTTCGGCATCACCAATACACATCCTGATTTCGCATGGCTCCCACAGTCTCTGGAAAGTCTCATTTCTGCGGAGAGCTGGCACCCGATGATCGCCGCGACAGTCGGTTATACATACCGGGAGATTGTAAATAAGTATTATGATCTTACCTGCGATAATAACATCCCGCGAGCGAAGGCGCTCGGAGCGTTTGATTTCAGAGGCGAAGAAAGCCTTGAATCGGGCGTCAAAGCCGGTGCCGGATGGTGCATGTCGTTTTTGAATACGGCTACGGTTCCCACTATTCCGTATCTCGAACGCTATTACAACTGCGACTGTACAAAGGAACCGGTTGCGTTCGGTAGTCCGAGCACAGAGCATTCCGTTATGTGCAGTAACTTCGCAGTGGACGGCGACGAGACCACCATCCTTCGCAGATTGCTTACGGAGATCTATCCAAATACAAGTTTTTCTGCGGTGCTCGATTCGTATGATTACTGGAATGTAATCGATAATATTCTCCCGCAACTCAAAAGGGAGATCATGGAGCACAATGGATGTATGCTGATGAGAGGTGATTCCGGCAATTGTGTAGACGTGGTTACGAAAACGGTTTTCAAACTCTGGGATGAGTTCGGTGGCCATATCAACAGCAAAGGTTACAAAGTTCTTGATCCTCATGTTAAGGCAATCTACGGAGACAGCATCACTGTTCAGCGGTGCGAAGAAGTATATCGTATCCTGATGGAAAATGGTTTTGCCTGCTCTAACGTGGCGCTTGGCGTGGGCTCGTTCTCAATGCAGTGTATCGAGGAAGACGGAAATCTCAAACCGTTCACCCGCGACACCTTCAGTTTCTGTATTAAGGCAACTTACTGTGAAATTGACGGTGTTCCTACTCCAATCTTCAAGAATCCAAAAGACGGAGGATTTAAGAAGTCGCAGAAAGGATGCTGCGTGGTTGTGAATGGTGCGCACGGCTTGGTATTTGTCGATGGCCGCAGTTGGGCGGAAGCCTGCTGCGAAGACAACCTGCTCAAGCCGATATTTGAAGACGGAAAGCTGCTGCGAGAGCAGAGCGTCTCCTGCATCAGAAATATTCTTCATGGAGGTAAATTCTAATGGATTTTTATCTTGACGAAAGTCGATGTTATCAGCGTCTTGAAGATGAATTCCGGAAATATGGAAAACTCATTTTCTGTGTCGATTTCGACGACACCCTGTACGACTTTCATAAAGCGGGTCGTACATACGATGACATGTTTTCACTGCTCAAGCGGTGGGAGCCGTATTCGGAAGTTGTCATTCTGACTGGGTGCGGCGAAGAAACATACCCGATGATCTCTGAATATCTTCACGATCACAACGTGAAGTTCGCCGGGATCAACTGCGACAGTTCGGTACATGTGAATGGCCGTAAGACATACGGCAATGTGTACATCGATGACCGCGGCGGGTTGCCTATGGTATATGGGCATCTCAGTAAGCTCATTGAAAAAATTGAAACGGGAGAAGTTAAACATGGAATTTAACGCAAGACAGGTAAAAAATGACTGCGTCGAATGGATTCGACAGTGGTTTGCTGAAAACGGAGACGGATGTAATGCTATCATCGGAATCTCCGGTGGCAAAGACAGTTCCGTAGTCGCCGCGCTATGTGTGGAAGCACTCGGTAAAGACCGTGTTTTAGGCGTCTTAATGCCGAATGGTGTACAGTCTGATATCGACGATTCTTATGCACTTGTAAACCATCTCGGAATCAAATTCATTGTGGATGATATAAAAGCGACTTTTGACAGCGTAATCTCATGTCTCAAAGATGCGCCGATTGTACGGCCAGATGTCAACGGCGCATTTGAAACGCTTGAAATCTCAAACCAAACGGTAGTCAATCTGCCCGCTCGTCTACGAATGGTAAATCTATTTGCCATTGCACAGTCATATAACGGGAGGGTTGCGAATACCAGTAATCTTTCGGAGCGTTATATTGGGTATTCGACATTTTTGGGAGACGGCGTAGGTCACTTCAGTCCACTTGCCAATCTGGTAACCGATGAGGTCATTGGTGTCGGTATGGAATGCGATCTTCCTAAAAGGCTTGTCAGAAAAATTCCAGCCGATGGACTGAGTGGTAAGAAGGACGAAGACAATTTCGGATTTACATACCAGCAATTGAACCAGTGCATCAGAACCGGACACTGCGACGATCCCGCGGTGGAAGAGCTAATCAACAGAAAACACATTCAGAATCTCTTCAAGCTCCTGCCTATGCCGTCTTTTAATCCAAAGAATTCAGTGATGGGCGATAATGCCGGATGTAACTGACCAAAGGAGCCATAGAAGCATAATATGAATGTTTATGAAGCCGCGCCTCAATTCATCCTGCTTTGTATCACGCTAATTGTAACCACTATGATTATTTTGTAGTGGTTGCTGCCTTATTCTTTATTTCTGAACTCATATTTAGAACAGCAGCCAGTATATCACGTGTATACT
Source organism: uncultured Bacteroidales bacterium (assembly GCA_937907165.1). Lineage (GTDB taxonomy): Bacteria > Bacteroidota > Bacteroidia > Bacteroidales > Paludibacteraceae > UBA1181. The sequence goes on along the minus strand of CALCUH010000010.1, from coordinate 38,164 downwards.
CTCTTTTCCATGAACACAAGAGGACAATATCTTCGGAGATGCACGTTAATCATAACAATAATGTGCCATCCGACGACGAGTCCAAAGAATAAAGGAGTACGTCATGCCGATCAAAGGAATCATAATTATCCTGCTGTCCGCCGTGGTTCTCGGCGTTGCATACAGCAGAGAAATCTACGCAGCCGTAGCCCGATACTTCAAAGAAAACAAAAATGATAAGGAGAACAAAGAAGAATGAAAGCAATCGTATCTGTTATTATAGCCATCATCGTAGCCCTCACAGGCATCATTGGCTACGCAGCCACCCATGAAACCATCCCCGCCGGTTACGTCGGTTATGTCTATGACCGCAGCGCCGGTCCGGACGACGACGTGATTCCCGGCACCTCCGTGCTTAACGCGGAACGTACCGGCAGAATCCGCATCAACCCGATTACACAGGACGTTCTTACATACCCAACAACGATCATCTCTAAGAACTGGACGTGCCTTGCAGAAGGCGATAACAGAACCGATATGTCAATGCAGATTGCGTCCAGTGAAGGCAAAAACATTGACGCCGATATCTATGTATCCGTAAGACCCATCGACATCGAGCGTATCATCAAGTCATTCGGCACGAAACCTTTTGACGCCATTGTCGATAATGACATTTACGGTCTTACGAAAGGTAAGCTGTCCTCGGTTTCTCAAGACTACTCCGTGTATGACATTCAGTCGAGCAGGACAGAGATTCAGTCCAAGGTATTTGAAATCCTCAGCCAGACCCTTGTCGATGTGTACGGCGTCGAACTCGTTCGACTTGAACTCGGGACGCTGAACCTCCCGGACGACATCCAGCAGAAAATCGACCAGAAGACGCAGGCTCAGAACGAAGTCGAACTCGCTAAGCTGGAGCGGGAGAAGCAGGATGAGATCAACCAGCAGATCGTGGACGAGCAGAAAGCCCAGTCCGAAAAGGAACTGCTCCAGCGTCAGGCAGAAGCCGATGCCGCAGCCTACGAAATCACAAAGCAGGCTGAGGCAAAGCTGACCGCCCAGCAGACCGAGGCAGAAACCAAGATCGCTGCTCAGCAGGCAGAGGTTACAGTCGCCGAGCTGAAAGTCGAGCAGGCGAAGCTCGAAAAGGAAGCAGCACTGGAAAGGCAGAAGGCATTTACAGAGGAATACTTTAAGGACAAGCAGCTCGACGTTCAGGAATCGGCAATGACAGCCATTAACCAGAGCGTAAAGACCATCGTTACATCCGGAGACGGCGAGGGTTTCTCCGCCATCCTCGGGCTGAAAGAAGTTATGGAGGGGATTGAATGAAGCGCATCACACTGAACATCGACCTCGAAGATAACGAACTCTTCGCGCAGGAAGTCGCAAAAGCTGTGCGAGACTACGCAAAACAGATCGCAAGGGAAGTCGTTGAACAGACCGTATCTGTAGAAATAGAACGAATCGCGGAGAACAGTCTGAAAAACAGATTGTCCGGCGGATACACGCTCAAACGCATGATAGACGAAGAAATAGAAAAACGCATCAACTCATACTGGGCTTCTACAGCTATCAAGAGTGACGCATTCAATGTCATCCAGAAGAAAATCTCAGACGCTGCCAACGAAGCCGTGCAGAGGCTCGACATCAAAAAGATATTTGATGACAAGCTCTTCGCTTCAATCCGGGAGTATTTCATGGTAGGAAATGATGGAGCCGCTGTTTGACGGTGTGTATATCGCATCGACCACGCACACAGAGTATTGGATCGCTATGGTCGTATTTGCTATGGGTATCGGAGCGATAGCACTAACCTCTGGAGGGAACACGCTGGTCGGGGTCGCAGATCAAGACAAAGACTGGCGAATATTTGCAATCGTCAGCATGATATTGATCTCTGTATTCGCCGCGTTTTAAAGCGAAGCCGTCAAACATAGTGACGACATTGGCGGTTACACGGTATATATCACGTCGGACGCAGATGTAAACGAGCTCCTGTCTCAGTACCGCGTTGTCAGTGCAAATGGAGACATCTGGGCGATAGAACTCATAGAAAACTCAAAGGATGAGCAATGATGGAAATATTCGGAATTGTGATGGGAATCATCGTGGCATACATCGTTGGATACCTTATCACCGTGCTGGGGATGAGCAAGGTAGAAGTCATCGAAGGAAACAGAATAGACAGAGATGAAATCATGTACAAAAGTGTTGTATGGCCTATCGTATTGCCAATCGTAATCACTGTACTTGTCTTTGACCTTATGAAGGATGCGGCTGACAAAATTATAGCTTGGGTGATTGATCGCAGAAATGATTAACGCGAAAGGAGATATAAATGAGTGGAGGATTGTACGATTATCACAATGACGACCTCGGATATGAGATCTTCGGATACGACGTGCCCATCGACTATGACCTCAAAAAAATGCAGTCAAACGTCCGCGCCGTCAGAAAGCTGAACCCGCTTGAAGACAAACTTGTCAGTGAATTTGTTTATGATGTGTTCTGCTTGATTCATAGTTACGACTGGTATAGATGCGGGGACTGCTCGGAAGACGCCTACCGCAAAGACGTCGAGTTTTTCAAATCCAAATGGATCGGGACGCTCGATGAAGACGCCATAAAAAAATATATTCGGGACGAGCTTGATGAGGCAAAACAAAATCTTGAGACCATGTTCTGCCACGGGGGAAATAACAAAAACAATGGAGGTTATCTTGATACGTGTGTGTGACATGATTATGGGAGCAGGTAAAACGAGTGCAGCCATAAGAATGATGAACGAGGACAAAGAGGGGAAATACCTGTTTATCACTCCATATCTTGATGAGGTGACACGGATAAAGAAGACTTGTGCATCTCGCACCTTTTATGAGCCGGTAAACTACGGCGGCGGAAAGATGAGTGACCTAAAGCAGTTACTCAAAAAAGGCGTAAATATCGCAAGTACCCATGCTTTGTTTCATAATTTTGACAGCGAGGCTGTGCAGCTCATCAGGGATGCGGGGTATCATCTTGTGCTTGATGAGGTATGTGAAGTTATCGAGGAGGTGAAAATCAAGAAAAGCGATTTGGAAATGCTTCTCCGCAGCGGCAGCGTCACCGTCGGTGATAATCAAATACTACAGTGGAACCGCAGTGAGTACGATGGGGCGCATAATAATTTTAGGAATCAAATCGAGAGCGGCAGGGTTTACATGACCCCCGCCGGATTATTCTGGACATTATCCGTCGAGGTTCTATACGCCTTTAGAGATATAACCATCTTGACGTTTATGTTCGATTCCTCGTATATGCGTTATCTATTTGATCTTCATGGTATCAAATTCTCGTACATTTTTACGGAACCGTGCGATGATGGGTACAGATTCACAGCGGAACGGTATGTGCCGGAGTATGTAAGGAAGCTGAAAAGCCTGATTCATATATCCGAAGACAGTAAACTCAATTCGGTCGGGGATGATAAGTATGCTTTCTCTGTCGGCTGGTATGATAAAGGCGTTGTGAAATTCCAAAAAGCAAAATCACGCGAAAGTGTAAAAGAGAAAGCGTCTGAGCGCATTGGCAAGAATCTACGAAATTATTTCCTCAACAAGATGAAAAGCAAATCATCGCAATGTATATGGACGGCATTCAAATCAAAAAAGACTGATGTATATACGGCGGGCTATGCTTCCTGCTTTGTCCCATGCAATGCCAGAGCTACAAATACTTATCGAGATCGTGACAAGCTGGCGTACTGTGTGAATGTCTTCTACAACCCGTGTATTAAAAACTTTTTTGAATCACGCGGTGTTGTGGTTAATGAAGATGGATATGCCGTCAGTGAAATGTTACAATGGATTTGGCGCTCGGCGATCCGTGATCGAAAAGAAATTTGGATTTACATTCCGAGCTCACGAATGCGTGGTTTACTGACAGAATGGTTAATCAAAGAGGAGATGATTGAATGAAAGAAATTAAAGAAACAGCGTGGGATCATATCGCGGGGCACACCACTGCGACAATCACCGCTGCAGAACCAAAGTATATCAACAAAATCAAAAAACTTAAGCGGGAACATCCGGGTGAGGTTGAGATTTGCGTCGAGAATGAAGATGGCAGCATTGTGGCTCATATTCCTGAGAAATGGTTGAGTATCAGGCCGCCCAAGAAGATGAACCTTTCGCCGGAACAAAGGGCTGAGGCAAGCAGGAGAATGTTAGAGATGAGGCACTTGGAGTCTGGGTCTAAGGCAGGAGATATATCTACATGAAATGCAATACATGCTACTTTCGAGACCAGTGCCCCGATCGGTTGAGTCATTGCCCGTATTACACACCGTTAACCGATGAACATGATGTGGAGGAATACATAGATGACTGTAAGATGCGGCAAGATGAGTCACAGTCCAGTGAAGACTTGAACGAGGAGAAAGATGATGGAAGTACTGAACCGAAAGCAAAGACGCACCTTAGAACGGCTCATAAAATCCTTTGAACCGACCAATGACGATCATCTTCAGGACGGAGATCGTGTGAGGCTTAATGTTAAGCGAATTAAGTCTCGAAAATCGTGGAAAAACGATGAGCTACAGATGGCTTACCGTGAGTTTGTTGAGGACAACGCGGATGTTGTATTTACCGTAAGAAGGTATGGTAATACACATACATACGAATTTATCGAAGATCCAAAGTGGCTCTTCGTGAGGGAAGATTTAATTAAGGTATAAGGAGGTATCGCCATATCTAACAAGTCAGTTTACATTCTGTCAATAGACGCCAAGGACTTGTTTCTTGCAAATTATTCTAATGACCGCTGTGTCGGATATTCTATCCTGCGCGGCGGGGACGGAGAAATCAACACAAGAAAGTTTATCAACACGCTCGATTACAGTATAGACCTTCTTAAATTGCCTGAGGTATATGAGAGAGTTTATCGTCGTATTGATTTCACGTTTTGCAAACATGGCAAGGATTACTGTAAAAGTGTGATAAACGTCACATTTAAGTACAGCATCAAAGAGTTCAACCGGTTTGCCGGGAACATCTACATCAAATACGGATATTTGCCGGAGGATATTGATTTGCGGGATCATATCTGTGTGCGTGGCGGAGAGCTCGTCGCAATACAGACGGATGTACCCGTGGCACATCCGGTGACAAGCGACGTTCTCGGAGATAAGTTTGTCTTTGACGGAGGAGTCTACACGCTTGGAAAAAGCATGAAGGTTCTATACGGGGTTGCTGAACTCCGTAAAAGATTATATGATTCTGGTTTCATCGTTGACGGTATACAGTATTGTCGCTTCAAGCGATCCAGCGGTAGCTCAAGGGTGGGGAAGTGCCTGTTCATTGACGAAAAGCTCTACCCCCGTATGCACAAATGGCAGTCATGCGGTTTGAAAATTGAAACGGGTCAGCCGCTCGATTTGGCAGCGTATGAGGCGTATATCTCACTTACGCTTAGCAGTATCGTAGGAACTGTACACATAGAGCCAAAAAACTTTTTGGTGATCGATGATTACGATAGCGAATTCATGGACAGGGCAGTTGCGGTAAGGGCGGACGAAGATGGAAGGTTAGTCGCCGGGGAAGAAACGGTAAACGTCAAAAACACCATTTGGGACGGACAGTCTTTAATTGATCCGAGCCTGATGGGTGAGTATTCCCAATACGGTATGATTCTTCTGCGCAACCGATTTTTTAAGTCTGCTTGCTTCAACTGCAATATTCGCCAGTTTTTTGAAGACCATCATATCACAAGCATATCTCAGCTCTGTGGGCGTACTCTGGCGCAGTCTATCGATGACATCAAGATAATCACTACTCCAAGCAGTATTAAATATCTGAAATTTGGGTCGCTTGATGCTTGGCTCTCGCTGCTTGACGAGTGCGCGGAATTTGGCGTTGTGAAGCATGAAAAACCACCGCCTTTTCTTGGTGGAAAGATGGCACTGGTTCACTACCAGCTTTTGAACACACTTCAACTTACACCGGAGGACGTCGAACAGTTTCTCAAGCCATCGCTTGATTATTTGCAAATGATCGCAAGCGACCCCGCTGTACTCAGGCATTATATCAAATACAACCATTTGGATAATGAACTGAAAGCAGCGTCTACATCTAACGATGTAGTTTATCAAATGCTCGGTGTTACGGATGATTTTGCGAAAACCAAAATGTACTATGATTTCAAGACAGAAGCCATAAAGGCATTTAAGAAGACGCTCCGGCGCGGGCATGTACTGGTGAATGGTAACTACTCAACGCTGCTTGGGAATCCTGTCGAGATGATGTATGCGGCGATTGGGAGCTTTAACGGTGATAGTTTGATCGGTGCAGGCAATATCTACAGCACACGGTTTGCATTTGATACGGCTATCCTTGGCAGCAGATCTCCGCATGTTACAGTTGGTAATAATTGGTTATCTACCAACAGGTATAACGATGAAATAGCCAAGTACGTCAATGTCACAGACGAGGTTGTATGTGTGAACAGCATCGGTGAGAACCTACTGATGCGACTCAGCGGAGCTGATTTCGATTCAGATACGGTATTGCTTACGGATAACGAAATTCTTGTCAATGCGACCCGTCGCAACTACGATAGATTTCTTGTTCCGACGAATTTGGTTAAATCAAAGAAAGTGTCCAGAAAGTACACAAACGAAGAACAGGCAGATCTGGATATCAAAACATCCGTAAATAAAATCGGGGAGATTGTTAATCTTTCTCAGGAATTGAATACGCTTATGTGGAACGAGCTTAACGGCGGCGCGGGATATGAAGACGTAGCGGAGTTGTACTACGACATTTCCAAACTTGACATTCTCTCTGGAATTGAGATCGACAAAGCGAAAAAGGAATTTGCCGTAGACAGTGTCGCGGAGATTAAGAAACTCAAAGAGAAGTACGGGAAGAAGGATGAATCTGGAAGGCAGATCAAGCCGAATTTCTTTGGAGTGATTGCAAAAGATAAGGGATATTACGACAGTTCAAAAAAGAACTATATGTTCCACGATACCACGATGGATTATCTTGAACATTGTGTAAACAAGTTCAGGAACCCTACGCAGGGCAGAAACCTCATTCCTTTTTCTGATCTGCTTCTTTTTGACGACGCAAGCTCTATCCGCAAAGCGAAGTACCATCAGGTCGAGCGTATCCTGTGGCTTGTACGAAATATGAGGGAGCAAATTCGCGGCGTGTGGGGGAACACGGACGCTGATCTCAGCAATGCAGATAAATCGCAGATAGTATCAGATATTCGTAACGAATGCTATGATTATGTGAGCAACATCAAACTCAGCGATGACACGGTGTACCGCCTGCTCTTGGCGATTGAAGCGCCTGAAAACAAGGATATTTCGCAGAGCTTATTCTCACTTTTGTTTTCCCTGCCGAATCAGGGGTTTCTTGAAGCAATCCAGCATTCCAAAAGACCAACCGCGAAGCTGGTTCCGGACGAAGAAGGCGACATAATCATTTACGGAGAGCGATATAAGCGTTCGTTTTCACGCGATACTTAACGAAAAACATACAAAAATCTGGTGTTTTTGGTCGAAAACTTCTGAAAGCACCCGTTGTTTGAGCCGATAAATAACGGTATATTCTTGATGTCAAATTTCGGGCATGTGGGAAGAAAACAATTTCGACCAAAAATAATTTTGTAAAGGGTGATTTTTTTGATTCCTATTAGCAAGGAAGAAAAGGAACGGCTTGTTGAAGCGTTTCCGCAGTATCAGTATCCGCGAACGATGAAGAAGGACTCGAAGCGCCATCATTATTTCTGTACGGAAATCTACTCTCTGATGGTTACGATTTCCGACACCAATGAGGCTGCACGGAAGTTTGTTGAGGACTACAACAAACACCGGAAATATCGCTCAGCGAGAGAGCGTGAGTTTGCGCAGCGGTTTTGAGGGGTGATATATTGACTATCAATCCCAAATACGAAAGGTGCGAAGGGGAAGACCAGTATGAGTATGGGTTGCGGTTGATTTCAATCAAGATTGAGCAGAGGCCTGATGATCTCGAATGGGAGGACATCGTAGAATCGCTTGGACTCGACTGCCATCGTGACAGCCTTCGCAAGGCGGCCTCGGTTACACCGTATAGCGGATACGCTGTCATGCAGTATTTCATGAAAAAGGAAAACGAGAACGCAGATAGATTAGGTGATGATTATCTCGGCGTGGTTGAAGCGAAGACGGCGGAATTGCGAAAAGAGGCTCAGAAGTTATACGACCAGAGAAGGGAACTCAACAAATTACTTTCTAAGGAAGGGCGATCTGAACATCTTGAAGAAGCGCTTATTGAGGCGGCGTCAAAATTAAATCAGGAACTCCCGTTGGTTATTCCGACAAACGAGCGAATGACTGGCGGCAAGAATGAGGCAGTGCTGTTTCTGGCTGACTGGCATTATGGGATGGTTACCAACAATATCTGGGAACAGTACGACACAAATATTTGCCGTCAGCGCGTAATTCGTCTTGTGGATAAGGTTCAGGAGAGACTGAAACTGCATGATGTTAGGAAACTCCATATCGTGCTTCTCGGCGATATGGCGCATGGCGCGATTCATGTGAGCGCCAGAGTTGCTTCCGAAGAACTGGTGTGTGAGCAAATCATGCACGTTTCCGAAATGTTGGCAAAGGCAATTACCGTTTTAGCCGGTACTGTAGAAGAAACGGTGATTCACGCAACATACGGAAATCATCTCCGTACCATCCAGAACAAGCATGACAGTATTCACGCCGACAATACAGAGCGGTTGATCCCGTGGTGGCTCAAGCAGCGATTGGGTAATTGTGAATACATAAAATTCCCGGATGCCGAGTATTACGAATTCCTTTATTTCGATGTCTGCGGCAGGAAGATGTGCGCTACTCACGGGGATCTTGATTCCGTCTCAAATGTGGGGAAGATGCTAAACACGCTTTTCAATAAGCAGTACGGGACGGGCATTGATTATGCCGTGTTAGCAGATAAGCATCACCAAGAAGAATTTGAGGAACTGCACATTGAGAGTTATGTCGCCCGCAGTCTTTGCGGTACGGATGAATACGCAAACGGTAAGAGGCTGTACTCTACGCCGGGACAGCTATTGATGATTTTTACACCGGAAGATGGGCGCGACGCCTGCTATCAGATCGGTGTGAAGCAATGAGGTGAATATGAAAAAGAACGATATTGTGGATGCGCTTGCGGAGAAGGGGTATCGCAAAAAGGAAGCGAAAGAGGTCATCAGGGACATCTTTGCGGTAATAGCCGCTGCGCTTGTTGAAGGTGAGTCCGTGATGATTCAAGGCTTCGGGACATTTGCCGTCAGAACAAGAAAAAGCCATAATATGGTTAATGTTAACACAGGCGAGCGCATGATGTCGAAGCCGAGCAAATTTATCAATTTCTCGCCGACCCCAAATTTTCTCGACAGCATCAAAAGCGGTGATGTGGAAAACTTGAACATTATGCCGCAGGAAAACGAAGAATAAGATATGGCGCGTACAGCAATTTGAAAATTTTCAAATTATAGATTGGGAAATTTTTGCGCCGTGAGTGAAGTGAGATGCCTACAGCAATAATTTTAAGGTTCACATAGAATAATGTGTATTACTTATTGCGCGTCTCGAAAAGTGTGCAGACATGGTGTTAGTAGTAGCACTTCGGTCTTCCAAACCGACGGGGCGGGTGCAAATCCCGTTGTTTGCTTTGAAGACGGTAACAGCAATTTTTATGGATCAAACTTTTAATTTGACTACCAGAATCCGTCTTGTGTATATTTGTCTTGGGGTGTAGTCAAGCGGTAAGACATGGCACTTTGACTGCCACATTCGGCGGTTCGATTCCGTCCACCCCAGTAATCCGGCTCGTTAGCTCAGTGGCAGAGCACTCGCCTGTTAAGCGAGCGGTCGTAGGTTCAACCCCTGCACAAGCCTTGACGCTGTCTTAGCTTAGATGGTAGAGCAGCAGTCCCGTAAATTGAAGGTCGTGAGTTCAAGTCTCACAGGCAGCTATAAGGGCGGGTAGCGAATCAGCAAACGCGCCAGACTGTAAATCTGGTTCCGCGAAAGCGGAGTAGTGGGCGCAACACCCACCCCACCCATTTGGTACGGTAAGCATAATTGGTAATGCAGCGGTCCCGAAAACCGTTTTCTCTAAAAGGAACGCAGGTTCAAGTCCTGCCCGTATCGTCATCCAAGTGTAGCCCAGCGGAAGGGTTTTTAATTTGGAATTGTGATTTTGATTTTCGCCATCCGGACATTGTCAGATATCACAACATAGCGGAGTAGAGCAGTGGCAGCTCGTCGCCCTCATAAGGCGAAGGCCGCGGGTTCGATTCCCGCCTCTCGCAATAGGTTCATGGAGATCGTGGACGTGACGCAAGGAGGTATTATGCCAAAGAAACAACTTAAAGCACCGGCAACTACGCGCAGCAGAACAAACAAAGTTGCTGTCGCGCAGGACGACGGTTTACCCATAGAATCAGTAGCGGCATATCCTTGTTCGTGTTGCGGCTACAAATATCGAAGACAGGAAGGTAATTTTAACGCCTCCAAATCACCGTTGTATGCCGGGAACAACGGATATATGACACTTTGCAAAAAGTGTGTCTCAGAACTGTATGAGAAGTATCTCGACTTCTATAAACAAGATGAGGATTTAGCGATGGAGCGGATCTGCCAAGTCACCGATATGTATTTTGATGATACGGCGTGGCAGGCTTCACGCAAAAATAATCCCGGTAAGAGTCGCTTCAGCATTTATGTTTCCAAGTTAAATCTGGCACAAAGTTCGGCGGGGCGCACATATTCAGATTCGATTATTCACCGCAGTGAGGTTGCCGAGCAGGAGCGCCGTGCAGAGGAAGCAAGGCTTGCGGATGAGGCGGCGGTAAGAGCAGCAGAAGCAGAACGGAAGGCTTTGGAAGACGCAGAGCGGTTTTCTGCCGAGGTGAAAAGACGCGCCGAGATTGAGGCCGCCAAGATTATTGAAGCGACAAAACAGGAAGAGGAAGCCAGACGTGCAGAGGAAGAAGCAAATACCCCAACGAAGTCCGGGGTCAGTCGCCAAGTCATTCGCAGATTTGGAGAAGGTTTTTCCGAGCGCGAATATGATATGTTGCAGACGGAATATGATAGTTGGAAAAAAGAGTACGGTATCCCGATTGACAAGCGACAGGATGAACTCTATGTCACAATTTGTTATATGAAACTCAATTTTCAAAAGAGCATTCAAGGAGACGGAAACGGTATCGGTGCATTAGCAAACTCATATCGGTCTGTTCTGGAAGCGGCTACCACAGAAATTGAGGATCGCAAAAAGAAGGCGGAGGCAGATCAGGAACTTCCCCCGATTGGTATGTTGTATCGTGATATAGAGCAGCACACACCTGCGGAATTCTACAAGGATAAGCATCTGTATGAGGATTTTGACCAGCTTAAAGAATACTTCATGCGCTATATGGTCAGACCGCTTCGTAATCTGCTCACCGGGTCAAAGGAAAAAGACGGAGAGTTTATTCTGTCGGATACGGAGCAGTCATGACAGATCTTCAATGCGAAAAATACATGGATGAACGGCAGAAACATCTGTCTGAAAACTTTCCGCCCAATCATTACCTCGCCAATCAGGAACACGTAGAGCGTGTTCTGATGTGGATGACTTTCTGGCGCAGGAATCCCGGAAGATTCATTCAAACTTATTTTGGTATTGCTTTACATCTATACCAATATATCATCATTCATTTGATGGACGTTTTTCCGAGTATCTGCATTGTTGCGGCACGGTCAGCGGCGAAGTCATTTATCATAGCGGTTTACGCTTGTAAGGAAGCAATCTTGAAGCCGGGGGCAAAGATCGTTATTGCATCGGCGACCAAGAAGCAGGCGCGATTGATTGTTTCGGAAAAAATATGCAAAGAAATTTTGCCGCAGTCCCCTTTACTACAGGCTGAGATCGAATCGATCAAGGATAGCCAAAATGAGACGGAGATCAAATTTTTCAATACCAGTTCGATTATTGTTGTCCCTGCAACGGAAAATGCTCGTGGTTATCGTGCTACGGTGTTGATTTACGAAGAATTCCGTATGATTGCCAAGTTTATCATTGATTCTGTTTTATCTCCGTTCCTGTATGCGAGACAGGTTCCGTTTACCAGATACCCGGAATATGATTTCTGGCTCGAAGAACCCAAGGAAATCTATATCAGTTCAGCGTGGTATCGAAGCCACTGGATGTGGGAAACTATAAAGAATCTGTCCGGCGATATGTTCGTAAAAGAAACATCCGTTGTTATTGCAATGGACTACAGCATTTCCCTTAAACATAAGATCAAGACTAAGAGCTATCTTATTAAGGAGAAAAAGAAACTTGACCCGGTGACATGGGCAATCGAATATGAAAACGAGATGGTCGCGGAAAATCAGCATTCGTATTTCAAGTACGAGCTGCTGGCAAAGAATCGCGTGGTCAAGAGAGCATTTTATCCTCGTCGCAATGATGATGTGATCGCTCATATCAAAAACAAACATACAATTCCCAAAATTGAGGGAGAAGTTAGAATTGTCGCCTGCGATATTGCGCCAGAAGGCGGAGCGGGGAACGACAATTCTATTTTTGCTTGTATCCGGTGTTTGCCGTCAAGTAAGGAATATAAGGTGACAAATGCCACCGGTGATTATTACGAGGCGAAGCAGGGATACCGCAGACAGGTGGTATATCTGGAGCCGCAAGACGAACCGGAAACAACGAAACAGGCAATCAGGATCAAACAGCTCTTTGCTGATTTTGACGCCGACTATTGTGTGTTAGATACGAGAAACGCGGGTATAAGTATCTATGACACACTTGCTAAAGTTCTCTATGACGAAGATCGCAACACGGAGTATGAACCTTGGACGTGTATTAACGACCAAGATGTTGCTTCTCGTCTTGTGATTACGGGACAGAAGCCGGTTCTTTATTCCATCAAGGCTTCGTTGGAACTCAATAGCCAAATCGCTATCAGCATGAGAAACGCGCTTGACAGCAAAATGGTTGAACTGATGATCGATCACACAGAAGGCATTGAGGAACTGAACAATCTTGTGCCGGAATATGCGATGGCAGATCTTGACACACAGTTGTTCTATGAAAGACCTTATCTCGAAACGATTGCTCTCATCAACGAGATGATTGCGCTCGAATACACCGTTATGCCGCAAACAAATATCATTCGAGTTGCTGAACGACCGGGTATGCGGAAGGATCGTTATACCGCCGTGTCATACGGAAACTATTTTGTTGATCTGCTTGAAAAAGATTTATTCAACGATGATTCGCAGTACAACTTTGTCACTTTATTCAACTAAGAAGGGAGGGATCAGATGGCAAACAGAACAAGGTTTCATCTTTTTGGAAGTCGCCCGTCGCGTCCTCCCGATGACTTTGAAGCTAATGACTTGAAACAATCCGTTACGGCAACATCACAATACGAATACAGCACGGAAATCGGTGCTGAGTTTGTAAATCTGATGAACGGAGATGAATGCCGGGAAGCGCCATACTCAATCGTTGAGATCGAGCGAATGGCACGAAACCCCATGCGGCACATTGAAAGTTTGCGGAAGTGGGCAAACTGGGCGTATTACTCAAACGGTACTATTACGACCGCGATCGACGGACTGAGGAGTTTACATTCTCTTGATTATGTAATCTCTGCTTCGCCGAAACACGAAACGGGCAGTCGTGGCGGGTATCGCGTCTCGCATGATCGCATGGAATCCGCATTGTGCGAGATCCGGTACAAGGAAGTGATCCGGGACGGTATCTTCAAGTGTGCCAATGATGGCATGTATGTGGCGTACCTCGAAGTAAACAACGCCCCGCAATCGCAGGCGATGTTGCTCAATGATATCGAGGTAGACGATCTTATGGAATCGAATGCAGTTCGCAATCAAATCACCGTAATTCCGTTACCGGTGAAGTATACCCGGATTATCGGCAGACACGATAATTGTTATGAGGTTGCCTTCGATTTGCGGTACTTCGATGGCATTTCAGACGGTGTGTTAAAGCGACGTCTGGCAGCAATGCCGCTTGAAATCCGCAACGCATGGCAGAAGTACAGGGATAATGGGTTCAAAACCGGAGCATCGTGGCTGCGTCTCGATTGGAGACATACAATCGTTCATAAAATCAAAAGCGGGATGAATGATCCGTTTGGGGTTCCGTTTGCGGTTGCCGCATTGGATGATATCCAGTACGCCAAGTATTTCATCAACACGAAGCGTCATGTTCTGGATACGGTAAACAATCAAATCTACTACGAGACTTTTCCGGAAGGGAAGGACAAGGGCAAGTCTGCTTTGACTGAAGGTCAGCAGAAAGCTCAGCATGACACCGTAAAGTCCGCGCTGACGCAACATACATCGAGTAAAATTTCTTTCTTCTCGCTTGCGGCAGGGACGAAGATGGATCATTTGCCTGTTGACGTATCTCTGCTCGATGAAGAAAATGAAAATGCGATCACAGAGGACGTAAACGAGGACATTGGCTTCTCCGCCTCAGCGCTGAATGGTTCATCAAAAGGGAACTACGCAACAGCAACTTTGAATATCGAATTGATTTCAAACAATGTTTATACATGGATCGAAGCAATTGTCAACGAATTAAACAAGTGCTTAAACTATTGCGTCATCAAAGACCCGGATTACACTCCGGAGTTTTTTGTTTTACCGGTTACTTTTGTTAATCGGGAGAAGTGGGTTAAGAATTTTGCTGATTTGTACGCGAGAGGCAAAGGCAGCTTGACGGCATGGGTTGCTGCGGCTGGTATCAATCCGAGCAAATATGTCGCATTGCTTGAATATGAGTTGGCAGAAGATTATGAAAATCGGTATCCGGTTCATAAGACTTCGTTCACCATTACCGGCAAGGACGAACCGGGATCAGACGTTGATGGCAATACAGGGAACGCTTCAACTGAGAACACAATCCAGAATGGCGGCAATCTGAGTCCGTCGCCGTCAGATACATAAGGAGGTAGGGTTATGGACTTTCAACTTTTTGAAGTTGCAGAAAAAAATGTCATCACGGGTCGTCGCCCTATCAAGATGGTTTTGCACGAGGTTCACCCGGATCCCGACCACTTTCAAGGCAATGGTATTTCGTGGAACGAAACATTCACACGAAATAACTTACCATCTGTGATCGGTATGTCCATTGTCGCGGAGTTTATCAACGAAGAACGCGACGCACCATATGGGCATGGGCTTACCGATATTAAAGACAATATGCCGCTTTTCGAGGACGCCACTATGGTGGGGCACTTCGACAAAGCATATATCGACGATATTGTTATTGATGGCGAAAACAAGCGTGTCCTGATTGGCGAAGGAACGCTTGATGAAATGCGTTACCCAAAATTCGTGGAATGGCTTAGGCAACATATGCAGGAATCCTGTGTGAAAGGTTCTGTTGAGATTGTCGGCAAACCAGAAAACGATAAACATATAATTTATTCCGATGGTTGGAAAGAAAAAGGCCGTGTGCCGATGTTTTATGACTACAGCGGTTACGCGATTTTGGGGGTGGCTCCTGCTGATGAAGCGGCGATTGTGATGGAGCTGAATCAACAGACTGGACGGAAGGAGGAAGATGAAGATATGAACGAAGAGATTCTCAATGAGATTAAGGCTGGTGTAGAGCAGCTTACCACTGAGCTGAACAGTAAATGTGATGCGCTCAAGACTGAAAATGACCAGCTCAAGCAGGATGTGAGTGAACGCGACGCAAAGATTGCCGAACTGAACGCAAAGATCACTCAGTATGAGACTGACATTGCGGAAAAGGACGCGGCTCTGACTTCTGCTCAGAACGATCTGGCGGAGGCTAACTCTGCGGTTGCAGAAATGCAGAAAGCGCAGGCAATTCAGCAGCTCGATGACGCGCTCGCAAAGTATACGGACGAGCAGAAGGGCGTTGCTACAACCGAAATCAACGCTTACCGCGAAAATCCTGATACCGCTACGATTGATGCAATCGTAGGTAAAATCTGCACGGAGATCGTAAATCGGCAGATGAAGACAAACGAGGTCAACAGCCTCGATGTTTTTGGAGATGACGATCTCGATGATAATGCCGGTGGTTCGGATGAGTCCGAAGACGCCGACATTTTTTAATTATGGAGGGAAAGAAGTATGAAGTATAAGACTATCGGCGCGTTTAAGAACGTGCAAAACGTCCCATACTGCAAGGCTGCCAGCGACCTTATGGTAGGTATGGGCGTTCTGATCGACCGTGTAGCTAAGACTGCTACGCTGCCTGCAAGTGACGACGAGGCGAAGACCGTACAGTACATCGTCACCAACATTTGCGACAAGCCTGACGTACCGCTTATCAATGCACCGTGGAAGGTTCTGTCCGGTGAACACGTCAGAGCTGACGATCTCGCAACCGTAGATAATATGGAAATCGAATTTGCCGACACTGAGATCGATGAAACGTATGCAGATCTGGCAGTTGGCGACACTCTTGTGTTCGGTACGTCCGGTACACTTGAAGTCGCTGAAGACGTTACCGGGTATCGCGTGTATTTTGAAGTCATCGAAAAGACCGCATATATGGGTGCTGGTATTCTGGCTGTGATTCATGTACAGTGCGTGGTTCCTGCCGCAGAAGAAGAAGATCCCGGCACGATCTAAATCAAGGTAAAGGAGACAAAAAATGAACGATTTTTGTGAAATCAATCTGCAAAATGCGCAGCCTGATACTGACACCGGTAGAATCAAGGAAAAGTCTCCGGTAGTCGAAGTTTTCTCCGCGCTGGTAGAAGGCAGAAATTCCAAGATTACCGGTGAAGCGTTTGACAAGAATGTCGAAATGATTCGCTCTATCGGCGCAAAGGCGGCTGAAGATGATGCAAACGCCATTTCCGAGATCAACGCACTCGTCAAGTTTGCAATCGAACCCAAGCTCCTTGAATCCATCAATGTCCTGAACTTCATGGGCACGTTCAAGAAGATCGGATACCGCGACACCCCTGTGGTACATACCTATAAGTATGAAAGCATCGACTCCCGTATTCAGGCTTCTTCCGGCGATGTGCCGTTCGGCGCGTTCAGCAAGTCCGATTATCCTATTGCAACCCAGACGATTTCCAGCGGTCTTGCCGTTGACTATCGTGAGATCGAGGCTGGCAACTTTGAAGGAACCATCGCCGAGGGTATTCAGCAGGTCAAGATTGATATGAACAACAAGGTTGTTTACTACGCAATCAAGAAGCTGTATGATGGCATTCAGGCTGCTGGCGGCGTCAAGCACTTTGCGGAATCTGCCGGTATTTCCAAGCAGGCCGTTGACGATATGCTCAAGGTAATGAGACACTATGGTAAGGTTAATATCAGCGGCGACTATTCCGTTGTTTCTCAGCTCAACGAGTTCCAAGGCTACAAGACGATTGGAGCTACTACTATTCCGTTTGGCTCCGAGGCTGTTGCCGATGAAATTCGTAAGACTGGTCTCGTCAATTTCTACAACGGTGCATATGTCACTGAAATTCCCAACGCGATCAACTGGACTAAGAGAGACGGCGACGAATATGGTCTGTATCTGCCTCAGGGTCTGATGTTCTTCATTCCTCAGGGTGCTACCTCTCCGCTTCAGATGTTCCTGCGCGGTGGTCTGACCACCATGAAGGGTGCTGACGTTGTTACCAGACAGCACGTACAGCGTTTCGATCTTGAATTCGGTGCTGAGCTTGTCAAGGGCATGGAAGATCAGATCGGTATTCTGTCTGACAGCAACTACTCCCTGCCGGTATAATCCGAATAACTAACTACAATGAGCCGGGCTGCAGCCCGGCTCTCCTTCAAGAGGGGAAAATCAATGGAGAGCAATGTAAAAATCAATAATCTCTGTTCGTGGCCGCTTTATTTTAAGCGCTACGATGGGCAGGGAGACATCAAAATCCCGGCTAATGCCAAGAATCATCAGGGGCTGACTTTTAATGAAGTCAAGCTGCAAATCCAGAATGGGAACCCTATGTTTACTGGCACAGACGGGATGGGCGCTCATGCGAGGATTGAAATTGCCGACGAAGAACAGCGAAAGAAGCTGTTTGAGATTGAAGGCACAGATATTCCCGCCCCTATTCTGCTGACTGAAGCTGCTGTCACCGAGCTTCTTGCAATCCGCACAAAGGCAAAATTCAACGAGCGTCTGAATTCTCTGGTGACGACTGACGCCGAGAAGCATTGTCTGGTAGATATGGCTTTCGCTGCCGGTGCAAACGATGTAGAAAACTGGAAGGTAGAAGCACTGCGTCAGCTTGCCAATACCGCAAAACTGTAAACGGAGGTGTAGCATGGCGCGTTCATTTGAAGATGTAATTCGGCGCTTCCATTCCATGCCGAAGACGAAATTTGACATTCCGGAACAGCTGGAAGCAGAATGGGTGCGCTCTGCGGTTGCCTATTACAATCTTAACATCGGTACACATATCACATACGATGAGCTTACGCTGGACTTCGACAGCGAAGTCGATGAGGTGGTTTGTAACACTCTTGCGGAGATGGTGTATGCTTCTTACCTGAAGCGAGAACTTTCCAGAGTAATGGCGCTCAACGGAATCATCGGTAAAGATGTACAGCTCACAGGGCAGGACGCCACCAAGCGTGTTACCAAGCAAGAATATGACGATCAGGTGGCGTATGTGGAAACTCTATTAACCCGGCAGAAAACACCGGCTTATGGTTAAGGTGGTGATTTACGATGTGGGAGTCAAAAGACTGGTATCGCATGAAGGAACCCACGTTTAACAGCGGGTTTGAAGATTGTGAATTCTACGCCTACGGTGCTGATGGGTTTAACGAAGTTTTGAATTCGTTTCTCGGGTCTCAGGTTAAAATATATGACAGGAGATTATCTGCAAACCCCGAAAATCATCGTGTGATTATCCAGAATGTTACCAGCGATTCGGAGAGCGGGTCCATTATCCGACAGATTTTAACCGATATCGGCGTTTTGAAGTGCGGACAATATATTGAAACTACAACTCCATCCGAGAATTCTGCGTACTGGCTGGTCGCAACCATGCCAGACAATAACCGTATCTACGAGAAGGCGGTTCTGTGGAAGTGTAGATATACGCTACATTTTCGTTCACCGCTCAGCGGTGAAATTGTCGATTATCCCATTTATGTAGAAAATGCTACACAATATGGAACAGGGGAAAACGACAGAGAACACATTGCTATTGGGGACGCTTCATATTTGATCTATGTACCGCATAATGCGGAAACGATTATGCTTGATGATAGATTCCGATTTTTGATGGATAGAAATCGCCGTCATCCGACGGCGTATCGCATCACGCAGGTAGACTCTGTATCTCGCGCCGTAGGTGATGAAACGGATGGTGGGATTATTCGATGGTCGGTCGTTGAAACACCGTATAACGAAGCGACAGACAACAGCGAGCTGATGGTGGCGGATTACTACCCCACTCGTAGTGAGTCTATAACGGATGTAATATCAATCATAGATCCCGATAAGAACGATCTTGTCATAGTCGGTGAGAAAAAAGAACTTTTTGTTCTTGCGTCGTCCACGGGCGGACCGCCGATGCCAACGAATTCGTTTAATTATATCGTTTTAGACGGAGAAGACGTTTGTGAGAGTACCGCGAGGGACGGCAATAAGATATCGATTCGCACCAAGAATCTGAAAGAAACTGTCGGACGCACCATTACCGTGCGAGTGGTCAGCGGATCAGCGTCTGCGGACATCGTGCTGACGGTGGCGAATTGGTAGGGAGGGAATATGACACACTTTGATGCAATTATTCAAGAAAAGCAACTGCTCAGAGAAGCTCTGCTTAAAAATCAAAACGTGGTAAACCTCCTAATGAATACCGGAAACAATATGGCAACTTTCCGGAATATCGAAACCGGTGGAGGAAGCTGTGCGGCGAATTATGTAAAAAAGCATTTTTACATACCGGGCACTACTGTCAGGGATAAAAATTTTATTACGATGCGCAGCCGCGTAATCTATGCGGATACAAATGTGGTAAAAGAAACTGGAATCATTGTGTACGTTATCTGTAACGAAGATCAGATTGATCTGGTTCAGGGTTCAAGAGCAGACTTGCTCGCAAATGAGGTAGACCAGATTCTGAATCGCGGAGACGATTTGTTCGGACTTGGTGGTATTCGTATCGGAAAAGCCGAGGAAGTCCAGTTTGCAGATGGATTTTCCGGGTGGGAAATTCCGTTCACGACGCACGAATTCAACCGAAAGGCGGTCAATTTCTGATGACGATGAACGATCCGCTTCGTGTGTTTCGCGGCGGGGACTATCAGATCAATCAGCATATCACGATGCGGCAGCCTACTCTTGATGAGATTTGCAGCTATGGCGAACGTGAGTATTACTTTTTGATTCAAAATCTATGTGCTACTCCAGCAGACCACAAGCTGATTATATGGGAGTCAATGAAGACGTATTGGGAGCAAATTGATGAATACTTATGGTTTCTTCAGGTCTTCAATACCATCAAGACGTTAGATATGTCGATTGTGCTTGGAAATCTCAACGTGGGTTCGTTTCAGATCGTCGAGAATCAGAAGGTAGGAGAACTGGTGCTTTGCAACGAAGACGGGGTTATCATCGACCGTTCCATTCACCATTATCTCACAGATTATCTCAGGCAAGTGCATCACCTGAAGAAAAATGTAGATACCGGTTATAACAACAGCACCCGCGACGCCATGATCGAGGATGATAAGGACGCGCGTGATCTGGCAACTAAGAAACCATATCAATCCATTTTGCTTCCACTCATTTCAGCAATGACAAATAGTTCGGAGTTCAAATATCGGTTTGATGATGTGTGGTCGCTACCCATCGGCGTCTTCATGGATTCTGTCGAAAGAGTCCAGAAAAATAAGAATTATGAACACCTGATGTACGGTGTTTATAGCGGCTCGATTGATTCAAAGTCAATCAGCAAAAAAGAGCTTATGTGGATTTCGTGATCCACAAAATCACAAGAAAGGAAGTATATAAATATGCCTTCTGTAAGAGACTATATGATCGATAAGGTCCGTCGTGTCACGCAGGAAAATCTGACTACCGGTATGGTTGACTGGACGATGACTAACATTGAGAACCCTCAAATCGCATTCACGGGTGAATCAAAAGACAAGACTGACGCCGATGGCGTTCTGCTGGCGCGGTTTGCCGGTGCGAAGGGGGTAACCTTCTCTGGCGAGGGTTCCGTCATTTCTTCCACGCTGCTTGCAGCACAGCTTGGAGCCGAACTGGAAGAAGCAAGCTCTGAGACTACTATTACTGGTAAGCTGTTCGAGGTTATTGATGTCGTGACTTCGAGCAGTTCCAGTACGGCAACGCTTACTCACACCCCTAAAACGGCACCGGGTTACATTTACCTGATGACCGAGGACAAAAACGTCGGAGAATCTCTGGCTGTCGGTTCTGGCGAAGATGACGCATCTATTTCCGGAAAGATTATTACGCTTCCCGATGATGTTGATGCTGCACAGATCGGTGTGCTGTATGAGTTTACCGCTACAAGCGGTCTGAAACTTACGGACAAATCCGAAGAAAACGCAGTCGCGGCGGGATATATCGTTGATATCCTTGCGGCTGAGATCTGCAACTCCGCCGCTAAGAGACGTATGACGATTGTGTTCCCGAAGGCACAGATCGACAACAACTTCTCTATCAATCTGACGACCGAGGGTACGCACCCGTTCTCCTTCTCTGCGCTGAAGGATTACTGCTCCGATTCTGCGGAACTCTGCTACTTCCTGTTCACCGAATGATCCGGGAGTGCAAGGTGTGCGGGACGTCATACGAAACTTGCAGTATTTGCGAGCATAACAAGAGTTGGCGCATCCACACCGACACATTAACGCATTACTATATTTTATGCGTCCTGATGGAATACCGCACTACGCATGACAAAAGTTGTGCGCGTGAGGCGTTAGCCCGTCATGGCATAGAGAATAGTAACGCGGAGTACAAGCCTGACGTTCGGGC
Organism: uncultured Bacteroidales bacterium; assembly: GCA_937907165.1. Classification (GTDB taxonomy): domain Bacteria; phylum Bacteroidota; class Bacteroidia; order Bacteroidales; family Paludibacteraceae; genus UBA1181. Next base: position 16,151 of record CALCUH010000010.1, on the reverse strand, counting down.
TTTGCTCGAAGATATATTTTCATAGAACGAGGAAGGGAGGACAGTTTTCTTGTCCTCCCAATTTTTGACGATGACGAAATCAAGAACAAAATACAATGTTGAGAAGGAAACGTCTAAGAGAACATTCAACGGAATTGTATTCGACAGTGTGATGGAAATGCGGTACTACCGCGATGTTGTTTTGCCCGGTGTGGAAAGCGGCAAGATCAGTCATTATGAGCTTCAGAAGCCTTATGTGCTGCAACCGAAATTTACAAAGGATTCCAAAACTGTCAAAGCAATTACTTATGTGGCTGATTTTTACATCCAATATGCTGACGGGCACGAGCGTGTTATCGATATTAAGGGGATGCCGGACGCTGTGGCGAAGCTGAAAAGAAAGTTATTCTGGTACGTGTATCCAGACATTGATTATATCTGGGTCACATTTGTTGCCAAGTACGGTGGATGGATTTCATATGAAGAATGCGCGAGAAGGCGCAAATATGCCAAGCTCGCAGAAAAGAAAGGAAAAATTGCGAATGAAGAAAATTGCTGTTAAAACGATGCGAAAATATATGAAGGCAAAAATGCCTGAAAATACTGTGATTGAACAGAAATATCCGTTTGGCGACAGTGAGATTGTCGTACATATCAAGACTAAGCTCACTGCCTCGGAAGTTGGGATTTTTGTCAGACGTGTCCTGAGTGCCTGTTTTGACGGAGAAGGGAATTACCGCCCGGAATATTACCAACCCGTATTTAAGGCAACTGTCATCCAGATTTGTACTGACCTCCCTGTTTTGTCCCTGCGAAACGAACGCGGCGATGATGGTGAAAGCCTGATGGATATTGATGCAATGGCGGATATGTATGATACGCTGTGCTTCGACGATCTTTCTGATGGCAGGTATAAAGCACTGACCGCATATCTGAACGAGGTGTGTGATTCTGCGGTTGTGGATTACGCTAATCGTCATACGACGAACAGCGATCTTTTGAGAAAAATTGATGAAATTGCTGATGAGGCAAAAGCCGTATTAAATAAAATTGCCAGCATCGATACGGATTCTTTGATGAAATACGCACAGGTGTTGTCCGAAGCAACCGCTGAGACTAATATCGTGGAGGCTATCCTGACATATCAAGGCGCATCTGAGGGTTGACTATGGAGTTCGGGTCAATTCGGGACGCCTTGCAATACGCGAATACAAAAGTTCTGCCGAAGAAGATTGATGATGCTCTGAACCGCGAGGTTTTCAAGGTTGTGCAGGTCACAGAAGCAGTTGCGATCAAAGAGGAAGTGTACGACGTATACGAACCGAAGCTGTATGATCGGCGGGGCGACTGGGGCGGAATGGGCGATATGGAGAACATCCGCATCCTTGGCGGAAAGGCAAAAGACGGTCGTATGGCTGTTGTGAACCGTACTGTACCAAATCTGGGCGGGTGCATTGATAACTCGAATGTTACTGACAACAAAATCCTTCCCGAATTGATCGAATACGGGCACAACTATCGCGGATATGTTTATGATTATCCATCTAAAAAAGGCAGGTATATGGCTCCGCGTCCATTTACGGCGCGAACAATTTCTGATCTGAAACGCAGTCGGATGCACGTTGTGAGTCTGGCTGCCGGGTTACGCAGACAGGGGATTAGAAATGTAGACTTTTAAGAGAAGGGAGGAATATCATGGGAGATGAAGATCTGAAAATAGTTCTATCGACGACATTATCGGCGGACGAAGAAGGATCGGCGCAAAAGATTTCGTCGCAGCTCCCTTCGATTGCCGCAAAAGTAAATCAACGCGGAGATATAAAAATCCGCGTTTCTCTGGATGAACACGCCGGTGTACAAGCGCAACAATATGTACACGCGGTTAGTAAGACTTTATCAGCGCATCCGGTGGGAATCAAGGTATCGCTGGACGACACGTCGGCACGGAAACTCCACGATGAGCTTCAGGCTATAGGCGCGAATGACGACATAATCTCCGCTATGTCCGAGAGCCTCGGAGATATGGGTATCCAGATCGACAGAGTGTCGGCGAAATGGGAGGGGGCGAAAGGACAGGCAGAATCTCTGTTGTCGCTCACAGTACAGGGGACAGATCAGCTTGGTCGGTCTGTATCGTTGCTCCAAACCTATAACGCGGAAAATGAAGACGCTGTAATTACCACAAAAAATGTAGCACTCAATCTTGAAGCACAGCGTCAGGCAGAGGAAAGGGCTCAAAAGGTCATCGCGGCAAACAACGACGAGCGATCTGCATATATCAGGAAGCAGGTTGATGCAGTTGCTTCACTCAGCGCTGTTTACCAAGGGCTGTCTTCGCCAAAGAAGCTACTTGACGAAGGGCATATCGCCGACGTTGAGAGTGCTATTTCCGACGTGAATGTCGCTATTGCTTCTCTCCAAAACAACAGTGGGAAACTCTCCAAGCAAGAACAGGCGAATATTGAAAGCCAGATCGCGGCGCTGAAGCGTTTAATTAAGGAATATCAAAACGCGGAGTATGTGGCGACCAGCTTGCGGACGAAGGATATTGGCACGATCAAGATCGAGAAGGGAAATGAGCTCGACCAGTACGCCAGCAAGCTCAAATCCGCAGGACTTTACACACAGGATTTCGAGAAATCCATGACCGAGCTACGCGGTACACTTGATTCTGTTTCAAGCGGCGAGGGGCTCACAAGATTCCTCAACGATTTCGACACATTGAAATCGAGGGTGGCTGCGTTTTCTGAGCGCGTTCGTGAGCTTGACAAGCTCTATGACGCGCTGAGTCGTACCAAAGATAAGTCTCTGTCGATCATGAAGGAGATGAATCAGACAGACAGCAGTTCGCAAAAATATGCCGCTCTGAAACAGGAACTGGCTATTCAGAATGAAAATGCTGCCGCTATTCGATCTCAAATTTCCGCGTATGACGATGTCGCTCAAGCGTCGAAGAAAAGTGCCGAATATATCATATCTCAGGTTGAGCGCGGGGCAGAGCTGAACACGCAGGCTGCGGAACTCGCAGATCAGGCGAACAATATTACCAAGGCGATGCAGACGATGCCGAGCGTTGTCAGCGATATTCACACCCGGTTTGCGACGCTCGCCAACCCGACTGAGGAACTCAAAAACCGTATCGTGCAGATGGATACGGCTATGCGTGAGTTTGCGAATGCAAAGACCGACAAAGAAAAGATATCCGCGTGGGGAAATCTGCAAGAGGCAATCCGGGGTTGCAACAAGGAGATATCTGCCCTGAAACGCACCGAGCGAATTGAATTGCTCGATGACAAGTACGAAATCAACCTCAAGAAAGCGAAGGCAGCCCTTGAAGCGATTTCACGACAGTGGAGTGCATTCCGTTCCGACAAGGGTCTGAATAAGGTGTTCGATGAACTCCAAGAATCGTATGAAGCGATAGATAACCCTCAGGCTTTGGAAAGATGGCAGGCACAATTTGCAGCATTCAAATCTGAGGTTAAGGCGGCAGGGAAGAACACGATGGGGTTCTTCGACACGCTGAGGAACAATCTCGGAAAGGTAACACAGTGGCTTTCAGCTACTACTATTCTGTTTAAGGCGTTTGGCATTGCCAAGAGCGGTATTAAATCTGTAATTGATCTGAATACCGCCATGATCGATCTGCGAAAGACAACGGAAGCAACCTCGGACGAGTATCGGCGATTTTATGTGAATGCCAACAAGACCGCAAAGGAACTGGGATCAACGACGCAGGAAGTTATTTCCCAAACCGCTGAGTGGTCGCGTCTTGGTTACACCCTGAATCAAGCAGCTGTGCTGGCGCGAAACTCGTCTATTTTCTCGTCAATTTCGGAAGACCTTGACATTTCCAGCGCGACAGACGGGCTTATCAGTATCATCAAGGCGTTTGATATTGAAGTCGAGGATACTCTTGACGGGATTATATCGAAGGTAAATGAAATAGGTAACAAATATGCAGTTACCAACTCAGATATTGTAAACGCCCTGCTCGAATCGTCTTCTGCGATGGCTGCGGCGAACAATACGTTTGACCAGACGATTGCGCTCGCGACTGCGGCGATTGAAATCACGAGAGACGCGAGAGAAGCGGGTAAAATGATTGCCCGGAGCTACAGTAATGTAGCTTGAGAAAGTGGCTATATCGGTTAAAATCCGGGGACGGACAAGACCGAGCAAAGACTTTATTACATAATATAAAGAATGCCGAGAGACTGTAACACCGGAACGGCGACGCATCCGGTTTCGCCACTCCCCCGTGATGCGGGGTGAACATACAGTCCGAACTCACAGAATAATCGAAAATGAAGTGTGAGAGATAAGCCGAAGGACTTATCCGCCATCTTACGATGGTTAGTAACTCATAGCTGAGTGAAAGTAACAGATTGAATGCGCTGAAGACAAACTATTGTCTTTGTATATAGGAATATGTACAGCAGAACATATTTAATTGCAGGTAAAGTGTAAAGCCTATCACCACAATAGACCCGAAAGGAGCCTATGATGGTACGAAAGTAGAAACAACGATAGGATGGCGCATGGTCAAAAGCCTAAACGCTGTAATAATCACAGCTCTGCATCCAAGCACCCTAACGTATGCTCAGACCATGAGCTATCAGACGAGGGTGAAGGTTCAACGACTGGATTCATGTCGAGACACGGACTGGAGAATAAGGGTGGAAATCCCGAATATCTGTGTCAATAATCGTAGGGCGCAAGCTAAGGCGTGGGTGAAAACCCCTTAAATCGAAAAGGTATGACCCTACCGCAGTGATGCGAGGGACAAGGAATAGTCTATTCTCATGCGAGGGCATGAGAATTTTTAGGTTTATAGGTAAGAGGAAGATGTACGAAAAAGTATTCAGAAGAAGATTATAAACAATATTGTAAAGATAAATGCCTCGATTATGTCGGATACCATTACGAAAAAGGTAGGGGGTATATCGTAGAATTTATTTGCCCACGGCATACAGAGAAGGGTATTCAGAGCAAGGACTGGTATCATCTCATGCATTATTCTCATGGGTGCGCTTTTTGTACTGGTCGGTATAAAACAACAGATGACATCCGCGGAGAGGTTATCAATCCAAATGTTGAAATTATCTCCGACTATATCGGTATTAACAAACCAATTACGTGTAGATGCAAAATATGCGGAAATGTATGGACAACCAGCACGAGTTGCCTGACAAAGATGGGATGTGGATGTCCGATTTGCGGTAAGGCAAAAGCTATTGCCGGAGAAACCAAAAAGCATGACGAGTTCGTTGCGCAATTACATACGGTCAATCCGGATATTTTAGTTCTCGGGAGTTATGTCAATACACACACGAAAATCCTTTGCAAGTGCTTGCTTGATGGACATGAATGGATGGGTGTTCCGGCGAATCTCTTGAACAGAACTGCAGGGTGCCCGATGTGTTCTATGTCGCTCGGAGAGAAAACAATGTTACTCACCTTAGATGAACTCGGAATCGAGTATGTCACGCAACACAAGATAGACGGGTGCGTCTATAGAAGACGGCTCAAATTTGACGCCTTCAATATCGAAAACAATGTTGCCTTTGAGTACAACGGAGAACAACATTACTATCCGGCTTATCCTGCCGGTAGAAATGATCCAGAGAAAATGCGTATCTACACGCAGACCTCCCTAAGAGATAAAATAAAGATCGACTATTGTAGGGATCATAATATTTCGATGATAATTGTACCGTATTGGGAACGCAAAAACATGAAGCAATATATCATCGAGCAACTAAAAGAAAGAAAGTTAGATAACCTATTAACCTAAAGTTTATGCGAGTTGCGACCGCATATAATATCAAGAATCAGTTTACGTATCCGCGGTTACGATGAAGAAACCGAGGAATTTTCAGAAGAAATCTCGTCTCTCACTGGCGATATCGCAGATCTCACGAAGGTTGCCAGCAATGGCTTCCGCGGGATAAGTATTTTTACTGACGATACACGAAATGAATATCGCTCAACCTATGACATTCTAAACGACATTTCCAATATCTGGGATGAATTAAACGATAAAAATCAAGCAAACCTCTTGGAAACGCTGTTCGGCAAGAATCGCGCTCAGGTTGGTGCTGCAATTCTGAAAAACTTCGAGAGCGCATCGAGCGCAATCGAAACCATGAAAAATTCTGCCGGAAGCGCCGAGGCAGAAATGAACAATATTTATCAGTCGATTGAATATCGGCTGAACGCTCTCCGGGAAACTTGGGTGGGCGTGGCGCAGAGCCTTTTTCAGTCCGATGACATCAAAAACGTAGTTGCGGTACTGCAGACGTTTTCTGATGTGATTGCTTTTGCGACTGAGAATTTAGGACTTTTTGGATCTGTCTTTGTTACATCGCTTGTCGTAAATGCGGTAAAGGCAGTCAAATCTGTGGGTAGACCCAAATTGACGGGTTTCATGATTGTGCCCACATATACTCTGGTGGCGACACGGAACGAGCTATTTTATAGCAAGGGAGTATTGGCAAAACCGACGAAATTGGCTGTATGGCTGCGAGTTGGATCATCTCGCACGGGAACCGAAAGGAATCCGCAGGGAAGCTCAGCAATGAGAACCTTCAGAGAGTATAATGTCGGCGCGGTTGGTTATTCCAATCGTGAAGGGGTATTCCAAATCAACCGCTGACGCGGGAAAATGATACGCGGTTTGTCGCCGCGACCAAGAAAAGACAAAAATGTATTGTAATTACAGACAAATTGTGATAAAATAAAATAAACAGAAGGGAGGATAAGGCATGGAGCGCATCATAGATGTTGCCGCATATATGACACGAAGATACAACGAAATTTAGAATTATCAGACTCCATGAAATGTGTATGTGACAATACTCAAATTGTAAGCAGGGACAGCAAAGTTTGCGTATTTCGATTTTGTGAGCAAAAATACAGACTGATATGCAAATACGATATACTACATCCCAATTTGATGTATGTGATTGGATTTGACTTTGACTATTCTGCATATAATCATGGATAAACCGAATATAAAAATCCCACCCGGAATTGAGTGGGATTTTTCTATACCCATTTACATCATAACTCCAAACGAATATCGCGGTGAGGTCTCAGCCAGAGCGATAACCCCATCGTAAAATGTTCGGAGCTTAGCGTCACGGTTCATGTCACGCATTTCTGAGATGATTTCTTCAACGGTTTCGTTTGCTCGCTTTAACTCAACGTAGAGGGAATACTGATTATTTCGGATGGCTTCCAGATTATCTATGATGTTGGAAAGCTGCCCGATGATGATGTTCTGACGAAGTTCCATTTCATAGAGGTTGTAAGCTCCGTCGGCTCCTTCCAGTTTGTCACAGCGCCCGCTTTCGAGATACTCATTGATCGCGGTAATGGCTACGAGGTTGCGATATTTTGGGAAGATTACGTTTTCTGCGTAGAGATCTGAGAGAGCTTTTTCGAGTTTGGAGACTGCTTCTTCGTGCTTGGCGGCGAGGGAGGTTACATAGCGGTCAAATGATTCTTTGGTCTTGGTGTATTGTTCCATACCAGACTGATATTCGGCGTCACGTTTTTGGATTTCAAGTGCGTAGTATTTCAGCCTCGTCTGATATGTTCTGAGTTCGTTGTTATATTGAAGCTCGTCCTGATCGTATTCTTCAACTTTTGCATTGTATGAACGCACAAAAAATGCCAATATCACAGAAATAAGTACAATGGCGTAAAAAATGCTATAAATTACAAATGCACCCGTGTCTTCAAAAAAATCAAGAAATGTACCTATCAGGTAGTATGGGGCGATAATCAACGAAAGAATACCGCTGATTATACCCAACCCCTCCTTAAAAGAGCATCCTTCCAGCGGATTTTCGATGCAGCTCATTAGCGTCGGACGATCACCATTAAATCTGCGCTTCGGAGGAATTGGTTGTACAACTCGCCTCTTAGATGGCTCTTCCGGGACTTGCAAGCCAATGTATTCCGCAGTGGCGGCATATACTCTATTTTCTGCATTAAGTGCCGCTTCTAAATTTGAAGCATGAGTTGTGTATGGGACAATTTCCATGACGTTTTATCTTCCTCGACGTTTTATCTTCCTTGTTTGTTATCACCATTATATCATGCGCTTATTCTAAAGTCAACAGCAAAACGCCTTTGGTCAGGCGGATTTGACAATCACACAGTCTGTTGCTGGCTTGGCGAGCGAAATGAAACAGGTGAGTGCGTCTAAAACTTGGGGCGGCTCCATTGGCGGTATCGCTGCGGAGTTGGCGGATTTAGACAAGGTTCAACGGAATGTGGCAATGGGAATGGCAAAACTGAGTGAATCAGAGCGTAAAGCCATTCTCGAAATGATAGAGGGTGTTTCTGTCATACGGAAACAAACAATTAGTCATGTAGCCGAGCGCACTGGTATTGATGCGTCTACGTTGGCGAAAGCGGCTAATGCCAAAGAGACAGACAAGATGACTGCGGCTAATTTGCGGGCGGCACTTTCATCCAATGATCTGAGTGATTCGCAAAAGGATAGCATTCGTGCGCTATTAAGCTATATTGCCACCGAAAAAGCCGCCACAGCCAGTACGGAGACATTGAAGGCAGTCACTGTCGGATTCTGGACAGCACTCAAGACTGCGATTGTAACTAATCCGTTTGGGTGGATAGTCACCCTTGTATCATTGCTTCCGACGGCGATCAATTTTTTCGGGCAATTCATTGATTCTTCCGAAGAAATGATCGAAGCTGGCAAAGAGGTCAGAGAAACTTATCTGCAAGCTCAAGAGGCGTTTGCTACCAACACAAAGACAGTCAACGAACTGGAAGATGAGTTTAATGCTTTATCTAAGGGTGTAGATGAAAACGGCGATAATATCAGCCTGACTCAGGAAGAATATTCCCGTTATCTTGAAATCATTGATAGCCTCGTCCAGATTTCTCCCCAGATTGTACAAGGATATGACAATGAAGGGAAGGCAATCCTTAATTATAAGGATGCCATCAAAGAAACCAGAGATGAGCTTGAAAAGCTGAATCAGGCAGAGATAGATTCATACCTCGGCAGAGAAAAGGCTGACAAAATTTTTAGCGAGGCAAACGCTGAGCAAAAAGAAGCTCGCAAGTCGCTGAATAAAAAAGGTGGCAAACTTGGTTCGTTGCTTAATGGAAGGTTTTGGGAGTTAGATAAGACCGTCGCGTGGCAAGATGCGTTCAAAGCTGCCAACATTGGTTGGGAGATAGGAATAGACAAGTGGACTGACAGCCCAGAAAGACTCGTTCGTATCTATGAAAATATGGATGTGGTGCTGGCAGAGTTGCAAAAGACCGGCGCATACACAACAACAGAAATTGAGGATATCCGAACGGAAATTCGTGGTTTCGCTGATGATGTACAAGCCCTGAATAATAATGCAGCCAAGCAACAATGGATCCAGACTTGGGCTGAAAACTCTGACTGGTACAAAAACATTCCGACCGATGCAATAGCCAAATTTAATGAAGGTCTTGCCAAAACGGCAAGAGAGACCACTGATGTTGGTACAGCTCAAAGCAAAGCAAAAACTTATGCCGACAGTTTCCTGAAGCTTTACTCATCTAATTATACCAAGACTATCCTCGACATGGCGGAAGGATTGAAAGACGGCACCGTTGCCTTAGAGGATTACAATAATGAATTGAATGTATTCAAGATTATGAATACAGGCAACGATGAAGCGAAATCAGCGCTGATAGAGTACTTTGAAAGCCTTAGTAACGCTGCTCAAAAATCTGCAGGTGTACTGGCTGCGAGCGAAGAAGAAGCGCGTAATGCTATAGAACAGAACCGGACGACGATCGAAGAGGTTGTGAACATTGCGGATATGCTGTCTAAAGCATACTCCGAAGTCGAAGCCAGCGGGAGTGTAACGGCTGAGACTTATCGCGAACTTACTGGAGTCGGAGAGGATTTCGCGGATATATTCACCTTCGCGAATGGGAAAATTGAGATTAGCTCAGATAAGGTAAGGACGCTCGCCCAAAAACTCGTTGATGAAAAGGGAGCTGCGCTTGCCGCGAACGGTGCCACGGAAGCTCAGATTGCCGTGCTCGGGCAATTGATGGCTCGTTACTCGGAAGTTGACACAGAAATCACAAAAACAAACGATGACATTAAATCGTCCGCCAAAACTCTTCTCGGCGTAATAGACGATATGAACGATGGTATTGAGTACTCAACTTTGGAGATGCTTGATCTCATCGAACAATATCCAGAGCTTGAAAGTGGGATTGAAAAAACAACTACCGGGTATAAGGTACAAATTGAAACGGTCAAAGAGCTGATTCAGCAGCTTGGGACTTTATATAACGCAAATCAAAGGGTCGCCAATACAAACTATACTGCGCTTCTAAAAAAGTCAAACAATCCTGAGATATTCAAAAACATCGATTCCATCTTCGCTTTATTTGAAGAGCAGACCGGGAATGTTGTCAGCTCGCTTGAAGATTTTGAATCGGCATACCGTGAATATCACAATGACGCGAGTGGGTTGACCGGCGTAAGTGACGAGTACCTGGCATATGTTAAGGAAGAGATTGCGAATCGAAACAAAAATAGTTTCGCAAACGAAATCGCAAATGATCTCGCAGACCTTGATAACGGGTATGTAGAAGGATATAAACCGGACACCTCGGAGAGTCTGGTCGAGGAGATCGAAGAAATTGCCGATAGTATCGAAGAAGCAGAAACCGAGTTTGAAAGAGCATATAAGCATCACCAGCATCTTCTGGCAATGGATCAGGAGACTGTAGAACAGTATCTCACATGGCTGGACGGTGCTTATCAACAGGCTTATGCTGCCGGTGAGATGGGGCTGGATGACTACTATAAATATCAGGAAGAAGTATATGAGAAGACCCAAGAAGTCTTTGACGCTTCTCTCGCCGATATGAAACACCAAATCGACCAGCTCAGCCATCAGGAAGGCACCAGTGCTCAGATTGCAGAAATCTACAAACAGATGCAGGAGAAGGTACACGCTCAGGCGGACAAGTACCGTTCCATTGGTCTTGCTGAGAACCACGATCTGATTGAAGCTCTGCAAGATCAGTGGTGGGAATACGAAGACGCGATTCGCAAGATTCGGGAAGACGATTTCAACGACTACCTGAACAACAGCAAGTTTGCGATTGACGTACTGAAGACGAACAATGCGGATACTAAGGAAATCATCGACTCTTGGAAATCCATTCTGTCTTCCATCAATGATGAGATTGCTTACTACACATCTGTTGGCTACAAAGAAACTTCCGATGTGGTTCAGTCGCTCATGAAAGAGGCTAAATCCGCGAAGGACGCTATCATTGAAGCTATCGACGAGGTTGTAGACAAGGTAAACGAGCTGGTTGACGGTGTGCGTGGCGTATATGATACGCTCACGAGCGCGGCGAAGGAATATGCTTCCACCGGCTATCTGAGCGTGGACAGTCTGCAATCCATTCTGGAACTGGCTCCGAAATATCTCGATTTCCTGTATGACGAAAACGGTCAGCTTGTTTTGAACGAAGAATCCATCCAGAAGGTCATTGCCGCCAAGACGGAAGAAATGGCGGTCGAGACGGCTCTTGCTTACGCGAAGAAGGTACTGAACGCCGCCGAACAGGGCGACATTGAAGCGCTGAGACAGCTCGCCGATGTGACGGCGGAAGGCAGCAAATCCACATGGGATATGGTGTATGCCACCCTCGGACTTGCAAAGGCTACCGGAGTCGCCAAAGGCATGGAGGAATCCTACTTTGACGACGCAGTCTCTTACGTCACAAAGATGCAGTCGCTCACGCAGACAGCGGTTAATACGATTTCCGAGTACTACAAGACGCTCGATGACAACTATGTCAGTCAGGCGGATGCGTTGCAGAAGATCCTTGAACTGACCGAGGACATGATTAAGCAGGAAAACGAAGATCAGGTCGAAGCGATCGAAAAGGAAAAGGAACTCTACAACGACATTGTTGACCGGAAGAAAGAATCGCTGAAGCTGTCTCAGGATCAGGAGAAGCACGACCGCGATAATGCGGACAAGCTCAAGGAGATTGCCAAGCTGCAATCCCGCATCGAGCAGCTTTCTCTGGATGACAGCCGCGAGGCTCAGGCTCAGAAACGGCAGCTTGAAGAAGAACTGTATGAAAAGCAGAAGGAACTTGCCGATAGCCAGTCCGACTATTCCATTGAAACTCAGACAGACGCGCTTGATAGAGAATATGAGGCGTATGAGGATGAGAAGGATAAGGAAATCGACGCACTGAAAGAGACACTCAATTCCGCAGAGAAACTGTATCAGGCGGCAATTACGCGGATCAACAACGGATGGGACTCGCTCTATGACGATCTAATTGGTTGGAATTCGGAATATGGGACGCTCCTTTCGGATGAATTGACATCGGCTTGGAATTCCGCGACTGCCGCTGTACAACGATACGGTTCTTTTGTTGAGGCGTTGAACGGTGTGGGTTCGCACACGAACCTTGGCACTAACTCCGCACCAACCAAGGATCCTGCTGCCGCAACGTCTGTGGTGGACAAAATGAAGCGTAATTCTTTAGCGTGGTTTACCGCAACAGGGTCGGATCAGGCTGCATTGAATGCCGCAAACGTGGAGCTCGCGGGAGAATATAGTTTGGCTTCCGGGGACACGCTTACCAAAAAGAATGGCGCATGGTATCGTTCTGATGGATCACAGCTATATAGTCTATCAAAAGATGACGTTTGTCATGCAATTGTAGATGCGATGAAGGCAAACAGTGCGGCGTGGAATTCTGCCTCGGAAAGCAGGCGATCCGAGTTGGAAGCCGAAAACATAACACTGGCAAAACGTCTTGAAGATTATCTCGGCGTCAAGCTCGAAAAGACACGCTCCGGTGTGTGGATGCTGAACGGGCAACCTCTGTACGAGAAGTACCACACTGGCGGTATTGTCGGCGGCAACTCCACCAAGAAGCAGGACGAAGTCCTCGCGCTTCTGGAAAAGGGCGAAGCTGTTCTCGACAAGACCAAACAGGAGGGATTGTATAAACTCGTGGATATTGCGGAAGCATTTTCCAAGAGTCTCGGCAAAAAGATTACTTCTTCGCAGATCGGAACGCTGATGAGCAACATCATGGACGGCGTCCCGATGAACTCTCGTTTGGTTCCTGCTGGTGTGGATCCGCGTCTCGCCGGTGCGTCCAACAATTCGTTTGAGTTTGCTCCCGTAGTAAGTGTATCGATTCAGCACAACGGCGAGCTTACCGATGCTTCTGCTCGCGAATACGGCAAGACGATTGCTGACAATGTACTCGGACGGCTTAGCGAGGCGTTTACAAAAAAAGGAGTAACCAACCCTAAAGGCGGGTTGCTCAAATAATATGCTCCCCTTGCCCAATCGGGCAGGGGGATTTTCTATAGGAGGTGCATTCCTTGTATGTGATAAAGATGTGCGATGATAAGTCGCTGCGGGTAGCATCCAGCCCGCGTCTTTTTGCGGGAGAGAATCGCGCAGACGATCTTTTGTTCCTGATCCCGGAGCAGTATGGCAGCATTGAGATCGACGAATGCGTTGTCAACATGATTGCGGAGCTTGGCGACGACACCATGCTCACGGCGACGCTTGACCGGATGGACGATATGTTTGCGAACCAATATCTGATGTACAGTATGCCGATCACAAACGCTCTGACATCCCGCGGCAGCGGAGTGAGAATACACCTGAATATTCTGGACGAGCAGAACGACGTTCTGATGAAAACCGGGACGGTTACGATTCGTATTGAACATTCAGTCACGGAATCAGACCCCGGCATTAACAGCGAGTACGTTGTGCCCGGAGGCGGTGCGCCCGGGCAGGTGTTCGCCAAAACTGAGACCGGCGTCGCGTGGGTCAACGTAACCGACCTACCCGATTTATTCATGGACAGGATGTGTGTGTGCAAGGTGGACGAATATCTTTACTCCGCCGTCTGCCAACACATCGACTATGACGAAGGTCTTGAGTACTACGCTAAATACAAGCCTGCCATCGGCGCGTGTTCCGCCGTGGCAAAGGACAGTCTGGTCGGCAGAAACTACGACTGGACTTATGACGAGCGCGTGTCGTTTGTGGTTCGTACTCCCGCCAAGAAAGGCAGGCATGGAACCATCGGGGTCGCTTCTGCACCCTCCGCGATTACGCGGGAGATCGCAGACAGCGGCGAATACTCCGAGGCATACCGGGCTCTCCCGTTTCTGACGCTGGATGGTGTGAACGACGCGGGAGTATTCTGTGAAATCAATGTGGCTCCATCGGGGGATATGGGAATCACGACCGGGACGAACCCGGATGGCGAGGATTTATTTGCCGCCATGATTCCGCGTTTCGTACTCGACTACGCATCTTCCGTTGACGAAGCAGTTCAACTGCTTCGCGGCAGAAACATTTTCTGTGCGGACAGTGAAGCGATGAAACAGGAATTTCACTTCCTGATTGCCGATGAAAACAAAGCGGTTGTGGTGGAATTTATCCAGAATGAGATGAAAGTTATCGACACATTTGTCGATAGCAAGGCAATCCTGACAAACTATTATCTGTATGGTTACGACGGTACGTGGGAAACGCTGACGCCTTATGCCATGGGTATGGAACGCGCAGCTATCCTGTCGAACGGATACGACGGTGTAGAGGATGCAGACGATATGTTCGACCTGATGAAGTCCGTCTGGTACACCAAGGCATATACGCGGGAAACTGACCCGTTCTGGTATTCCGAATTCTGCGGCAACTGGGCGGCGGATGGATGGGGAGACCTGACCAAGGATACGCCACACGGGCAGTACGATCAGCTTGTGGACAAGTATATCGGAATCTTTGAGAGTCGCGAACGGGGCGGGAAGACGTGGCAAACTGTACACACATCGGTGTATGACATTGCCAATCGAACACTGGCTGTCGCGTCACAGGAATCCGACTCGGTTTACCGATTCCGCTTACGTGGAAATATTTATGATGGATAAAGGAGGCTCCTATGCCAATTACAAAGATAATCTATATGGATCATCATGTGAACGCTCATCAAGAGTTTTTCTGTGATTATTGCGCTGATATCGATTACCTGCCGACAAATGTGGCAGCCGGATCGATGGCGTTTGTGTGGGAGGATTTGTCGTTCTGGATAATTAACTCAGAAGGAGAGTGGAAAGAGTTCAGGATAGAAGATGGAGCAGCGGAGGGTTGACGATGGACTTTATGCACATTGCGTTTCTGTTCAAGCTCATCAAGAAATATATAGATGAGCACATCGGAACCGGCGGAACGGGAGATCACCGCGAATTGACACACCGCGCCGCGTCGGATCAGCATCCAATATCTGCTATTACAGATCTAACTCAGCAGTTGGAAATAATACATTCAGACATATCGGATGCAAAAGCTGGTGTCGAAGCGGCACAGGCATCCGCCGAATCAGCCGTTGCGTCAGCCGCCGAAGCAGCCACCTTAGCAACAGCGGCGGAAGCGGCGGCGGGCTATCACGAGGAGCGGATCGCGAAGCTCGAAGCCCAGACAATTCCATACGCCCCCCGCTTCGGCGTGTCCGGCGTCGGCGGATCGGCGGCTTCTCTCACGCGGCTGTGGGAATCCGTCGGCAAGAACGCGACGCCCGGCACCTCGGAGACGCCCGCCGCGTCCGATTTCGATTCCTACGCCCCCTTCAACCGCCGGAAGTGCGTCGGCTCGTGGTCGGTCTCGGGCGGGAAGGCGGTCTTCTCTGTGGCTGCCTATGAAGGCGATCCCGACTACGCGGAGGACGGCTCCATGGGCGACTATGTGGCGGTGGAGGTCACGCCGTTCTGGTACATCGACGACCGCTCGAACGGCATTCTCGGCGTATCTGCGGGTGAGCACTACGGTTGGAGGCTTCATCCGGTCTGCCTGAATCCGGACGGGACGGCGCGTCCGAAGACGTATCTCCCCTGCTACGAGCTGGCAGTGAGCGGCGGGCAGGCGGTTTCGCTTCCCGGACTGCACCCGGCTTTCGGCAGCTACAAGGGACTCTGGGATACAGCGCGTACCTACGGCGGCGGCGAACTCGAGGATTACGCCATTCTCGAACCGTCCGTGGTCGATCACTACGAATGGCTGCTGATGACCATCGAATACGCCACGCAGAATATCCAGTCCGTCCTGACGGGGGGGACGGGG
>CALCUH010000009.1 GCA_937907165.1 uncultured Bacteroidales bacterium | reverse complement strand
TGTTTCGATTACAGGTAACTCTACAAACCCAACTCGTTTCCAGCATCCAGTAGCTGGTACATACAAGAAGGAGCGTATCCGCGCTGGTAAGGCATACTTCTCAGTAGCATCAGGTGGTGGTACAGGTCGTACACTTCACCCAGATAACATGGCTGCTGGTCCTGCTTCTTACGGTATGACTGATACAATGGGTCGTATGCACTCTGACGCTCAATTCGCTGGTTCTTCTTCAGTTCCTGCTCACGTTGAGATGATGGGATTCCTCGGAATCGGTAACAACCCTATGGTTGGTTGTACTGTTGCTTGCGCCGTTGAGGTTGACTTGTTCTTGAACAAGAAATAATCTGAATTAGGTTATATAGCCAAACTCCCGCATCCTTCTGGTTGCGGGAGTTTTTTTTGTTGGTGTAGGGCGCAAGCCCTATCTGACGATTCTATCTTTAATGACCAATCCTTCCTGTTTTATTTAATATGCTTTTTCACACCTTTTAAGATAAATCCGCCCACACCTCGTTTTTTTTCTCCCTTTTTTGTTTTTTTAAGAATTATACATATCTTTGCCACACTAAGTATAGGCTTTTTGCTAATGCGATGAAAAACTTTTGAATGATGAAGATAAAGAATTGTATCGTTGGTTTGTTGGCGATGTTCGCTTACGCTGCAAGTGCTTTCGCCCAAGATGATATTGTGTGTGACCAATATCATTTCAACTACTATTTGGTCAATCCTGCGGTGGCGGGCGCTGAACGTTGTAGCCACTTGATGCTCACGGGCAAGTTCCAATGGATGGGTATCGAAGATCACCCGATGACTCAGACGCTGAGTTTCCGTACTCGTATTCTGAAGAATGTCGGTATCGGTGTCTATGCTTACAATGACAAGAACGGTTATTCTTTCCGTCAGGGTGGTGAGGTGACTTTCGCCTACCATATTCCTCTTTCGGAGAACAATCACTATATGATGAAGAACCAGTCGATAGACAGACAGTTGTCTTTCGGTCTTTCCCTGATGTTGAACCATTACAATTTCGATAAGGACCTCTTCGACCAGTATGCGACGGAAGAGCCTACCTTCGCTAATGGCGGTACCAACAAGGGTATGTATCTTAACGCTAACGCCGGTATCTACTTCCTTTGGGATAACTTCTTCGCAGGTTTCTCGGCAAAGGACCTTGTGCCGACCGAAATGATTGAGTTGGGTCTTGAGGAGCCTAAACGTCCTTTGACGCTCTTCGCTTTCTTGGGCTATGACTTTGACTTGGTGAACGAAATCACATTGGAGCCTGCCGCTATGTTCAAGATGAATGTGGATGACAGCCGCCAATTGGATATTAATT
Source organism: uncultured Bacteroidales bacterium (assembly GCA_937907165.1). Lineage (GTDB taxonomy): Bacteria > Bacteroidota > Bacteroidia > Bacteroidales > Paludibacteraceae > UBA1181. The sequence continues at coordinate 3,755 of CALCUH010000009.1, read as the reverse complement.
TAAAGTATATGCAGACGATTCCTGACAACAAGGATTTCTCTTACTGGTTGCAGTTGTCTTATCGCCACACGTTGGATTCCAACGACTTTAATCCTTCGCCTTTGGCATTCTATGCGATGGGCGGTATCCGTTATAAAGGGTTCCACGTGGGTTACGCTTACCAGTTGGGCTTGACGGAGTTCCAACGTAAGAACGGCGGATCACACGAGTTGATGTTGGGTTACACTTGGTGCGTAACGAAACATTTCTGTAGATAATATTAGTTAGAAATGAAATATGTTAGTCAATATATTTTTCGGTTTTATTTTTGAATAATAGGGTATATAGATATGAAAAAGCTTAGTTTAATCTTAAAGTGTCTCACGCTGGGCGTGGTATGCTGGTTTGGTGGATTTTCGGGCTATGCGCAAACAAATTTGATTCTTGTTGCCGGAACCGATTTTTCTTGCTCCACGAAAGATCCTGAAGATTATTTCGCATCAATGGATGATGTGGATGGATCATTGGGTATCGTTAAACCGTTTTTATCTACAAACTTAAATCTTGTCAAAACTACAAAGGCAACTGAAACGAAGTCTGACTTTTTAAGCAAGGTCCAGTATGGTATTACACCCAATCCTATACGTTTGGATTCTTTAAGAATGTATGATGATCCGGGATGGGGCTTTGTCGTTTCTGGAAATTATAGCTCGAATTTAGGTCCGATTATTGAAATGCAAGTTGCAGGTTTGGTGAAGGGATCCGCTTATCGTGTCGAGATTGAGTTGTATATGCCTCATTCTAACCAATATGTTAATGTTGGCAATTTGCGGGAAGAACCGTTCATCGATAGTTATAGTACTAAGCTTCAAGGATCTGTGAATAATAGTAATACCGGACTTTCCGGTTCCAATCCTACAGGATTTGAAGGTAATACTATTAAAGAAGGTCAAACTAAAATTTATACAATAAAAAACACAGATGCAGGTAATGGCCCTATTACAGATGGAACTTTACATTTGAAACTTTTCATGGTTCAGGCACAATCTATGAGTGCTATTATGATAAAAAGTATTAAAGTGTATGGTGTTCCTGATGTCAAAATCATGGGAACTGAGTCTGTTTGTGTCGGCGGTGAAGATGGAACTGTTTCTGTTCAGGCTAATTATGACGGTGCTACTTTTGAATGGTATCGCGATGGCGTGAAAATGGCTGAGACAGGAAGAACTATTACGCATACTTCTGATTTGAAAAATCCTGGAATCCATGAATATTATTATGTCATGACGGTCCCTGATGGTAATGGTAAAAAAGCCACTTTTAAGTCTAATGTTCATACTGTTACTGATAAGCAATGTTGTACTAGCGAAGATGGTGCGGCTGCTTCTCAAAAGTTGATTTGGGAGAATGACTTCGGAACATTCGTTGATGCTACTCATGTCGAAATCATAGATTATTCTAATGGCTTGAGCGAACCTACTGTTAAGAAGCTTAAAACAACGGACAATTATAGATATTGTTTTGACTTGTTAGGAAAAACACCTCCGCAAGGAGGAGAAAATTGCGGATTCCAGAATCCGGACTCTCACTTGGTCGCTGCTTGCATGTCTGATGCGAGTGGTTCTGAGTTGGGTTGGGCCGCTCAGTTTGGTGGTACGGGAGAATATTATGGACCTGGTAGGAAAAATGGTGAGTTCTTTTTAGATCATACCGACAAATTCAAAGGTACCGGAAAGATGGGTGCTGCCCTTTTTGTGAATGCGAAAAAAGGTGATTATAGCAGTAATCCATATATTATTTATAAGGAGGATATCCCTGGTTTGTGCGACCATACCAATTTGACGGTTAAATGTTTCATTAATACTTTCTCTGATGGTAAGAATGACGTTGCTGTTCAAATTAGGGTTTATGAGAAAGGAAATACTTCCAATTATCAGGAATCTTCTATTATTAAGAAGTCTGCTAATGGTTCGAATGAATGGAAAGAGGTATCCTTGGATGAGATTTCCATTGATGGAGATGTGCTGACATTTGAGATTGTCGATTATTCGTCTAATGCTGATGACCAAGGTGATGACTTGCTTTTGGATGATATTCGTGTGTATGCTTGTAGTTCTCCTAAAGTAAATCTCTATTTTGCGAAAAAACCGGATCATGAAAATGAGGATACCACTTCTTGTGATGGTGAGGATATTCAATTGTATGTGAATGAAACTCCGATGTTGACCAATTTCTATAAGAAAAATGGTGTAGAGAACTTAGGTTATTTCTATCAATATACAACTGAAGATTCTACCAGTACGAATTTTAAAAAGAGTTGGGTCTCTTTAAATGATACACCTATTAAGGAGGCGACTTTTGCTGAAAAAATCACTGAGATTGTTCAGAAAGTAAAGGATGCAAACCCTAGTGGAATTTACCCTCCTGTCTATTTCCGTGTTATCGCAGGACATATAGATGGTTTGTCGCAATCTGGTCCTACTTTCTATTATAATCCTGATGACCCATGTTCTAAGTATACGGTTTCTCCTAAAATTCAATTGAATATTAATTGTGATGAGTGTACAAAATCAGCTGATCCCGTTATTTCGGTGAAAGGTGGTTTGTATGACAAATCGAAAAAAACAGTGCACCTGTGTTATGGAGAAACAACCACGTTGACTTCTAATGATGTTTCTACTGTGAATAAGGATGGAGACCCTTACGCAGATTATAACTTGGCATGGTATAGGGGCGATACAAAAACCACGAAGATGAATATCGAACCTAAAGGAACAGTCGCTGTTCCTTTGGATGTGCCTTGGGAAAAAGCTGAGAAGACAGGTACAAAGTACATATTAAAGGTTCAAGATAATTTCCTTGATAAAGATGGTAAACCAACTGAAAATTGTAATACGTATGATACCATTACAATTTTCGCTGATACACTTCCTGTCGTTCCAACCATAGATATTCCAGAATTTTGTGAAGGATTGGCTTCCATGTCTGATGACGTTAATGATTATATAGATAACTTAATGACTAAATTGTCAGGTTATAACGATACTATTTTTGACCCTGATGGCGCAAAAATCACATTGTCTAAGTTAATTGCTAACATGGATGATTTGAAGGCGGACCCTTCAGGACCTAAAACATATACTTATTCTATTTATTTGACGAACAAGGATGGGGCTAAATGTGCTTGCGATCCTGTTGACTTTGAGGTGACTGTTAATGAGATTCCTGGAGAGCCTGCAGTTCAAGATCAAAGTTATGTGATGGAACCTGGTAAAAATCAAGTTATCTCTGATGTCGATTTGGGTAATCTAAATCCTATTGAATGGGTCGAAACTACTGAAATTGATCCGGAACCTACCGCTGGATATTCTTCTACGATCCCTACTATTTCTCTTGACCAAAAGGCTGATTTCTATTATTATGTAAGACAGGTTAGTGTCAAAGGATGTGTCGGTAAGGGGAAAAAGGTTCATGTCTCAGTTGCTACAGCACCGATGCCTAATAAAAGAGATACTGTGATTTGTATTGGGGCTGAGGTCGATTTAAATGATCTGGTTTCTAAAACTGATCCGAAATATGATTTGTTGTGGTACGATGAAAAGGTAAAAGAAAATCCTGAAAGTACTGCGCCTACAGTTAACACGTCTAAGGCAGGTGTCTTTGACTTCTATGTAACACAGAAGAGTACAGAAGAACCTAAACCTGAAAGTGATATTCAGACTGTCACCGTGACAGTCGTCGGTGTTGATGTTCCGGATACGACCGGCAACACTTAC
>CALCUH010000008.1 GCA_937907165.1 uncultured Bacteroidales bacterium | reverse complement strand
CAACCATTTTTATTTTCATGGTTTCCTTTCTCCAAAAGAAAGTGAAGCAAGTAAAGAACTTGAGGAAATTAAATCAAAAAAAGAAATTCTTAAATATATTCCTGCTAAGCTTATTGTAGAAGAGCATGTTATGTATAGTTATGCCTGCAAATCTTGCGAAAGCGAAGCTGAGAAAAGTAATATAGCTTCAGCTGAAGCTCCTAAAACTGTATTTTATAATAGTATGGCTTCAAATGAGTTGGTTGCTCATACAATCTGTCTTAAGTATCATCATGCTTTGCCATTATATAGACAAGAATCTTATTTTGATATGATGGGGGCTACGCTGTCGAGACAAACTTTATGTAATTGGACAATGTCAGCAGCTAGAGTATTGGAACCTATATATAATCATATGAAAGAAGATTTACTAAATAGAGATTATGTTCATGCTGATGAAACGACATTGAAAGTAATAAATGATAATGGTAAAGATTCTACCTCTAAAAAGTATATGTGGCTGTATATGAGTGAAACTGATGGCAGACCAGTAATTCTTTATGATTATCAAAGTACAAGATCTAGTTCCTGTCCTAAGAATTTTCTAAAAGGTTATAAAGGATATCCTCCAATTCTCGGTCCAACAGAGACTTACGAAATTAAAAAAAATGATGTGTTTTTTTGCGCATTAGGAGATCCTATACAACGTGAAAAATATGTGAAAATAATTTTGGAAAAAGGAGGTAATTTTATATCTTGCATAAGTGATTATGCTATTATAAATCCGACTGCGAAAATTGGGAATGGCGCATTTGTAGGCGCATATGCCATTTTGTCCGCAGATGTGGTTGTTGATGACTTTTCGGTCATCCATCCATTTTGTAATATCGGACATGATAACAAAATTGGCAGGTATTGCGAAGTGGAATCTTATGTAGCGATTGGTGGATATTCAAATATAGGAGATTACGTGACTATTCACCCTCATTCGACGGTTTTACCACGTGTTCAAGTGGGAAATAAAGCTATGGTGGGTGCAGGTAGTGTGGTGTTAAAAAATGTACCAAATGAAACTTCCGTATTTGGAGTTCCGGCTAAGAGAATTGAAATATAATGGTTAAACTAAAAATGGGACAAAATGAAAACATTAGATGAATTTGTAAAATTATTTTCAGAGCAGTTAGAAGACACAGACTCGTCTTCTGTAACGCCACAGACAAAGTTCCGTGAGTTAGACGAATGGTCTTCACTTTTGGCTTTGACCCTTATATCTATGGTTGATGAAGAATTTGATGTCACATTAAAAGGTGACGACGTAAAGAATTCTGAGACTATAGAAGACGTATATAATGTAATAATTTCAAAAAAATAATGGCTTTTTTTGAAATAAAAGATGTAAGGATTGTCGGTATGGCTGCAGGTGTTCCAAGTTTTGTGGTGAATAACTTGCAGCCTCTACCTGAAGATAGCATTTCTTCTGATTATTCGCCTGAAGAATTCGTCAAAAACACAGGTGTGAAGGAACGTCATATAAGTTTTACCCAAACCACGTCAGACCTCTGTTTCCATGCTGCGGAAAAACTGATTGAAGATTTGGAATGGTCACGGGAAGATATTGACGCCATAATCTTTGTGTCCCAATCGAGAGATTATGTGACTCCTGCGACATCTGGAATTATTCAGAATCGTTTGGGACTAAGTGTACACACATATTGCATAGACTTGACGTTAGGCTGTTCTGGATGGGTCTATGGTTTGCATACTATCACCTCTTTAATGTCGACAGGGACTATAAAAAAAGCCTTATTGATGGCGGGAGATTCCAAAGCGATACGTCCAATGACATTGTCACCCTTATTCGGACACGCCGGTACGGTGACAGCTTTAGAATATCAAAAAGGGGCACCGAGTTTCCGATTCCACTGCGGAACAGATGGTAGCGGATATGACGCAATAATTATTCCAGACGGAGCTTCTAGAAATTTAATCACTCCAAAATCGTTTGAATTTGAAGAGTGTGAAGATGGTAAAAAGACGAGAATGCAAGCCCGCATGAAAGGCATGGATGTCTTTTCCTTTGGAATCACCGCAGCACCAAAATCAATAAAGAAATTATCAGAACACTACGGATTTGATTACTTGGATTACGATTATCTTGTTCTTCATCAGGCCAATATGGCAATGAATAACATGATCGTAAAAAAATTAAAGTTCCCCGCTGAGAAAGTGCCTTCATGTATGGCTTATTACGGGAATACTTCTTCTGCATCAATTCCATTGACTATAGTTTCCCAATTAAAAAATGAAATAAGCAAAGGTTCCGAAAAAAAAGTTTTATGTTGTGGATTTGGTGTAGGTCTCTCTTGGGCAAGTGTCGCCTTTTCCATTAACCAAATAGTAATTTCGGATATAGTTGAGGTAGACGAGTCTGGTAAAGTAATAAAATGTTAGAAATAAACGACGAAACATGGCATTTTTAGAAATAAAAAATGTAAGGATCGCTGGAATGGCGACAGCATTCCCCAAAAGAACCGTTAATAATTCCAAAATATTGGAAGAGCGAAACATTAACGAGGAATCTGCTGTCAATTTCGTTCGTCAAGTCGGGATTATTGAAAGAAGAGAAAGCCTAAATCTGACGGAATCTGACTTGGCTTGTATAGCCATTGAACGAATGTTAGATGACCTAAAATGGGAAAAAGATTCGGTCGAAGCGATTCTATGCGTATCGTTAACTCCTGATTACATATTGCCTGTAAACGCTTGTATTATCCAAAACAGAATGGGCTTCTCCAAAGAATGTTACGCTCAAGACATAAGCATGGGATGCTCTGGCTGGGTTTACGGGATGAGTGTCGTCGCTTCATTGCTTAAAGATGGAGATGTAAAAAGAGCGATATTGCTTAGCGGGGATTCAAAAATGATATGGGGATCAGGTAATAACGAATTACTTTTCGGTCATTGCTGCAACGTTACCGCACTTGAATACCAACAAGGCGCTGACGGATTTCAGTTCAACTATGGAACTGACGGAAGTGGATATGATGCAATCATTATGCCCAAAAGTGGTGTGAGAAATCCTAATTACACGGATGACGCGATTAAGGAATACACAGATCCGTTTTTGCAACATTCAATGCAAGCTGAAATGAAAAGTTTGGACGTATTTGCTTTCAGTATTTCTCGGGTGCCCAAATCTATACAACAGATGTCGGAACATTTCGGTTTTGATTATCATGATTTTGATTATTTCATACTACATCAGGCCAATAAAAGTATCAACCAACATATCTTAAAAAAACTGAAGGTATCCCCAGAAAAATCTGTATCATCCATTGAATACTTCGGAAACACATTGTCCGCATCAATTCCAGTTACAATTACAACACAATTAAAAGACAAATTGGTTAATGGGAAAAAAAGGATAATATGCTGCGGATTTGGAGTCGGACTTTCATGGGGAATAATAACATTTTCTACCGAGAATATAGTGATTTCAGATATAATCGAAGTAGAAGAAAATTCATTTGACGATAAAAAATGGGTATAAATAATAATCCTTTTTCTTTAGAGGGGAAAACAATATTAGTGACTGGCGCATCATCTGGAATAGGACAAGGATGTGCGGTCATGATTTCCCAAATGGGAGCAAAGGTAATCGTATGTGGACGAGACGAGAATCGGATACAGCAAACACTCAACATGCTAAAAGGCGATGGCCACACATCATTCATGGGCGACCTTACTGATACCGCAACGATCGAGAAGTTAATAACAGACGTTCCCTCTTTGGACGGTGCTGTTTTTTCTGCCGGTATCACTATGACAGCACCTTTTACTTTCTCGACAAGAGAAAAATTCGATAAAGTGTTTGACGTAAATTTCTTTTCTCCAATCGAATTATTACGGCTATTGATAAAAAAGAAAAAACTAGTCAATGGAGGTTCTGCTGTTTTCATATCATCCATCGGAGGAAACTTTGTCTCTTCTGTAGGCAATTGTATATACGGAGCATCAAAAGCATCAATTAATTCAATGGTTAAGGTTTGTGCATTGGAGTTGGCTCCCAAAAAAATCCGTATCAACGCAGTATGTCCGGGAATGGTAGAGACGGCTTTAGTAAAGAAATTCGCTGAAAACATAACAGAAGAGGATATGCAAAAAGATTTGGCTCTATATCCATTGAAACGTTATGGCCAACCAGAAGACATAGCAGGTGGAGTTGTCTACCTTTTATCCGATGCGGCCTCTTGGGTGACCGGTCAAGCGATATGTATTGACGGAGGAATAACAGCCTACTAAAGGCTGAAAAAAAAATTCAGACATAAAAATTATAATGTTTCATCTCTTAGGATGATTGTGCTTCAAGAAACATTGATTATCACCACATTAGATGAATTAATTCCATGGCTGAAGATTCATTAAAAAACAAAACGCAAAAAGGACTTTTTTGGAGTGCCTTAGAACGATTCGGATCGCAGAGCGTATCTGCATTATTCGCAATTTTTCTGGCAAGACTTCTCTCCCCGGAAGACTATGGAATGGTTGCCATGCCAATGGTCTTCTTGGTTTTAGCGCAAAATTTTGTAGATTGCGGATTCGGTTCCGCTTTAATACGGAAGTCTGACCTTAAGGAAGAGGACATTTCCACCGCATTTTTTTTCAACATAATCGTTGGTGCGGTATGCTACGTAATATTGTTCCTTATATCCCCCTTAGTGGCCGATTTCTTCCAGACACCTCAGCTTACTGATTTGTTGAAAGTCGCCGCATTAGGCGTTGTAATCGGTTCTTTTGGAACAGTCCAACAAGCACTTTTGACAAAAGAGATTGATTTCAAAAGACAAGCAAGAATTTCACTTTGCGCATCCTTTTTGAGTGGTTTAGTCGGCATTACACTCGCATTGTCAGGTTTTGGTGTATGGTCTCTTATATTTCAGGCATTATGTAATCAGGCTGTCAGGTCATTATTGTTATGGGTAACAAGTAAATGGAGGCCTCATAGTAATTGGTCGCATGCATCCTTCTCATACCTATGGAATTATGGCAGCAAGATGTTAGCATCAGGCATTTTAGATACGTTGTATAATAACATCTATCCGATAGTGATTGGAAAATTTTTTTCCAAAGGAGATTTAGGTAATTATACGACAGCCAATCAATTTGCAGCATTGCCATCTAGCAACATTACAGGAGTTTTGCAAAGAGTCACATTTCCCGTATTAAGCACGATTCAAAATGATGACGAACGTTTAGCCCGAAATTATCGTAAGATATTGAGATTATCCGCATTCATTGTTTTCCCTTTAATGATGGGTTTATCATCTGCGGCAAATCCGTTCGTTAGAGTTATATTGGGAGACAAATGGGAAGGGTGTATTATTTTGCTCCAATTAGCATGTTTTTATATGATGTTCTATCCGATACATGCGATTAACTTGGATTTGTTACAAGTGAAAGGACGATCAGATCTCTTCCTGAGACTTGAAATCATAAAAAAATTGATGGGGGTAGCTATAATGGCAATAGCAATAAACTATGGGATAGTATTCATGGTCGGAAGCGGCATTCTCACATCTATATTAGCACTTGCAATAAACACTTATTACACGGGCGTTTTAATAAAGGTCGGATTCGTAAGACAAATGAAGGACATTCTTCCTGTTCTTCTCGTCGGAATGATAATGTGGTCGGTAAACATTATTTTCAACCAGATAGTCACTAATCCCTATATACAACTTCCTGTGAACATAGTTTTAGGAATTTTGGTCTTTATGTTGCTCGCAAAACATTTCCTTAGAAATGACCTTAGAGATGCAGCTTCAATGTTACCAACAAAATTCTCTTCAATAGTGAATCGTTGGATAGATTAATATCAATCGAAGAGGAGATATTTCCGTTGATAATATTTTTTTTTAACATTAGCCCATTAATGTTTAAACGATATACCCTTTATTTTAAAATTAGATATATTTGTATAAAATAAGTAATATGAAGAAGGTGATGCTTGTCTTCGGGACTCGTCCGGAAGCAATTAAAATGTGTCCGTTAGTGAAAGAGTTTCAAAAGAATTCAAAAGATTTTGAAACTGTTGTATGTGTAACAGGACAACATAGAGAAATGCTCGATCAGGTTTTAAAGATTTTTGAAGTGAAACCTGATTATGATTTAAATATCATGAAACAAGGGCAAGACTTGTATGACGTCACAGCGAGAGTTTTGACAGGGATGCGTGATGTTCTAAAGGAATCCAAGCCAGACATCGTACTCGTACACGGAGATACAACCACCTCAACGGCTGCAGCTCTAGCCTCTTTCTATCAGCAAATCCCAGTCGGTCATGTGGAAGCCGGACTTCGTACGCATAACATCTATAGTCCATGGCCGGAAGAGATGAACAGACAAATAACAGGTCGTATCGCTTCATATAATTTTTCACCGACTCCATTATCCGAAAGCAATCTTAAAGCCGAAGGTGCGATGGGGAAAATATATGTGACAGGCAATACGGTGATCGACGCATTATATATGGTCGTTGAAAAATTCAAGAACTCGAACGAATTGGGTAATGAACAAAAAAATATTTTATCCATGGCGGGTTATGACGTAAATCGACTTAATAATGGGAAAAAACTTGTTTTGATTACCGGACACAGAAGAGAGAATTTCGGTGATGGTTTTATCAATATGTGCACTGCGATAAAAGATCTCACTCAAAAATATAAGAATGTAGATTTTGTTTATCCTATGCATCTTAACCCTAACGTGAGGAAACCGATTCATGAAGTTTTCGGTGAAAATCTCGATAATTTAGGTAACATGTTCTTTATTGAACCTCTAGAATATTTGAGTTTCGTATATTTGATGGAAAAGGCTACAATTGTCTTAACTGATTCTGGAGGTATCCAAGAAGAAGCACCAGGTTTAGGTAAACCGGTATTAGTTATGCGAGATACAACCGAACGTCCTGAGGCTTTGTCTGCAGGCACTGTGAAATTAGTTGGGACCGACTACAATGCGATTGTGGACAATGTATCGGAATTGCTCGACTCGCCGCAAGCGTATGAAAAAATGTCTAAGGCGGTAAATCCATATGGAGATGGTCTCGCATGTAAAAGGATTGTAAAAGCATTGATTTAACCACTTTATATTAAATAAAACACATATACTAGAAAAGTCGTTTGGTTTTTCTAGTGTAGATAAAAAGAGAATACAGATATGATTAACGTAATTGGATTAGGTTACATAGGACTTCCAACGGCGCTCATGATGGCGTCACACGGAGTCGAGGTTATCGGTACCGACTACAACAAAGAATTGGTTGCCACTCTTAATGCAGGAAAGACAACATTTAAAGAGGATGGGTTGGATGAATTGTTCAATTCGGCGGTAAAATCAGGTATAAAGTTTACTACTGAGTACCAAAAGACAGACATGTATATTGTTTCTGTCCCGACCCCATACAACAAATTTTCCAAAAAAGTTGACGCATGCTATGTAGTCGCAGCCATAAAAGAAGTTATGAAAGTTTGTCCTAAGGGTGCGACAGTCGTTGTGGAATCAACTGTAAGTCCGGGGACAATGGACAAATTCGTAAGACCCGTAGTCGAGGAGAACGGATTTGTCATAGGAAAAGATTTAAACCTTGTTCATGCCCCAGAAAGAATCATTCCGGGTAACATGGTCTATGAACTACTTCACAACAATCGTACAATCGGTGCGGATGACCGAGCGATCGGAGAGCAGGTCAAGAAGTATTATTCCTCTTTCTGCCAAGGAGAAATAGTTGTTACCGACATCCGCACGGCAGAGATGACAAAAGTTGTCGAGAACACATTCCGTGCGGTGAATATCGCATTCGCCAATGAGCTGGCAAGAATATGCAGACATGACAACATGAATGTTTACGAAATCATTAAAATCTGCAATATGCATCCGCGTGTGAATATTCTTCAACCAGGTCCTGGAGTCGGAGGTCATTGCATTTCAGTAGACCCATGGTTCCTAGTCGGCGACTACCCTCAACTTGCGAAAGTTATTGATGAATCTATGAAAACGAACGACAGTCAACCGACTTTCGTATTGAACCGCATTCATGAAATCATGCAAGAAAACAACATCACCGACAATAGGAAAGTGGGATTATACGGAATCACATACAAAGAGAATGTGGATGACTATCGTGAGTCTCCAACACTTCAAATGTTGGAAGCGCAAGAGCGTCATTTAGCTCGTCCGCTAAAATGTTATGATCCATTCCTTAAGAATGATATTGTACCCAACCAATTCCATGATTTTGACGAATTTATAAATGATATTGACATGGTAGTCATTATGGTTAAGCATGATCAAATCAAGCAGAATTGGGATAAATTGAAAGGCAAAGTCATATTGGATTGCCACAATATTTGTCCGTTAGAGGGAGTATACCATATATAAAAAAGGAAGCAGCCACACAGGTGGAACAATACGTTTGTGGTTCGATACCACTGGCTGCTACAAAATGATAGATTTGAGACATAGAAAGGATGTTCAAATCGATGATTCATTTATGAAATCTCAAACAAAGAGTACTGATGGAACACATGGTATACGAAACGAAATGTGACAAGATCAATGCATATCTATTGTTCTCGTTGCCCATTTTGATATTGGGAGTTCTTTTCCATGTAATCAAATTCCCTTTTATAGCGGCATTGATAATGCTATCTTTCGCATTCTTGTGTAATAACCATGAGAAGGGCGTTGTCAGCGCATTGGTCTTTTGTAAATTGTTTGGTACGTTTGGACCTATCTTTGGCATCCACTTGCCAGGTACGGTCGTAGCTTTTATCCTCATAATTGCCTTTTTAAATAAAGATTTCTTTTTGGTACTACATCGATTACGATCCAAACCAGTATTCTTTATTTGCTGTATTTACTTTATCTTTTATGTCTATTATCTCCTTACCGCAGAAACAAGACATTCGGTGACAAAATTTAACGTGATGACGATAGACTTGTTCGTCGACACGGTCGCATTCATTATTCTTATGACATTTGAAGACATAAGGATGAATCGTTTGACGATTCCTTTCGTCCTATTTGCATTGATGCAATTAGGCTATGTGGAATCCATGTCGGGTAGAGGACCATCCAGCATTTTAGATTTCTCTTTTTTCAGAGATTCTTGTATAGATTTGATAAGAAGTGGAGTGCCCGTTTTGTCATATCATAATATGGGTATAGCCTCTTTCATAGGAGCCGCATTCATGATTAGCCAGAAGCAAAAGATAAACACTGCGTTTGACTATTGTTTTCTATTCTGTTCATTTTGGTTAATCTTATTATCCGGCGCACGTCAGACTATTTTCGGATTCATTCTTCTGATATTTATTTGGATGGTTTTCAGAACAGGAAAATTCAAATTGTCAACCGTATTCCTATCCGCTGGTGTTATTTTATGTCTTTACATGATGCTCTTAATGTTAGATGTACCTATTTTTCAGCAAAACGAATCTAAAGGGGCGCATTTGGGAAGCGACTTGAACCGAAATTACGATTATCCGCTTGAACTGATTTCAGCGAATTTCCTTGGAGGTATTGGTTTCGGAAATTATCTCAACCCAAAAACACAAGAAGTATATCCTCACAATATCATACTTGAAATATTGTGCGAATTCGGATTCATTGGATTGATATTTGTCTTAATGGTTGTCGTCGCATTTGTTCGATCTCACCATTTCTTTCTACGTAATGTATTACCTAGCGGTGGTATATGCCTCATGTTATGGCTACCATATTTGGTGCGTTCAATGATTAGTGGTGATTTAAGCGAAAATATATGCCTCTTTATCTCTATGTTCATTCTGTTCTATTACCGAGGATACATAATCAGCGGTAGAAAATTGGAGAAACTCATCAGAATTAAGAAACAACAAGAGATGGAAAGGAAACGGCAAACGGCAACTATAGAAGGAATAAACGAACAAAATATAAAATATCCCATTTCAGAACAGAAATAAACCTGAAATCATTTATAATTGATGAGAGTAGGATATTTAATTTATTCTAATTATTAAGGAACAATGAAAGTTTTAATAAACACTCCAAGTCTAAAATTTTGTGGAGGTGTAGCCAATCACTTTATGGGGTTGAAATCATATTGGGGGGAAAACGTTATATACAATACGGTTGGGAAACGTCATCTCAATTCTCCCATAGAAACGATGCTTATCGCTCCATTTGATGTTTTGAAATTCGTTTTTAGGCTTATCACATTCCGTCCGGATTTTGTTATGGTAAATCCATCTTTAGCACCTAGAGCGATCAAAAGAGATTGTTTCTACTTACGTGTGGCGAGATTCTTTGGAATAAAGACGTCAGTCATGTTCCACGGTTTTCATGAGGAATCGGTCGCAGATATAAAATCCGTCATAGTAGAAACGATGAATAAAACATCCGTTATCTTCGTGTTAGCAGAAGCATTTAAAAAAACGCTCAGAGAGTGGGGCGTTACAACGCCGATAGAAATGACAACTACAAAAGTGGATGACAATCTATTGAACGATTTCTCAATAAACACACGGATCGGAGAAGTAAAAAACATAGTTTACATAGCACGTGTCACGAAGGAAAAAGGAATATTCATCACACTCGATGTGTTTGCGTTACTTTCAAAACGACATCCGGAATTAAGATACACTGTGGTAGGTACAGGAAATGATTGGGAAGAAGCGAAACGATATGCAAGCGAACATAACATTCCTAATATAACATTTACGGGATTATGCACAGGCAATGAATTGATAACTCAATTCAAAGAAGCTGATCTATATTTATTCACATCTTATCACGAAGGAATGCCAACCTCAGTTTTAGAAGCGATGGCTTTCGGATTGCCGATAGTCACACGGCCAGTTGGCGGACTAGTTGATTTTTTTGATGAACATATGGGAAGCATGGTAGATAGTTATGAAGCGGAAGATTTCATTCCTGCCATATCCCGCATGATAGAGGACAAAGAATACACGAAAGAGATTTCAAATTATAATTACCAATATGCGAAAAATCGTTTCTATGCATCACAGGTAGCGAACGAAATGTTAGAAACGATAAAAAAACACATTTAATCAAATATGAAATTAAGCCGAATAAGGAAATTAATATTTCTTCATCTGCAAGAATTGCCGATGAAATCACGAGGGTGGAGATCAACGGTATGTAAATGGGGCGGTGTAAATGTTTTATGTCCCAAGAAGACCTTTGTTGGAGAACATGTAACTTTCGATACTAACTTTCCAGAAGACATTACTTTGGAAGAAGGTGTTCGATTGACGACTGGTGTTTGCATCGTCACACATTTCATGAACTCCCAAACGGGTAAATACGATAGAGGAAAGGTTTTGATTAAGAAGAAAGCGTATTTGGGCATGAACACATTGGTCGTCAAACCTGTTACAATCGGGGAAGGCGCCATAGTAGGAGCAGGAAGTGTCGTCACCAAAGACATCCCTGATTATGAGGTATGGGCTGGAAATCCCGCACATTTCATCAAAAAAAGAGAAATGATATGAGTCTTTCCATATTAGCTTTTAAAGATTTAAAATCATATTGCGAGGCAGAAAAATTCAAGGGATGGGATCCATATGACGGACTCAATTCCAAATTACTTCGCACGATTTTACCTCTCAAATACTCGGCAATCCTCAGATTGTCCGTAATTCAGGGATTTAAACGTTCTCCCGTCAATCTCAGAAAACTAACATTGGTTCCCAAACAACACAATGCCAAAGGAATTGGACTCTTCCTCCAAGGATACTGCAATCTTGTAAAGGCAGTTGAAAAGAATCCATCTTTGGAAGATTCCTTGGGATCAAGAGAGACATTGCTTGAAAAGGTTAATCAACTAGCGGAATTGCTCATTTCAATGCGTTCCAAAGGTGATTATCATGGCGCATGTTGGGGATATAATTTTGACTGGCAAGCACGTAGATTATTCCTATTTCCTGCTTATACGCCAACAGTAGTAGCCACCAATTTTTGCGCGACTTCACTATTCGACGCATATGAACTGACGGGAGAGAAGAAATATTTGGATATTGCCTTATCATCAGCGGAGTTTGTCGTTCATGATTTACATCGATTCAAGGCTGATTTCAGGCAAGACAATGAAGAAGCTTTCCTTTTTTCATATAGTCCGCTGTCAGGTAATGACACAGTATACAACGCATCATTATTGGGAAGCAAATTGTTAAGTTACTGTTATAAATACACCGGTAATGAAGAGTATAAGCGACTAGCCGGAGCTTCCGTCAGGGCAGCAATAAAAGGTCAACAAGAAGATGGCTCATGGGTTTATGGTCTGTTACCCGTTCAAAATTGGATAGACTCTTTTCATACAGGATATAATCTTGACGGATTGATCGCATATTATGAAAATTGTTTGACAGAAAAGAGTGAAGAATCTGAAATATTAATGTCTTCAATCGAAAAAGGTTTTGATTTTTATATAAAAAACATGTTTACGGAAGAGGGTACACCTAAATATTACAACAATCGGATGTATCCAATTGATATACATTGTCCAGGTCAATTATTTATCACACTCCATCGGCTCCATAAAACAAAGGATTTCACCGAAATGGAAGACAAAGTGTTAGACTGGACGATACAGAATATGCAAGATAAAAAAGGCTATTTCTATTATCAGTTGAAAGAAGGCGTCAGTTCTAAAATCAGTTACATGAGATGGAGTAACGCATTTATGTTCAATGCGTTAAGTTATTATATTTTAGATAGAGAGATTTAATATTTATCATATATGCAAAAAGAAGCATGCGTGGAGGTCAATGGCGTTAATATTTATCCATTTACCACTTTTGAACAATTATTGGACCATGTAGATGAAAACAAAGGCATACTAGTTGCTATTAATGCCGAAAAAATTTTACATGCGACAGATGAGACAAGAAGCATAATTAACCAAAACATAGGTTATTGTGACGGTGCCGGTGCAATATTGGCTCTTCATGAGAAGGGATTCTATGATGTAGCTAAATTACCGGGATGCGTATTATGGTTACGTATCATCGCCAATACTTATAAAACGAAAAGTTTTTATTTGGTAGGTGGGAAACAGGAGGTTATTGACGAAACGATAAAGAAGTTATCGTCTGAATATCCGGGAATCAATATCATCGGATACCGAAACGGATACATCAAAAGTGATGAAGAACGACAATTGTTGATAGACGATATCGCGGAAAAGAAACCGGACGTCGTCTTCGTTGCCATGGGATCACCTAAGCAAGAGTTGTTAATGATGGACATGGCGAAAAGACATCCGGCCATATATCAAGGATTAGGTGGTTCATACGATGTTTACACAGGTCATGTCAAAAGAGCACCGCTTTGGTGGCAAAACCATAATTTGGAATGGCTTTATAGGCTTATCAACCAACCATCTAGAATCAAAAGACAAATACATTTGATTAAGTTCTATTGGATGGTTAAAACAGGTAAATATTGAATAAATAATACTTTATATGGAAAATCTATCCTGTAACTCATTTTAATTATATATTATATAGAACAAATGGAAAAATCATAAGCCATAAACGGCAAAGTGAAAAATCAAAAATTTGTTGCATAATCCAAATTATTACCTAAATTTGTAAAAGTGTGGATGCGAGATATAGTTCCACCATATAATTGGGAGACGAAAATACTTTGTGTAGTGTGTTAATGAGCACAGTCAAATAATTGATTGATTATTTTTTAGATTGAAAGGTATATACTCATTATCCCGAAATCGATATGTGCGTCTACATGAAAAGTATTCGGTTTTTCTACCAGAAAAGAAGAGTACTAAACTAAAAATTTTGTGTGTATATGAAAATATTGGTAACAGGTTCGGCCGGATTTATTGGGTATCATTTTGCAAAAAGATTAGTAGAAGAAGGCTATGAGGTAGTTGGTCTAGATAACTTGAACGAATATTATTCCGTTTCATTAAAACGTGCCAGATTAGCAGAGATGGGCATTGTGGATGCTATGATGCCTTACGGAACTCAAATCAATAGTGAGACAAAGCCTAACTATAAATTTGTCCGCATGGACTTGCAGGACAAACAAGCTTTGCCGAAACTTTTCGTGCAAAACCATTTTAATTATGTTGTGAATCTAGCGGCGCAAGGCGGTGTGCGTTATTCTACAGAAAATCCTTTCGCATACATAGAAAGTAATTTGGTCGGCTTTGCGAACTTGTTGGAATGTTGCCGTCATAACAACGTCCAACATTTGATATACGCATCGTCAAGCAGCGTTTATGGAGGGAACACGAATACTCCTTTCTCCGAAGACGATAGGGTGGATACCCCCGTCAGCCTATATGCCGCCACAAAGAAAGCAGACGAACTGATGGCAAGTTGCTACAGCAAGCTTTATGACTTGCCGGCGACAGGATTAAGATTCTTTACCGTATACGGTCCATGGGGACGTCCAGACATGGCTCCGATGCTTTTCGCGGACGCAATCTCCAATGGTAAGGAAATAAAAGTGTTTAACCATGGCGACATGTGGCGTGATTTCACTTATGTAGACGATGTGGTTCAAGCCGTATTCACGATGATTGGGAAAACACCTAAACCTCAAGACGATGGTAGAAGACATAAAATATACAATATCGGCTGTTCCAACCCTGTGAAGCTTTTGGATTTCATTGAAATCATGGAAAAAGCTTTCGGGAAAGAGGCAAAAAAAGTGATGCTGCCAATGCAACAAGGCGATATATACCAAACATATGCTGACACATCCGCATTTGAAAGAGATTTTGCATATAAACCAACAACTGATATAAAAGAGGGAATAAATAAATTCGCCGAATGGTATAACAAAACATACAATTCAGTAACATTCCGATAAGACATAGATCTCTATATTATCAAAACTGATAAAAAGAGCGGTGGATGAAAATCCATCGCTCTTTTTTTATCAATTAACAATAACAACACAAAGAATCCAAAGATTCCATATGTGAAAAAAGAATAATTTCGCATATAGTTATTCAATTTATATAATCATAATGGAAAACACACTTAAACAACGAAATTATGGGCTTGACAATCTCAAACTATCAATTTGCGTCATTGTTGTTCTATGCCATGCAATGCTACCATACATGGGAATATTATCAAAATGGTATTTCTTTCCTGTATTATCCAATGAATCAATTCCATATAATGAATTAATATTCTTGAATGAAACGGTTAGCATGTGCGCTTTCTTTATGTTGGCGGGATATTTCGTACCCACTAGTTATGACAAGCAAGGCTTTAAAATCTTTATGACGAAGAAAATTAAACGTCTGCTTATCCCGGCAGTAGTTATCTATACATATTGTTGGACGTTGATTCCCAAACAAATGAATCATGTTTGGTTTTTATTAATGCTTTTCGCTTTCTGTCTTCTATATGCCTTATTCAGACATTTCTCAAAATGGGAAATAGATTCCGAAAAGAAACGTCCGCTCACGATTTTGGTATTGTCAATCGTATTAGCGGTCTTGTGCGTATCAGCCACTATCATAAGATATAAATACCAATTAGGCAACTATATAATTTATGGCATCTTGTACATAGAGCCAGCCAAACTACCGAATTATCTCTTGACATTCATCTTCGGAGTTATCGCCAAACGCTACGATTGGTTCAATACAGGCGCATCCAAGAAAAACATCATATTCATGATCGCAACAACCCTATTTGTAATCGCCATTTCTCTTTTCAGGAATGTCAACCAGTACAATTATGTAGGCAGTAGGATATATACGATTGAAGATTGTTGTATGTGCATGTATGTCAGTTTGCTAATTATCTGGGCTTACAACACCTTCTTGAACAAAACGACCAAAGTGATTTCCACTTTGTCTGATAATATAATGGGCATCTATATCTTCCATGTTCCTTTGCTCTATTATGTGCAAACTTATACCAGCACATGGGAGTTCTATTTCCCTTTGAAATTCGTGCTCATCTTCTTGACAGTCTTCTCTTTAGCGTTGGGTATGTCAATGCTATTACGTAAATCGTCTACGCTTAGAAACTATATATGACATGGTGACCGCATTTTCCACGCAAGTTCTATAAAGAAACTTATTTACGGAATAGACTCATTCACTATTTTTAATACAATTAGCGATTGACCCATACTGAAATAAGCTTTTTAAATGGTATATTTGTATAGATAAAAAGCGAAGACTATGTGGTACAATTATGTCATACCTCCCGTCATGGGAGCCGTTATCGGATATTTCACAAACGAAATAGCCATCACCATGCTATTCCGTCCGCACAAGCCTAAATACCTGTTCGGACATAGAGTGCCCTTTACGCCCGGAATCATTCCGAAAGAGAAAAGCCGCATCGCCACATCGATAGGAGAGACCGTCAGCAAACACTTGATGGACAAAGAGACGCTCGAAAAGAATCTGCTCTCCGAGGAGATGATCGCTAAGGTGGAGTCGGGGATAGACGCTTTCGTGGAGAGTCTGAAGCATACGGACGACACGTTGCGTGTCTATATCAGCCAATATGTGCCGGAAGACGATGTCAATACGGTGATCAACAAACTCACCAACGAATTTGCGGATAGGATAGGAGAGAAGATACGGGAGGAGAACCTCTGCAAGGGCATCTCCCACAAAGTGGTGGAGTATGCGATAGAACAAACGGGCAAAGGGTTGCTGGGATTCCTCCAGACCGACAAACTGGTCAACAAGTTATCTGAACCGATAGAAAAAGCGTTGTCTAAGCATTTGGACAATATCCTTAGGGAGAATTCCGGAGAAATCGTTTTGAAGATGATCAACGGCGAAATCGATTCGTACATGCAAAGACCCGTGAGCGAATTGATCCAAGGAAGGGAAAACATCATCGCGAGAGCCAAAACTCCCAGCGTATCCATCTACAAAGCCATCATCGCAGAGCAATTACCTAAGATGCTGGAATCAATAGACATCCAAAAAATCGTTGAGAACCGCATCAACGAAATGGAGGTTGTGGAGACTGAAAAACTGACCTATGCGGTACTGGATAAGGAATTGAAGGCTATCGTCTGGTTAGGCGCCTTGTTAGGAGCCGTTCTCGGCACCATTAACCTAATATTCATCTGATTTCTATTAATTTGAATAAACAAATATTATTCAATCGTCAAAAAAAAAATAGCAGAAGCACCATATTATGACAAATGCTTCTGCTATTATTATTTTTCACAAAATATTATCTTCTCACATATCGATATTCGATACCGCTCTTGCTGCGCAATATAAGCTCGTTATCAAAAGCCTTGTTAATCCAATAGTCGACCACGTCACCATTGTCGTAATGGATGTGGATGCAACCGTCATGGTATTCATACGTGCCTCTGTCGTACATATGATGGTCTCTATCGTAGTGGAGGATCTCCCAGTCGTTGAAGACGATGTAAGTGTCATAGTATCCGTGCAAATCGCCATGAGTAGAGACGTAATACCAACGACCGCCGCGAATATAATTGTAGATGTTATCGACATCGTGATGATAATACTCGTCGTGGAAATAATAGGGACCATGTTCATGATGATCATAATAGTCATGATCATAATAATATTCGTCCTCATATAATTCATCATAATCATGGTCACATGAAGCCATGCCGATGAATAACCCTATCAAGCACGAAAAGAGAAATAATAATTTTTTCATGATTTATGTTTTTCTATTAATACTATAATCTGCAGCGCGAATATACACAAAATCGTTAGAATAGGAAAAGAATTTTCTATTGCGAAAACTTATCCGTTGAAACAATCATTAATTTTCAAATAATTAATAAATTTGCATAAAAAACGAATATGTTAAACATTGGTAAAAAGCATGATCTGTCCTATAAGCATTTTGAGAAATGGCTAAACGAAGTACTTTCGGAAAAAATGTCTGACAATATTAAAGCATTTTGTTTTAATATATATGACGACGGAAATGAGGAGTGGTCGGTTGAATTGATCGGTTCAAAATCTTTTGATACTTCCGACAATGATTGGCCTTGTGATGAAGTGTTCACAACAAGATCAAATCCATTAAAATGGTCTAACCTCATGACATGGCAAAAACAAATAAAGATACTAAAATCATGCATTGAACAATATTTGCAAAATGGCAAGTATTCACAAATGCTGCTCAGTAAACAAGGAATAGGATATGGATTTGTCGATGGAGACCTACATATTTTATAAGAGTTAATACGTATAATTTTAAACTAAAAGAAACACAAAAAAAAACATAAATAATATGAAAAAAACAATACTAACAACATTAGGCGTAGCTGCCCTAGGAATAGCATCCTACGCCACAACCTTCATGCAGGTGGTGACAGACGACGGCAATACAGTCCGCTATGATGTGGATCATGTGACGGAAGTGAATTTTGTGGAGGAGAACGTTATTCCTCAGGACACCACACCTGTCATCCCCGCCGACACAACAACTTCCGACTACGCATACGTCGACCTCGGTCTTCCTTCTGGCACCCTATGGGCCACATACAACATCGGAGCCACAAAGCCCGAGGAATACGGCGACTATTTCGCATGGGGCGAGACAGAGCCAAAGGAGGTGTACGACTGGAGCACATACAAATATGCGACCACAAATGAGAAAGGCAGTTTAGACTCCATCACGAAATACAACACGAACGAAAAAAATGGCATAGTAGACAGTTTATCAACTCTTCTTCCTGCGGATGATGCAGCCACAATCAACTGGGGATCAGATTGGCGCATGCCTACAAAGGAGGAGCAGAGCGAGCTTTTGGATGAGTGCTATATGGTATGGACAGACAGCTACAATGGAAGTGAAGTGAGAGGAATCATAGTATATAAGGCAAAGAGTGCGGAAGACAAAGGCGCGTTTGTGAGAAGCTTGCGGACACCGTCAGAAGACTACAGCACATCCGACGCACATGTCTTTTTCCCTGCCGCTAGAGGCCGCCTCGGTTCGGATGTCTACGATGAGGGCCTCGACGGCTACTATTTGTCGTCTTCGCTCAGCGAGGAGTTCGAGGGCTACGCTCGCAGCTTGTACTTCAATGAGAAGGACGCCTACTGGGACTGCGACCGCAGCCGCTTCTATGGGTTCCCAGTGCGTGCGGTTCGCGCTCAGAAAATCGAGAGAAAGACGTATAGTGTGAACTTTTACACATCAGACAGCATATTGATAGAAACGCAAGATGTGGTAGAATATACATCGGCAAAAGGAGTAAAGGCACCAACAAGGGAAGACTATGTGTTTGCTGGATGGAGTTCTTCGATTGAAATTGTCACTTCGGATATGTCTGTTTATGCTCTTTATTCCAAACCCGACTACGTCGACCTCGGTCTTCCTTCCGGCACGCTATGGGCGACCTACAACATCGGTGCCTCTAAGCCAGAAGGGTACGGCGACTACTTCGCATGGGGAGAGACAGAGCCATATTGGGGAACATACAAATGGATAAAGGATAAAGTTTTTACAAAATATAATCCGGATATAGATTCCTATTCTACCCTTCTTCCTGAGGATGACGCAGCGACAGCCAACTGGGGTGATGAGTGGCGTATGCCGACCAAAGATGAACAGAGAGAGCTTGTTGAAAAGTGTACATACAGCTGGGAAGAGGTCAACGGAGTGTACGGAGCAAAATTCACAGGACCTAATGGTAACTCTGTCTTTTTCTCTGCCGCTGGCTACCGCGACGGTTCACATGTCGGCTATGTGGGCTACTACGGCTACTACTGGTCGTCTTCGCTCAACGAGCAGCTCGTAGGCATCGCTCGCTACTTGGACTTCGGTGAGAAGCTCGCCGGCTTAGTCGGCAACGGCCACCGCCACTATGGGTACCCAGTGCGTGCGGTTCGCGCTCAGAAAAGCGACTACGTCGACCTCGGTCTTCCTTCCGGCACGCTATGGGCGACCTACAACATCGGAGCCACAAAGCCCGAGGAATACGGCGACTATTTCTCATGGGGCGAGACAGAGCCTAAGGAGGTGTACGAGTGGAGCACCTACAAATATGCGAAAGCAAGTGGAACAGGAACATTGGATTTGGATTCCTTGATAAAATATAATTTCGGCTGTCCGGGCATTATCGACAGTCTATCCGTGCTTCTTCCTGAGGATGACGCGGCGACAGCCAACTGGGGTGATGAGTGGCGTATGCCGACCAGAGATGAACAGAGAGAGCTTGTTGAAAAGTGTACATACAGATGGACTGAGATCAACGGCGTTTATGGGAAGGAATTCACAGGACCTAATGGTAACTCTGTCTTTTTCCCTGCCGCTGGCTACCGCCTCGGTTCGGATGTCGGCAATGTGGGCGGCTACGGCTACTATTGGTCGTCTTCGCTCGACGAGCTGCCCGAGTACGACGCTCGCTACTTGTACTTCAATGAGATGTACACCGACTGTAACTACGACAGCTACCGCTTAAATGGGTTCCCAGTGCGTGCGGTTCGCGCTCAGAAATAGC
>CALCUH010000007.1 GCA_937907165.1 uncultured Bacteroidales bacterium | reverse complement strand
ACATTGCCGCTGAAAATGCAGTTCAGGAAGAACGTGTGCGAGTAGCCGTTGTCCCGTCCGATCTGAACCGTCGCCGCGCTCGAGCCGGCCGCCACGACGATCATGCCGTCATGGTTGATGATGCCTTCGGGTTGTCCCTCTATGGCTATGGATGTGTCGATTTCAGAGGAAGCCAAGTCTATCTTATAGATCAATCCGCTTTGTTGGCTCCAGTCGGGCACGGAGGTGACGTAGAGGTAATTGTCTAATACGGCGCCGTATCTTGGTGTGACGATTCCTTTGATGGTGGAGATTCTCTTGAAATTATTCGCGTCCACAATCTCTATCTTATCCTCGTTGCCGCAGATGAGTATGAGCTTCCCGTTGTGGATGAGCCCCGATTCGATGGTGGATGCGAGCGGATAGCCGTTAGCGTCGTCGTAGAGGTGGTTGCTGACCTTCCCGTCTTTGTCCAAGATGGATACGCTACCGTTCGCTTCGCTGTAATTGCCTTGGTTCAAGATGACGCAAGCTTGGTCAACTTCGTTATTCCCTGCGTTTTCATCGTCATCTTTACAGCTGGAGATGTTCGCTGCGACGATGAAGGCTGTGATACAATTTAGTATCAGTCGCCATGACATTCTGTTTTTCATTGTCTTTTATAATTAATTGTACGGCAAAATTAATCATAATAATTAATGTCCATGGGGAATATTAAATGGTTAATAAAAATATATTGTAATTTTGTATGGAAAATTAACATCGGAATCTTATGTCTCAAAAAATATTCGAGGGAAAAAAGGATTTGTTGCGTATCGGCGCTGTGACGTTGGCTGCTTTGCTGATGGCCTCTAACATCAATGTCTTCGTTAATGCGGGTGGACTTTATCCGGGCGGGGCGACGGGTTTGACGCTCTTGATTCTTCGTGTTTGTGAAAAGCTGTTTGATTTCGCACCTCCCTTTACGGTGGTGAATGTGGCGTTGAATGCGATACCGGTCTACATCGGTTTCCGTTTTATCGGACATAAGTTTACGATTTATTCTTGCCTGATGATTGTCTTGACGGGTCTCTTCACCGATTTGCTGCCTACCTATCCGCTTACGGACGATATCCTTTTGGTCAGCATTTTCGGTGGAATCTTCAATGGCTTCGCGATTTGCATTTGCCTCTCTGTGGATGCCACGTCGGGAGGTACGGATTTCATCGCTATTTACATGTCGGAGAAGAAGAATAAGGATTCATGGAATCTCTCGTTGGCCATCAACATCGTGATATTGCTTTCCGCCGGCTTGATTTTCGGTTGGGACAAGGCGCTCTATTCCATCATTTTCCAATATGTTTCCACGCAGGTCCTGCACTCTCTCCACAAGCGTTACCAGAAGGAGACGTTGCTGATTGTGACCTCCCATCCGGAGGATGTGTGCCGGATTATCGACCAGCATAGCAACCATGATGCGACGATTGTTCAGAGTGAGGGGGCGACGGGTCATCGGAAGAATTTCCTTGTCTATTCTGTCGTCTCCCGCGAGGAGTATATGAAGATTCTCCATTTTGTACGTGAGGTGGATCCGGAAGCATTCGCCAATTGCATCAACACGGATTTACTCTCTGGCAATTTCTACCAAAAGCCGTATGATAATTGACATATCTCTTTCCGGTTGAGATTCATCAACCGGAAAGTTTTTTGTGCTATATTTCCTGTTGTTAATATCTGCTTTACAACCATTATTTCCTTAATGAAATCGACCATTATATTGTTTGATGAATAAAAAAAAATAATTTTTATCAAAACAAACGGCTGTTTCGAGTCGCTTGTTATGGATAAATGATTATTTTTGCGACGTACCATTATTACGAATGTGTAATTGTGAAATTGTGGATGAAAGTGTCCTATGGGGAAGGATCGTGTTGTATGCTTTATTGGTGTTGTTATTAGTATAAGTTCCCCCTTTGTTGTGATTATGTGTAATTTATTATTGTTTTTATGAAACGTTTTTTGAATGTGCGGGGACGTCTGGTGCCGTTGCTCGTGGCTTTGTTCTGTTCATTGTCGACCTATGCGACGGGTGAAAATTCGTCAATTCATTTGAATAAAGGCTCTGATCGTACCTCTTCCGAGTGGATAGAGGTGGATACCTTGTTCTTTGATGCGCCGATGGATGTTTGGTTTCTTGATCCGGTGAAGCATGTCGATTATGACGTGTTGTTCATCGATTCCAAGGAGGTCAAGGGACAAGTAAGTCTGACTGTTCCTGAAAGTATGGAATGGGTTGGGTATGATTGTGTTGAAACGCGTTTGATGATGGGGGTTGTTTGTATGTCTTGCGAGCATTTGTTTGACAATTTCCCGGCTGAAATTACATCCATCCACGTTTCGAAGGGTTTGGATTTCTGGAGCAGTGGCTTGGATCATGTGGATACGTTATTCTTTGACGCTTCCATGAACGAATGGATGACGGATTGTGTGAAGAATATCAATTATGATGTCTTGTATATCGATTCGAAAAAGGTTGCCGAATCGATGTGTGTGACGCTACCTTCCGAGTTGTGGGCTGTGGATCATTCTAAAGAGTCGGACGAAAACGTCATGATGTTCCCTTCGGAGAATTCACTTAATAGGTTGCATGCTAAGAATCTGTCTGTTCATGTATTCCATGGCTATGATTTTGTTGAAACGAGAGGTGTTGACACGTTGTTCTTCGATGCGCCGTTTGCGGAGTGGCTGTTACATCCGATGTTTAATTATGACGCGGATGTCCTCGTTATCGATTCAGTGGAGATAGGGGGGAAGATGAGTGTGACGATTCCTATTGGAATGAGAGAATTCATCCATTATGCTTCTATAGAATCTTATGCGGAGGAACATAATCGTTATTTAAATGGAAGTTATTATGATACAATATTAGGTCCATTATATAATTTCCCCGCAAAAATTACTTCCATCCATATTTCCAATCGTGTCGATTTTACATGTGCGGGTTTGCACCATGTGGATACGTTGTATTATGACGCATCGTTGTCGGGGTGGCGTAGCGATTCGGTGAGTGGCCTTTCCTACGATGTCTTGGTGCTTGATGGCATTGTGGTGAATGGTACTTTCCCTGATAGCGTTTCTTCTATCCGAACGAAAAGTGGCGCCGATTTCGGAGACTTCGATTTCTTTAAGGTGGATACCATCTTCTATGACGCACCGTTGTCCCAATGGATTGCGGATCCGGTGAAGAACCTTCAGTATGATGTTCTTTATATCGATTCTAAAGAGATGAATGAACCTTTGAGTAATGTGTCGATCCCTGCGGATGTGGATTCTGTCGCTAAGAATTGTCATTCTGTTCGTGTCGGTTTAGGTGTTAGTTATGTGAGTTGCGACGGATTGTTGAATTATCCTGTGCCTGTCACTTCCCTCCATGTCTCTAGAGGGTATGACTTTAACAATAGTGGTCTTTCCTATGTAGACACGTTGTTTTTTGACGCACCGTTGGAAGATTGGATGTGGAATAGGGTGAAGAATTTAGAATATAGTGTCTTATATATTGATTCCAAGGAGGTGAAAGATTCTATGAGCGTGACTCTTCCTGCTGATTTGTCTACTTTGGACCAAGTACAAGAGGGCGAAATGCTTAGCGCTTTTCCTGTTACCGTCAATGTGTTTGATAATTTCCCGGCAAAAATCACTTCGTTACATGTTTCTCATGGTTATGATTTGCTTCATGCCCCTCATGTGGATACGTTGTTCTACGACGCTTCGTTTGCCGAATGGATTCAGAGCCCTGTTTTCCATTATAAGGCGGATGTGCTGATCATCGATTCTCAGGTGATGGACAAGGAGATGAGTGTGACGATACCAGATGATATGGATTCTTTCACTCCATCCATTTTATTCCCTTATTATGATAAATATTATGGATATTCACTTTCTCTCTCTGATATCGAGGGTCCTTTCGCGACGTTGCCTAAAATCACTTCTGTTCATGTCTCCCGTGGCGTTGATTTCTCTTATAGTGGCTTGGCTTCCAGCGATTCGGTGTATGGCGAGCCGACCGGCTTGCAGATTGTCGACACGCTCTATTACGATGCGCCGTTGGCTCAATGGCTTACCGATCCAGTCACTAATCTTCTCTACCGTGTCTTGGTGGTTGATGGTATGACGGATAATAATGGCAAATTGGTGATTCCTGACGCTGTGGCTGAGGTGGATGGAGATGTTATCAAGAACGTATTCCCTGCCGTTAATACGGTTGTGCTTCCTAGTCAAGTGGCATGGAGCGGCGCCATCCAATTGGATACTTTGTTCTTTGAGGGCTCCATCGCTCAGTGGGACGCTAATCCGTTGACCGATATCGAGGCGGCGCATATTTTCGTGAACGGTCGTGACTTGAACGATTATAAGATTGTGGAGGTTTGGGTGAAGGGTAACTCTGACACTGTCAATTATGATGGTAAAGAGCATTCTCTTTCCGGTTTTACCTTCTCTTGTGAGGAGGTGGCTTATGTCTCTTCCGATTTCATGTTGATGGTCGGCGACTCGGTCAGAGCGACGGATCCGGGCGAATATGTTCAGCCGGTATCTTCCGATGATTTCCGCAATTTGAACGACGATATGCGTGTGCGGTTCGTATATACGCCGGGTGTGTTAACCATATTGCCTCCTCATTACGATTTCTCCGCTGTTTGTGAGTCTGGTCAGACTTTGTATTATCAAATAGTCTCCGGTCATAACGTGCGCCTCATTTGCCCTCTCCGAAATGGTATTGATTCGGAGAATTACGCAGCCGGAGAATTGATCATTCCTGATGTCGTGACGAATGACGGCAAGAGGTATAAGGTGACTGAAATTGCGGAAGATCTGCTCCGTGGAAACAAGGAGGTGACTTCCGTGGTGATTCCTCAATATATGGATGTTATCGAACCTAACGCTTTTGATGGTTGTCCGAATTTGCGTGAGGTGACTTGTTCTTCCGTATTCCCTCCTGAAGCGGAGAAAAACACATTCTCTGATTATTCGGGTACTTTATTTGTCCCATGTGAAAGTTATGACGATTATGTGGCTCATGATTGCTGGGGTAGCTTTAATCGCATCGATTGTATCGATTCTCAATCGGAAGATTCGAGCAAGATAGAGGTCACACCGGATTACACGGAAGTGGTTATCTCATGGCCTTCGATTGGTGTCGCATTCACTTATACGTTGAATATTACGACTGATGGAGGTCTCGTTTGCTCTTTGAGATTCGACCAAGTCGGCGCTTTGATTAGCATTGATTTCCACTGCACAATGTCTCCTTCCTTATCTCCTAAGGCAGCTCCTAAACTTGCGATTGGTGAAGCGGTTGCCTCCGCTGCGCCAAGACTTGTGCCTAGCCAAGGTTTCTCCTTCACGGTGACCGGTTTGGAAGAGGGCATGCCTTACCATTATGAGTTGGAGGCTTTGGATGAGAATCAGGAGGTGGTGAAGACGTTCACTGGAGATTTCGAGACGAAGAGCTCGCCTCTCTTGACGGGCGTCGATTCGGAAGCGTCCGAGGCCACAGATTTGTATGTCTCTGAAAATCATATCATCTGTGGAAACGCCCATCGTCTTCCTATCATGATTTATAACGCTTTGTCGCAGTGCTTGTATGCCTGCGATGGTCCTTGTGACTTTGAGGTGCCTGCCTCAGGCGTCTATTTGGTCAAAGTGGGTGATAAGGTTGTTGTTAAGGTGGTTGTGAGGTAGTTTCCTACAATCTGACGGATTTAAGGGAGGCGGAGCGTATTCGCCTCCCTTTTTTATGAACAATTGTAATTAAATATCTTGAACACACGAAAGGTATCTACGGGAATACCGAAAATAAAGCATTGGTTCAAGAGGCTTGCGAGTCTTTGATTACTCCCGGAAGGAAAGACATAATCGTTAGTATGTCATCTGTCATAACTAATACTGCTGATTTCTCCATCAAAATAGATAAAATCCTCGTCTGGATAATTCCAAATTGCTGAAAATTTTGTAGGGTAGTTTATTCCGCTGTCTGATACCTGATAATCACTGCATGCTGCTGTCCAAGGCATATATTCCATCGTCCCATCGGAATTTGATACAGCTCTGTCATTTGTTGTGAATGAGATGTATTCGTATTTTTCATTAAATGCAAATACTCCACTTGCTGTTTGACCACCATAAGAAATGGTTGCTCTAACATGGTATGGATCAACTTCTTCAAATGTAATATAGTCCTGTAAAAGAACTGAAGGTTCAAACAAACTCTCAGCCAAAAATGTTGCAAGACAAGCTTTATCCATCTCTGTTCCGGTCTGATCAAACAAGGTGATACTCTTGGCAATTACACCTTTCATACCGCCGATACCATCGGAATAGTAATCATATCCCTCAAACGGTATTCCAAACATACTGCTTTCAATCAAAGCCTCTCGTGCAGGCTTAACTACAAAATTGTACTGTGTATAATCTATAGTTAAAGATGGACCGTTTCTTCCTTGCTTAAAATCTACATCCTTATACTCAATACGCATGTGACTCATTTGTGGTGTTCCAATATAACCACATCCTTCAATATATTTTTGAATTGGCATGGGCAACCTTTCAAAATCAGATTGATCAAACACTCTGCATGGAGCAAACGTATTTGTGTTTTTTAAATTTTCGACATCGGATTTAAATTCACTTTTAATCGGCGAATACGGAATAGCAAACCATACTATAACTGAAACAAGTATTATCAAAACTATAATTAGTACTGTCATTTTCTTATTTCTGCATCTTTTCATTTATAAACTTCCTTCTAAGTCTTACCACATGACAATTTTTTAAATCGTCGTTATATATTATTGATTATCAGTTGGATAAATTTATAAAGCACATCGAGGTCCCGTAGCTTATATGTGGTCTTAAAGCGTATAATGCGTTACGGAAACTAGAGGTCAGTGCAAAAGTAGTGCTTTATTATCAGTTCTCCTAACCCATTTTAGCGCTTTTATGAATCTTGCCCGTATCAAATTCTCATATTGTTCAAGTTGCTTGACACATCATAATTAACACAATTTCAATAATATACAATTGTGGGTGCGCTGCAACTGTCTGAACGAATGATTTCACTATCTTTGTGCCATGTACAAGCCTGAAAGTGGATGGTGCGGTGATTTCGTCCGAGGTCTTGTGAAGACAATTCCATAATGCTTGATTTGATTAAAGATGCATTGGGTAATATGATGAATGGATTATTAAAAAATATTTTGCCGTTTATTCTTTTGTGGGGTTTTCATGTCGTTGTTTTTGTTCTATTATATGATACGCTTTGGTACATACAAGGCTTGAAAACTGTAGGAATTTCATGGGGAATGCTCGTGTGCACGCATGAAATTATTTTTGCTGCGCTATCTTTGGTATTGTCCATATTTGAGATTTTCAAAAATGAAAAAACGAAACTTCTTTTGATTGCCTTTTGTGCGGTATATACTTTATTATTGCTGAATTTCACAATTGGAATCGGAGAGGTTACAAGACGTTATTGCACATTATATTTCAGTGAAATGACAGGTTTGTTATTACCATACTTTATTTATAAAAAAATATTCCGGAAAGATTAATCGCTGCGCAAACAAAACGCCGGCAAAATAATAGGAGGTGAGCCCTTCACGGACCCACCTCCCATCGTATTAATAATGTCAAAGCTTTCTTTTTACCAGCCCCAGCCGCCTCCGCCTCCGCCGAATGCGCTACCGTTACCTGTGTCTGTCTTCACATCGAGTGCGTTGAACCCGTTGATGCTGAAGTTTTGTGCTGGTAGATAGAGACCGAATTTGCCGTCGAAGTAGTCCATGTCTCCGCTGAAGTTGTTCCCCACGTAGAACTTGTAGTTGGTGATGCTTGCGTCGTAAGCGCAGACGGCACCTTTGGCGGAGTAAGGCATCTTCAGTGCGGCTAATACTTGTCCTGAATTGTTAGCTACCAGAATGTATTGCTCGGCGTTCATGTTGAAACTGCTGTTGTAGATGTGTCCTTGCGATTCCACAGGAATGGATTCGTTGAACATTCCGTTACCGCCCACGGCGAATACGAAACCGCCTTTGTGTTTCCAACCCGTGTCGGTGTCGAGCGGAGAGTTGAGCGAGTGTGTTTGCGCCACCACGATGATACCGCCAGAGATGATCATGTCTCCGTTAGAATCGAGGCCGTCGCCTTTAGCTTGGGCGTAGTGAAGTCCGCCTTCCACGTAGATGTGCACATCTTTGGAACTCTCTTTACCGTCTGTGGCATTCCATGCGTCGTCTTCGGAAACCACGTAAGTGTTACTGTTTTCGCCGAAGGTGATGACAGCGCCTGAAAGAGCCTCGTAGGAAGATGGAACTACTACTTTACCACCCATGATGTTAAGGGTCTTTGTGCCGAATAACCCTTGGTCGTTCGGAGCGTCTACTTTGACGTCTCCTCCATTGACTGTGACGTTAGGCGCCAAGATTCCTGTGTCGTAAGCGTAGATGACCACTGTTCCGCTATTGATAATCACGTCGCCTTCCGCTTTAATTGCGCGTGGTTTTCCGTGTGCTTTCGTGCGGGTTCCTTCGATGGATCCTTTGTCGATGGTGTAGGTCTCGCTCTTCGAGCTACCAGCCTTGATGTCTAGTTTGTAATCGTTGTCGCCTCCGTTCTCTTTGCCGAGGATGACGTTGCCGTCGCAGTAGAGTCCTTTGCCTAAGTCGCAGGAGATTTGTGCGTCTCCTCCCGTCATGGTGAAGCTTTTGCCTATCTTGACTGCTTTCGCGGTGTTGTAGCTGTAGTTCACGGTAGAGCCACCTCCGCCGCCCGGCCAGCCTCCGCCGCCCGGCCAACCTCCGCCGCCCGGCCAACCTCCGCCTTGCCAGCCGCCTCCTTGGTTGCCTTGAGACGATTGGTTGTTGGATTGACTCATGAAATAGCCGCCCTTCACATTGATTTGTAATTCACCGCCCGACACGAGCATGTCGCCGTCCGCTTTGATTCCTTTCGCCACCTTGGCGTCTTCGCCCATTTTAATGACGCATTTGCCACCGCTGATGGAGAGGTCTCCGTCACATTTGATGCCTGTGCAAGACACTGTGTCTTGGTTTACGCTTTCATCGTAGTAGTTACCAGAGAGGTCAGTGGAGAATTCCCCTCCGCTGATGGTCACGTTGCCGTCTGCGTTCAATCCTTTCGCCGCGATACCGTCACCGGTCACGATGACTTTGCCGTTACCGCTGATCTCGATATCATTGTCGCAAGAGATGGCGGCGTTGTAGCCGAAATCGTTTTCCTTTCCTTGGTAAGGTTCCGAAGCTGAAAGTTTCGCCGTGAGTAAACCTCCGCTGACGGTTACCTTTTGTTTGCTCTTCACCGCTTTAGAACCAGCGCCTGAAACGTTTGCGGTGATGTTTCCGCCTACGATTTCGATTACGCTATCGCATTTGAGACCTTTCGAATCGATAGAACTCAGTTCTATGGAGACTTCTCCGCCTTCGATGCGGATTAGTTCGCTACAATCCGCTCCGTCGCTTTTTGTGTCACGGATGGATAATGAACCTCCGTAAACCTCCAAACCATCCGCATTGATTCCGTCGCCGGCCGCACCGTCGATGTTCAACTCTCCGCTATAAAGTTCGATTCTTTTAGACGAGTTGATGGCGTGTTGTTTTTTACCCGTGATGGTGAGCGAACCTTTTGTCGCGCTGCTGTCTTGGCTGATTTTCAGTTTCGATTTGGTGTAGAGTGCGGCTTTTAAATCGTTGTTCTCGCTATCCGACAGTGTTGAGGAACCGCGGAGATGTACGGTACCCGTGTAGGATTGGTCGTCTAACCCTTTGTTGATGATGATAGGGGAGCGCTCGTTCTTTAATGAAAGGTCGTCGAGAACCAGCGTGTAGCCTCTGTCTGGCGTGAATTGGAAAGAACCGTCTGCCGAAGATCCTGAAAGGTAATAGACGATGCCCTTCTGACATTGGAGCGATTGCATGATCACGTTAGCCCCATCCGTGGAGAAGGTAATGTCGGGGTATGGATTTTTGATTGTCACGTCGTTCTCTTTGAATGTGACGAAGACAGTGTCCTGCATACTTGCGTCACCGTCTAAATTAAATGTAGCGCTATCAGTTTTTACAATGGCGAAAGTGCTGTTCTTTTTGCCTTCAACGATGATGTTCCCTCCTGAAAAACGAATCGTGTCGATGTTGGAAATCGAGAAAGATTCTTGAGAATCAGGGAAGTGGAAGACAATGGAAGTCTGCGCCCATAAAACGAGGACGAAACCGATGGCTGCCAAAAGAGCAAGATGTCTTTTCATTTTATTATAATTTTATTGACTACATAATAATACTGTCGGATGATATTCATTCGAAAATTTCTTTTGTGAAACATTGTTGCATTGTGCTTTTCTTTGGATGATTTTTGAAAACTATATTCGTCAATGCTTCCCACGAATGATTCCTCAAACGATTGAATAATCTCTAAACTCACGCGATATTAATGCATTTGTTTTTCATTTGCCATATTTTTAGACAAAAAGCGATTTTTTTTCAATGATGGCCTCTTGCATAATCTCTTAATCTTTTTCGTTCTTTAACTCCCAAGTGACGCTGACCGAGAAGTTCCTGCCTGGCATTCCTCTGAACGGAAGGTTTTGGTAATCTGTGTTGGATAGGTTTTTGACTTGAAAGCCGAATAAGAGACTATGTTGGCGTTCGGAAACGTTTCGTTTGCCGAATTTAAGTTTATATCGGAGCGAGAGGTCGAGAAGAAAATAACCTTCCATTTTGTCATAAATGTCCGAGGAGGTGCGCTCTCCCGTGTAGTTGCCGTTGATGGCGGCTGTCGCCTCTTTGTATGTTATGTGCCAATTACAAGAAAATAAATTTTGTGGCGTCAATGGCATCTGGTGTCCTTCAAAGGGTTTCATCTCTTGGAACCCTTCTATGATTTCAGTGAAACTATGGTTGTAGGACATCATGATTTCGTGTTTGGTACTCGATATTTTGAAAAGGTGGCGGAGGTTTGCTTCAAGCCCCCTCGCCAACACATTTTTAATGTTGGTTGGTTTCCACACGTTTCCTCTTGGCATCCAAAGAATCCAGTCATCGACATCGTTCCTATAGATTGTGACGTCGAATGCCGAGGATTGCTTTCCCCAATCCAGTTCCCATTTGCTATTCGTCTCTAAGTTGAAGGCTGTTTCGGGTAAAAGTTTTTTGTTGGCGTAATCTCCCCAGTAACGGTCGTTAAGGGTTGGAATCTTCGTGTT
The DNA here is from genome assembly GCA_937907165.1 of uncultured Bacteroidales bacterium. Taxonomy (GTDB): domain Bacteria; phylum Bacteroidota; class Bacteroidia; order Bacteroidales; family Paludibacteraceae; genus UBA1181. The sequence goes on along the minus strand of CALCUH010000007.1, from coordinate 5,051 downwards.
TCTCGCCACATTTCCTCCGATTGTCCAACGTAATCTTTTCCGTCTGTCCGTCCCTACGGAAAAACTGAAAGCGGGAGAGAGCGGAATCGCCAAGTCGTTCACGAAAAATTTTCTTATGTTACCATATAGGGTAATGGGTTGGCAAGGCGAGAATCTCGACAGAAGGAAGACGGAGCCTCTCCATTCGTCTGTTCCAGCCTTGTAGGCGTAGACTTCTGGCTTGATGTAGTGCAGGTCTCCTCCGATTTCAGCGCTCGCTTTTTTGAAATTTCTCCTTGCGTTCGACATCACCGTGAGGTCGTGTGTCGCTATGAGGTCCTCTCCGAAATATTCGCGGTCGTTCATCCAAGCCATTGTGTTGTGTGTGTTGAGCCATCGTCCGACGTGGTGGTGCTCTGCGACCACTTTCATGCTTTGGTCGTTTATCTCTTCATATTTAGAGGGATCGTCGTTGTTCTGCATCATGGGTTGGATATCGCGGTCGTAACGGGTGAACCAAACATGGGTTCCTAAGAGGTCGTTAGAACCCAAACGTATTTTCGTCTCGTTGAGTGCTCCGAAGTTTCGGTAACTTGCATGCTTCTGGGTGAGTCTCTCTCCCCTGAAATTGAAGGAGAAATCATTCTCGCAACGATTAAAGAATGCTTTTGTGACGTTTTGGATTTTCTTGTTGCCCGCTTTGAATCTAATGCCGGAGAAGGCTTTCCCGAAGGAGCCAACCTCCTCTTGAATTGAAAGAGTATGTCCTGTAATCCAAGCGACAGGTTTCGACTGCAGTGTTACTGCGCCTCCGATAGCTCCATCTCCGAATACGGCGCTTTCCCCTCCTGGATGGATGTCGATTTGGTCGAAGAAGAATACGGGAAGGGTGCTGTAGTCTGTTTGCCCCATTGTGAGTGGTGTGATACAGAGCCCGTTCCAGACTGTCTGCGTGTGTGAGGCGGAAGTCCCCCTTAGGGAGAGCGTGGTCATCATGCCGTTCCCGTTTTGCTTTAGTGTGAATGGTGTGTTGCCTGCGAGAAACTCCGCCATGGATGTGCTATTGTTCCGCTCAATGATTTTTTCGTCTGCCCGATAGACTTGTGCCGTAGAGAAATCGCTTTCGTTTGATCGTTTCCCACCATAGACATTGACACTGTCCAATGCGTAAGTGATGGTCGCCTCCTCTTCCCCTCTGGCACTTATGACGATGAGAAGGAACAGGAAGAGTGTTAAAGCACGATTTTGCATGAGATAGGGTAGTGGTCTGAGTATTTTTCTTTCCCAATCCTGAAATCAACCGCTTGGCAATCTTCGCTATGCATGATTTGGTCGATGCGGAAGTGGAACATTTTCATATTATAGGTGTAACCGTACCCGAATCCGCACTCTTCGAAAGAGTCTGTGAGTTTCCCCGCTTTCACTTGATGGTAGGCGTAAGAGACCGGTACGTCGTTGAAGTCTCCGCAAAGGATGATGGGGTAGTGCGTCGTTTTAACCATACTGCCTACTTTTTCCGCTTGCTGAGCTCTTATTTTGTAGGAGGTGCTCATCTTGGTGGAAACCGAATTCATGACCATGTTGGCGTCCTCTTTTGAAACATTAGCCCTTTTCATTTTCTTCAGTGTCTCTTTTTCCTCGTCAGTGAGCTTGTTGCTTTCCAGATGACAACAGAATACTCTGACGGTATCTCCCTTGAAAAGAATGTCCGCATAGATTGCTCCGTTGAGTTCTGATTCATAATCGATAATCCCTTTGCTGACAATCGGATATTTAGAAAGTATCGCTTCTCCGCTTTGGGCGTTCCATGTCAGATTGTTCTCGTTGTGGTGACAATATGGGTATACTGGAGAGAGTGTTGTTTTGATGTCGTCTTGAGTAAGATGCCATCTGGTGTCACTGTAACCGAATTCCTGGATGCATACGATGTCGGAACCGCAGTCGGCGACATAAGCTAATACCGCGTTCTTTTCTACGGGAGCGTAGAACTGAAACATTTGACAGTTGTAACTGGTGATGGAGAGGGTGTCGCCTTCCGCTTTCTTATTATGTCCGATGGAAAATGTTCTTCTTACGTCACCGCAACATAAAATCATGGTGATGAGTGGAATCAAAAAATAAAACTTTTTCCTGATTCCCCAGAATACGAGGAATAATAGGTTTGCAAGCAGTAAGTATGGGAATGCCAATCCCATGTAGGAGGGGAGGATGAATGTCTCGGGATGAATGTAATAGGAGAACGCTCCCATAAACGTGCAGATGGTTGTTATCACGTTGAGTGCGACAAGTCCGGCGTCGATGAAGGAACGTATCGAACCGAAACGGTTATTTACCTTTGTCAAAAAGTCTTTTCTTTTCATCTTCGTTCAATGATTCATAGCCACTGCTCTTTATCTTGTCGAGAATCCTGTCAATCTCGTCATTTGCTTGTCTTTTCTTGAAGTTGTATTCCGCATCGCTTTCCCATGTTGAAGTGCGTGTGGCTTTCATGTGAGGTTTCCCGCTCATTCTTTTGAAGAGGTTCACTAATCCGTTGATGGCTTTGTTTATCCATGCGGTGATGTCTTTGCCCGATTGAAACCTTTTCGCGAATACGAATCCTGCCACCGCTCCGCCGATGTGAGAAATTTCTCCGCCGGCATTTTCGGCGCTTACTTGCAGCAGACTGATCAGAACGGTCGCGATGGCCAACCATTTCAGACTTATTTGGCTGACGAAGAATAGTTTGACTTTCCTGTCTGGGGCGAGTACGGCTGTTGCGACGGTAATCGCCATGATAGCGGCGGATGCGCCTAGAAGGTGGGAGGAATATATTTGAGTGTCGAATTTCGGAAAAATGTTGTACGCCGCGATGTATGCTGCTCCGCCAGCGATTCCTCCGATAAGGTAGAGCCCCACGAGATTGTGCTGGCTGCAGTATTGGAGAAACAAATTGCCGAACCAGTAGAGCATGAGGATGTTGAATATGATGTGGATGAAACTTTTATGGAGAAACATATAGGTGAGAATGCTCCAAGGTGTGCGGATGAGCGTCCCGACGCTTGCTGGTAGCATCAGCGCATCGAACCAACTGGAATTGATTTCAAACAATCCGAGAATGGCTAGCGTGAGATTGACGACCAAAAAGACGCCAAGGTTGATGTAAATCAATTTCGTGAGTGTCGTCCCGTTCTTGAACGATTCCGCTATCTCTTGTTTTATGTTGCCCGACATCGTTTCCCGCTTAACGTAATTTCTTTTTGTTTTGCCATCTCCAATAGGAGAGTATCAGAATGCCGAATAGCATTCCTCCTAAATGGGCGAAATGCGCGACGTTGTCAAAGGAGAAGTCCTTCACGCCGGCGAACAATTCGATGAGTGCGTATCCCACCACCATGTATTTTGCCTTAATAGGTATAGGAATAAACATGATGAAAATGGGCTGATTCGGGAAAATCATTCCGAATGCCAACAAAAGGGCGAATATGGCTCCAGACGCTCCGATGGTGATGTGAAGGTTATAGACCTTGTCTGCGAAATTGTTCAACTCTCCGATGGTGTGGAGAATTACGCCGTCACCTACATCCAGACCTCCCGGAATACCGCTTTCCATTAATTGTGAGATCTCATTCGTGAATCCTCTCAAGTCAAATGCCCATGCCAATTCTTGAACGAGTCCCGCTCCGATACCTGTGAATATATAATAAATGACAAACCTTTTCTGCCCTAACACCTGCTCCAAAACAGGTCCGAACATGAAGAGACTGAACATGTTGAAGAAAACATGGGCAAAGGATGTCGGATCATGTAGAAACATATAGGTGAGAAACTGAATCGGGCTGAAGTCCGATCCTTTCCAATAGTGGAGTCCATAATGACTGACAAGATCAATGTCAATTTTAGGTAATAATAAGGTCGCTCCCCATAATAACACGTTTATTATTATTAAGTGGATGACGATCGAGTTGCTTGCTTCGCTTGTTCCTAGTTTCATTTTCTATCTTTCTTTGGGCGCAAATTTAAACAAAATCCCCGCATAATATGTTGGTGAACATAAATTTGTCTTTTTTTTTGTTTTTTCAACATTTTCCTATTGTTTTTTTTTGCAAAATTGATGTTGAATACTATCTTTGTTGCGTTTACATCGTTATGCGGGGAAAACCAACGATTTATTGATGATGTGATGGTGTTTTTTTTGATGTGATATTATTATCAGAATTTATTATATTATTAATTTCATTTATTGTTATGAACAAGTCAGAATTCATTAAGGCTATCGCAGAAAAGAGCGGTTTGACAATTGCTGACAGCAAAAAGGCTGTTGACGCTTATTCAGAGGTAATTACTGATGCATTGAAAAACAATGACAAAGTTGCTCTCATCGGTTTCGGTTCATTCTCAGTTAAAGAGAATCCTGCTCGTGAAGGTGTAAACCCTGCAACTGGAAAGAAGATTAAAATCGCTGCTAAGAAAGTTGCTAAGTTCAAAGCTGGTGCAGAACTTAACAAGGCTCTTAACTAATTTTTTAGCCAAACAGTTTAGAAGGCGGTCCTTTGGGGTCGCCTTTCTTTTTTGTTTTGCTCTGTCGGAAATCGGAGTTTTTTTTCTTAATTTTGCGGCCGATTTAGTGGACGGGATAGAGCATTGAAAACACATGACATTTCTCCGTCCTTTCTGGTATTGATAATAATTAGCGAACGTTGATTCGTAAAAAATAATTTTTGAGATGAGTCTAGATACAAATTTGGTCCAATCTGTGAAAAAAGCGGTGGAATCGCTTTATGGACAGTCTGTCGATGAAAAATTAATTCAAATGCAGGCTACGCGTAAGGAGTTTGAAGGGGATTTGACGCTTGTTGTTTTTCCCTTCGTTAAAATGTCGAAGAAAAAGCCTGAGGAGACTGCCGCTGAAATAGGCGACGAACTTCTGAAAATTGACAAATCCATCGCTAAGTATAATGTGATCAAGGGCTTCCTCAACATGAGCATCAATGCTTCTTCATGGGTCGACAAACTTAAGGCAATCTACAATAGCGAGAACTATGGCATCCAGCCTGTGACTGAGAATTCACCTCTCGTTATGATCGAATATT
>CALCUH010000006.1 GCA_937907165.1 uncultured Bacteroidales bacterium | reverse complement strand
TCTCCCAAGAGGAGCGGGATGACTTCTACAAGGAGTGGCTGGCTTTCCATGAGAAGGACGAGGAGCGTGACGCTTTCGTGAAGATTAAGCTCCAAATCATGGAGGATAGGTACGAGGGAAAGTGGAATCGCGACACTTATATCTCCGAGCTGGAGGCTTTCTTGGAGGAGATGAAGGCGGAACGTTCTTCCATCCTGATACGCATCGATCTCTGCCAAGAGCTGGAGAACATGGGTTCCGTCAACTGGGGAATGCATTCTGCCTTGCCTCAACGCATCATCGATATCTGCCAGGCGGGTATCGACGCGTTCCCGAAACACGATCGGGTGTGGTGCCTGAAGGCTATGGTGGAAAGAATCAATCTGGTTTCGTTCGATGTTAGGATTGTGAACGACAAGCCGCACTCGAACGACCCGATACGTTTAGGTATTAATTATGCGAATATCACCCATTTGGATCTGACGCTTTCCCGAATCGACGAGACTCCTCAGATGATTGCTGAGCATCGTTACGATTGGAAGCCTAAGATGACGAAGGTGAAGGATATCTCGGTGGATTTGGAGAAGACGAATTATTGCGTCAAACGTGATACGGTCGTGGAGATCCCGCCTTTGCCGTATGGTTACTATCGCATAACGTATGGAAAGGGGAAAGAGATGCGACAGATGGATTTCGCCGTTTCCGACCTTTTCTATTTGCATACTTCTGATGACGAAATCGCGCAATCGTTTGTGGTGGTGGATGGCAAGAGCGGCGCACCTAAGAAGGGTGTCTCAATCGCTGGTAAGGGCGAGTGGCAAGCTTGGAAGGGCGAGACGGATGAGCAGGGATTCGCCCGTCTCGATGGCGAGTGCGGAAAATCGCAAAGGGAGCAAAAGCTCTACTTTGAGGAGGGGAAGGATCGCTATTTGAGTCCGTTTACTTACTATTATGGCTATTACCAAGAGCGAAAGAAGGGTGTGCGTCTTTCTGATAATGCGGGCGATTATTGCAGTATCATGACGGACCGTTCGATCTATCGTCCTTCCCAGACGGTTTACTACAAGGTGATTTTCTACCATTTGGGGAAGGATGACTTGCGGGTGCGTCCCGACCATGAGGCAAATGTGATTTTGCGTGACGCTAACTATCAGGTCGTGGCGGAACAGCGTGTGAAGAGCAATGAGTTCGGTTCTGCGGCTTCTTCATTCACGCTTCCTGCTAATGGATTATCTGGCAATTATCATATCGAAGTGGATGGTAGACAGCAATATTTTTCTGTTGAGGAGTACAAACGTCCTACCTTCGAGGTCTCTTTGACCCGTCCGAAGGAGTCTTTTTCCTTTGGCGACAACATTGTGGTGAAGGGTCATGCGGGCTACCTCTTGGGCACTCCGTTGACGCAAGCGAAGGTGGAGTATCATGTGACGAGGAAACCTTGTTACTGGTGGTGGTACTACGGAGAGGTGGAGGCGAGTCTGGTTGAGGGCGAAACTTCGGTGGACGATATGGGCGACTTCGAGGTGCCTTTCTTGGCGCTCAAGCCGGAATCTGATAGGAATCTCTCTTATTATTCTTATGAAATTTATGTGAAGGTGACGGATGCTAATGGCGAGACACATGACCAGAGAATCACGCTCTCGGTGGGCGACCGTTCCCTCTATTTCACCTCTTCGCTGAAGGACCGTACCTTGATGAAGGATCTCTCTTCCGCTAAGTTCGTTGTGGCGAACTTGAATGGTGAGGGTCAGGTCGTGGAGGTCTCCTACGAGGTGAAGCGGGAGGATGTCGTCGTGGCGCAGGGAAGCGTGGTCTCCGACAAGGAGGGTGTTTTTGTGATTAAGGATGATACGAAGACGTGGACGTCGGGCGCCTATAAGTTCGAACTGAAGGCGAAGGACGAAAAGGGTCGTGAGGTGACCGCCTCTTACGAAACGGTTCTTTATCGTGAGGATGAAAAACGTCCGCCTGTTGAGACTATCTTCTGGAAGGAGAATATAGCGAGTGTCTCATTGCCATATGGCGAAAAATATAGGGTCCGTGTGGGCTCTTCCTTAAAGGGCGCTAACCTTTTGGTGATTGAGGATGACGAACGTGGCGGCTCGGAGAGACGTTGGATTCAACTCAATGATGAAATCATGGATTTAACCTTCTCTTTGGAGCAGAATAACGGGGAGGTGAAGATGGTTCGTTTTTTCATGGTGTATGATGGACGGCTTTATAGCGAGGAGATGCGAATCCGTAAAAAAGAGGAATCTAGAAGTGTTCCGATGCAGCTTGCCGTCTTTAGGGATAAGATGTTGCCGGGCTCTAAGGAGACGTGGACCATTACCGTTCCGAAGGAGATGGAGGTGGAGGTCTTGGCCGCCATGTACGACGCCTCCTTGGATTTGATCAGTTCTCATGATTGGCATTCCATCTCAAGTTATTTCCGCAATGTGGGCTTTAAGTCATGGAACAAATGTTCTTGGACGAAGGGTTCTTTCAATTATTATGGTGCCGAGAGTTACCATTTCAACGCTTCTTGGTTCTTTGATAGGTTCATTGATGTGAATGGCAGAAAATATGGAGGAAGAATGAGGTATGCCGCCTCTAATGGTTTCGCTAAAATGGGTCAACCTGGTGCTGACCCGTTGTTGATGGTAATGGACGATGCGATTGCGGTGGAAGAGTCTGCTGTGGCGGATATGGACGAAAGCGCTATCGTCGCGAAGCAAGCTGCTCCGATGTCACCCGAACCCGAAGAGAATGGCGCGGAGTCTCCTTCTGCCGATGCGGAGGAGGTGAAGGTGCGCTCCAACTTTGCGGAGACTGCATTTTTCTACCCGCAACTCTATGCCGACAAGGACGGTAACGTGCAACTCTCTTTCGAGATGCCGGAAAGTCTCACCCGTTGGAATTTCATGGCGTTGGCGCATACGAAGAATCTATTCCACGGTTCCCTCGCGCAGAGTGTGGTGACGCAGAAGGATTTTATGGTTTCGCCTAATTTGCCTCGCTTCATGCGCCGCGGCGACCGTTGCGTGCTCTCCGCTAAGGTGATCAACCTTTCTGAAAAGGGTCAGTCGGGTAAGGCTAAGGTGCAGTTGCTCGATCCGCTCAGCGAGCGGGTGCTCTTGGAAGAGAACGCTAAATTTGAGGTTGAGGCTGGTAAGGATGTGGCTGTTTCTTGGTCGCTGGATGTGCCGCGTGGCTTGGATGCGGTCTTGGTGCGTGTGACGGCGGTGGCGAAGGATTTCTCCGATGCGGAGCAGAGCTTGCTGCCTATCCTTTCCGATAGGATGGTGGTGACCCAGTCTTTGCCGCTCTATGTGCGCGGCGGACAGACGAAGGAGTATACGTTTGATAAATTGGTGGAGAATAAATCCAATACCCTCTCCACCCGCTTCCTGAAACTGGAGTTCGCCACCAACCCGATCTGGTATGCTGTGCAGGCGTTGCCTTCCACCGCGGTGGTGGAGCATGAGAACGCTATCAGTTACTCGGCGGCGCATTTCTCCGCATTGATGTCGGAACATATCGCAAAATCTAATCCTAAGATTTTCAATATAATAGAACTTTGGAAGCAACAAGGAAAGGATAAGGAGACTTTGCTATCCAACTTGGAAAAGAACCAGGATGTGAAGAATGTCTTGCTGAACGAGTCGCCTTGGGTGATGGATGCGAAGAACGAGACGGAGATGAAACAGCGTCTCTCCACGCTCTTCGACGTGAACGACCTGAAGGAGAAGAGCCGTCTTTGGTTCGATAAGATGTCTGATTTCCGTCTCTCCGAAGGCGGTTATACTTGGTTCCATGGTTTCTACCCGAGCCGTCATATCACCCTCTTCGTATTGGACAACTTAGGCAGGTTGCGCAAGGCGGGTATCGCCGATAACGCTTTGTTGGACAAGGCGCAGTACCGCGCTTCCTTATCGTTCTTGGATAGGGATGTGAAGCGGGAGTATGACGATTTGCGTAGATATCATCCGAAGGATTACAAGAAGGTGGCTTACGTGGACGCCTCTTTGCTCTACTATTTCCAAGTGAGGAGCCTCTTCCCTGAGGTGAGCCTCGTCAGCGATGCGAAGGAGGCGCATGATTTCTATTATGGTCTTATTAAGGAGCAATGGAAGGGCTACTCGCTTTACATGAAGGCGCTTGCCGCCATCGTGGCGCAGCGGGGCGGCGACAAGGCGTTGGCGAAGAGTATCGTGGAGTCTCTCCGTGAGTTCTCCACCACGACCGACGAAATGGGTATGTTCTGGCAGAAGAACGAGAACGGTTACTTCTGGCATAACGCGGCCATCTCTACCCACACCCGCATCATGGAGGCGCTTGAAGTGGTGGATCCTAAACAGGCGGAGCAGGACGAGTTGCGTTTGTGGTTGCTCAATCAGAAGCGCACGCAGAACTGGGGCAACACCATCGCTAATGTGGATGCGTTGAATGTGTTGCTGTTGAGCGGTTCAGACTGGCTCTCTAACGATAATCAGGTGAGCGTCAAAATGGGAGGCGAGGAGGTTCGTCCGGAGACTACGGAAGCGGGTACGGGCTACTTCACGCATATCGTGGAGTCCGACCGTGTGAAGCCTTCCATGGGACATGTGGAGTTGAGCAGCGCGCAAGGCGGTAATATCTCTTGGGGAGCGCTCTATTGGCAGTTTGAGGAGGATATCGATAAGGTCTGGAAGAACAAGACGGGCTTGCATGTGGAGAAGATGGTGATGAAGGAGGTGCGTGAAGCGGGCAAGCCGGTGTTGAAGACGATCAACGAAAAGAGCACGCTGAAGGTGGGCGACAAACTGGTGGTCCGTCTGACGCTCCGCACCGACCGCGACATGGATTACGTCTCTTTGAAGGACCAACGCGCGGGCTGTTTGGAGCCAATCCAGCAGTTCTCCGGCTATTGTTTCAGGGAAGGCACAGGCTACTATCAATCTCCGAAGGATGCGGCGATGTATTACTTCTTCGACCATCTGGCGAAGGGCACCTACGTCTTCGAATATCCGTTGTGGGTCACCCACGCCGGCGATTACTGCAACGGTATCACCTCCGTGCAATGTCTCTACGCGCCTGAGTTCTCGTCGAACACAAGCAGCGTGCGGATTATGGTTGGGGAATGACAAATTTTCCGAAAATAACCCTCGGAAAATTTGCATGTCTCGATAATTTGTTATATCTTACAAACAGTTACACATTAACACTGAATGTAAACTTACAAAGTATGTCTTAGAGGAGACTGCTTGCGATAAGTGGTCTCCCCTTTTTCGGAGCTTTGTAAATTCAGAGAATATTTTTCAGGCGTTGGGAGCCTTTATTAATCCCAGCCGGGTATCCCCCGGCACACCCACGATAACAGGAAAGGAATAAGGTTATTCCGCATTATGCGGGATGTGGACGGGTAGATTACATAAAACTAATCGTTATTTTGTAATATAATCGGGAAACTATATTTTTGTTATTCGGAACAACCATTTTAGCGGGTCAGAAACTGTTTTATTTAGATAATCTATTGATAATAAAAACGGTTATGTGTAATTAAAGCCATTATTATGTTTATGAAAAAAATATTATTTCTTTTGACAATCCTTTGCGTGTCATCCTTTACGCAGGCGGGAAACTATCTATGTTTCACAGCCAACGAGGATAGTTCATCGATAGCTATATATTCGTATAAATTATATTCGGATGTAACCAGTTTATTGCCGATCGTCGACACGATGAGTTTAGTGAATGCCCAATACTCCACAGATGGAGGAGAGACGTGGAAACAATATATGTTAGAGGGTCTCACCAGAGAAATTATTCCCCTCCCCAATAAAGGAGATAAGATTCTTTTTAAAGGAAGTAATCCGAGAGGTTTTTCTTATAAAAATTGTTACTATTATTTTGTGATGACAGGTTCCATTTCCGCTAGTGGAAGTGTGATGAGCCTTTTGGACGGGAAAGGAGAAACCGATACGATTCCTTGGGAGAGTTGTTTCATCCACCTCTTCAAAGGATGTTCAAGTCTGACGACAGCGCCTGAACTGCCTGCCACCGTCTTGGCGGAGAGTTGTTATAAATCGATGTTTTCGGGATGTTCAAGTCTGACAACAGCGCCCGTCTTGCCCGCCACCACTTTGGCTAATGGTTGTTATGAATCGATGTTTTCGGGATGTTCAAGTCTGACAGAAGCGCCCGCCTTGCCTGCCACCACTTTGGCGGAAGGTTGTTATAAATCGATGTTTTCAGAATGTTCAAGTCTGACGGTAGCGCCCGAACTGCCCGACACCACTTTGGCGGAGGGTTGTTATGAATCGATGTTTTCGGAATGTTCAGGTGTGTCGGGAGCGCCTAAATTGCCTGCCAACTCCTTGGCTAAGGGTTGTTATAAATCGATGTTTTCTGGATGTTCAGGTATGACGGCAGCGCCCGAATTGTCTGCCACCTCCTTGGCGGAGAGTTGTTATGAATCGATGTTTTCGCGATGCTCAGGATTGGCGGCAGCGCCCGCTTTGCCTGCCACTGTCTTGGCGGAAAGTTGTTATAAATCCATGTTTGAGGATTGTACGGAGTTGACGGAAATACCTCTTTTGCCCGCTATGGAATTGGCGGCGAATTGTTATTCCGGCATGTTTTCGTATTGTAGTAAGTTAAATAAAGTCCTAGATGAGTTACCTGCGACAGTCTTGGCTCCCTCTTGTTATAATGAGATGTTTGAGGAATGTTCAAGTTTGATGGCAGCGCCTGCCTTGCCCGCTACGGACTTGGTGGAGAATTGTTACTGTTACATGTTTGCCAATTGTGAGAAACTCACCGCCGCACCCGAGTTAATTGCGGAAGTTTTGGCGCCGACTTGTTATTACGGCATGTTTCCCAAATGCGTAAGCCTGACCGAAGCTCCGAAAATCCATGCCACGAAGATGGCGGTCTATTCCTGTGCGGAGATGTTCTCGAACTGTTTGAATTTGACGGAGGCACCCGATTTGTCTCTCGCGAAATTGAATTCTTTCTGCTATAAATCCATGTTCGCCCATTGCGAGGGTCTTAAAAGTGCGCCCGCTTTGCCTGCGATGAACCTAGTATACGGGTGTTATGACCATATGTTTGAGGGTTGTGTGAGTCTGACGGCAGCGCCCGCTTTGCCTGCCACTCAGTTGGAGAGTGGCTGTTATGCGGGCATGTTCGAAGGTTGTGTCAGCCTTAAAGAGGCGCCCGAATTGCCCTCCTTGCATTTGTCGAAAGGGTGTTATTCCCAAATGTTTAAAGATTGCGAAAATCTGGAATACATCAAAGTGGCCATTGCCTCATGGGATGATTTGGATGGGGATTATGACACAGGGGCTTGGGTGAGCGGTGTCGCTCCGAACGGCACTTTCGTTTGTTGCGAGGATTTGAGGGATGAGCGGGGAGTAGACAATATTCCTAGGGGATGGACGGTCATGCGCAGCGCTCCGTCGGGAGAGGAAACCCTTATTACGGCTGCGGATAACATCTATACTCGAGACGGTCATCTATTTGTCGATGCGGCACAAAAGGGTGTTGCGGAAATTCGCGATCTCGGCGGTCGAATCGTGGAGAGGGCTTCTTACGAAATCGGCGAGACTGACCTCGGCGAGTTCCCTGCTGGCGTTTACGTGGTGAACGGAGGCAAGGTGGTCGTAAAATAATGTTTATGACAAGTAATTAATTGTTTTTTGCGTGAAACGCATTCGTTTTTAATGTTATTTGTTTGAAATCATAAAATAATCAATAAATTTGTTACGAGAAAATTTGATGTCAACGATGCGAATGAAATGGTTGTGTCGTCGATTCTAATGTGTAATGTAAAAAAAGGAAATCATATGAATAAATTTTTACTACTCGTAACATTTTTTTGTGCTGCTTCATTTATGCAGGCGCAAAAGTATCTATGTTTTACTGCTAATTCGGACAATTCTTCGGTGGCAGTACAGACAGTTGCTTATAAAGATACGCTATCTGTTTTGGGTGCTGATGTCTCCTATTCTCTTGATGGCGGATCTTCTTGGAAAGCAATGGAGGCCAGGACGGCTGTTTCTTTGAAAAAAGGTGACAAGATTTATATCAAGGGAGACAATCCTAGTGGTTTTTCGGAAACAGATCGTTGGACCCAGTTTGTTATGACAGGTTCCATTGCCGCAAGCGGTAGTGTGATGAGTCTTGTCGATGGCAAGGGAGAGTCCACGGAAATTCCGAGCGCATATTGCTTCGAACGTTTGTTTATGGGCTGCGCAAGTTTGACGTCGGCACCAGAATTGCCGGCCACAGTGTTGGCGGAATGGTGCTATTGCGACATGTTCAATAGATGCGCCAATCTTGTAAAGGCGCTCTGCTGAAAAGGTATAGAGTGCTGCCAGAATAAGGATCAGCATCAGGCCTGGA
>CALCUH010000005.1 GCA_937907165.1 uncultured Bacteroidales bacterium | reverse complement strand
TGATATGGATTGTGTCTGTTGTAGTCGTTTTAGAATTATTATTAGTTTGGCAACAGATAAATGCAAAGAAGAAAAAAAGTGTTGATAAATATTTTTTCATGAAATAGCTATAATATCTCTGTTTGTGAAAAAGAAGGCATCGACCAAAGCCGATGCCTTTATATAACATAAGATTACTTAATAATCTCCATGCCCTTCTTCAATGCAGCTTCGTTCATTGGAATAAGGTGATGATGGCGTTCTGGAAGGGTTTTCTTCAAACCTTTCAACACATTTTCCAATTCAACAATAGGTCTGATCTTTAAAAATCCACCCAAAAGAATCATATTGAATGATTTTGCAGCATTCATTTCGATACATGCATCCATTGCGTTGATCTTATGAATGTTGATGTCTGTTCTTGTAGGTGCTGTTGTGATTCCGTAAGGATCGTAGATCAGAGTTCCACCAGGTTTGATTGTACTCTCGAACTTGTCCAATGATTGTTGGTTCAAGATGATGGCGGTATCGTATGAGTTCAAAATAGGAGAACTGATCTTCTCGTCACTCAAGATAACCGTACAGTTGGCTGTACCACCACGTTGTTCGGGACCGTAAGCAGGCATCCAAGTAACCTCTTTGCCTTGCATCAAACCAGAGTAAGCAAGAATCTTACCCATAGAGAGGACACCCTGTCCTCCGAATCCAGCTATGATGATTTCTTCTTTCATTTCGTCTGATTTTTATTTGTTAGCGTCTTTGTCAATAAGGTCACCGAGCGGATATTGAGGGAACATGTTCTCCTCCATCCATTTGTTGGCTTTCTCAGGGGTGAGCTTCCAACCTGACGAGCAAGTGGAAACGACCTCAACGACGTTAGCGCCGCCTTTACCGTCCATACAATTTTCGAACGCTTTTCTGATAGCCTTCTTCGTCTTACGCACCGCAGCCGCGTTTTGTACGCTCTGACGGGTTACGAAACGGATGCCTTCCAAATCCTTCAATTGGTTGGTGATCTTCAACGGATAACCATTCAACTTCACGTCACGGCCGTAAGGACAAGTAGCGGTCTTCATACCTTCGATAGTAGTCGGAGCCATCTGACCGCCGGTCATACCGTAGATACCGTTGTTGATGAAGATGATGGCGATGTTTTCACCACGGTTGCAAGCGTGGATTGTCTCTGCCGTACCGATAGCGGCGAGGTCACCGTCACCTTGGTAGGTGAAGACCAATTTGTTAGGACGGAGACGCTTGATAGCGGTAGCCAACGCTGGTGCGCGACCGTGCGCAGCCTCTTCCCAGTCGATGTCGATGTAGTTGTATGCGAAAACCGCACAACCTACAGGAGTTACACCGATTGTGTCCTCTACTAAGCCCATCTCTTCGATTACTTCGGCGATCAGCTTGTGAACGACACCATGGCTACAGCCTGGGCAATAGTGCATCGGGTTGTCGTTCAAGATATCCGGTTTCTTATATACCAGATTCTCAGGTTTTATTATATCTTCTAAAGCCATTTTCTTTTTCGATTAAGTGAATTACATCAATTTAGTCTTCACTGCGTTCACGATCTCATCTGGAGTGAATACGATACCGCCCAAACGACCGTAGTGTTCAACCGGAACCTTACCATTGACAGCCAAGCGTACATCCTCAACCATCTGACCGGCGTTCAACTCTACGGACAACATCGCTTTTACCTTATCAGCATACTTGGCGATAACTTTGGTCGGGAAAGGCCACAATGTGATAGGACGGAGAAGTCCTAACTTGATGCCTTCCGCACGAGCCAACTCGCAAGCCTTTTGGCAGATACGCGCTGAACATCCGAACGCAACCAATAGGTATTCCGCATCGTCGCAAAGAATCTCTTCGTAGCGTACTTCGTTCTCCTCGATTTGTTTGTATTTAGCTTGGAAACGGAGGTTGTTCTGTTCCATAACCTCTGGCTTCAACTCCAATGAGGTGATGATGTTGTTCTTGCGGCTCATCTTCCTTCCGGTAGCGGCCCAAGGACATTGCTTTTCGATCTCCTCGTCGGTCCTTCTTGGTTGGTAGTCCGGAAGAACGACCTTCTCCATCATCTGTCCGATGACACCATCAGCCAAGATGATAGCCGGGTTTCTGTATTTGAATGCCAAGTCGAAAGCCAAACCTACGAAGTCTGCCATCTCTTGAACGGAAGCAGGAGCCAATGCGATCAAACGATAGTCTCCGTGTCCGCCGCCTTTGGTGGTCTGGAAGTAATCTGACTGGCTAGGTTGAATGGTTCCAAGACCCGGTCCGCCACGCATTACGTTGACGATTAAGGCAGGCAACTCGGCACCCGCCATGTATGAGATACCCTCTTGCATCAGGGAAACACCCGGGCTGGAAGAGGATGTCATGACTTTTTTACCTGTTGCGGCTCCACCATAAACCATGTTGATGGAGGAAACTTCACTTTCCGCTTGTAATACTACCATTCCTGTCTCTTTCCATGGCTCAACCTCCATAAGGGTCTCCATAACCTCGGACTGAGGAGTGATAGGGTAACCGAAGTAACCATCGCATCCGCAACGGATTGCGGCGTGGGCGATAGCCTCGTTACCTTTCATTAATTTTACTTCTTCACTCATCTTTATCTTAATCTATTTTCGTTTTATACACTGAAATACATCCGTCTGGACATACGATACCACAACTTGCGCAGCCTACGCACGCTTCTTCATTTGCCATGATGGCGTAATTGTAACCTTTAGCGTTAACTTGTTTAGACATCGCCAATACATTGGCCGGACAAGCTACCACACAAAGTTGGCATCCCTTGCATCTGTCTTTGTTAACTACAACAGCTCCTTGAATTTTAGCCATTTTTGTTCTTATTTTTTATGTCGATTTTAAATTATCCGCAAAAGTAACTTTTTTTTCTGTAAAAAGGAAATTTAATTTTTCAATGCGTTTTTCGCTATTATTTTATCACATAATTATAAATTATTTTAAAAGTAGGTATTTTTAACACGATACGATGCGTCTCCATTCGTGAAAATGATTCATAAATACTATCTTTGCAAAGGTTTTTTGGGATGAAAAAGTTGACGTATATATTGTTGTCAGTTTTGGGAGTGGTTTTCCTATCACTTCTCTTGCTTTATGCGGCGTTCCAAAATGAAAGAATCCAGCATCGGGTAGTAGGCGTCTTGACCGAAAGCCTTTCCAAACAGGTGGGCAGCGAAATCGGTATGGACCATGTGGAATGGTCTTTCCCGAATAGCTTCGTGCTTCATGATGTCTATGTGAAGGATTTGAAGAATGATACGCTCCTCTCATGGAACCGCGCCAAGGTGACCATCAATCTGATGAAACTCTTTTCTTCCACCATCTCTTTCCGTACGATCCAATTTTCCGGCATGAAGGCTAACCTTTCTGTCGATAGCGATAATGTGCCTAATTTCCAGTTCTTCGTCGACGCTTTCAAGTCTAAAGATGATGACACGCTTTCGCTGCAGTGGTCCATGGATATGGAGTCTGTAGCTTTCAATGAGTGCGAGGTTTCGTTCAGAAATCCTAACAAGAAGGATTTGGTGGGACGGTTGGACCCTAATGATTTGTTGGTGAGTGATTTGTGTGGTAGACTTTATGTGAGTTCATTCTCGGGCGATTCTTTGCATGTGCTGATTGATGAGATTTCTTTCCATGAGAAGTCCGGCTTGGTGGTGGATACTATCTCTGCGTTGGTGGATGTGAATAAGGAGCGGATTTATGTAACGGATCTTGTATTGGCGGCTCCCCGCAGTCATCTGCGTTTCGACCAAATTTTGCTTCGTCATGATAATTTTAAGGCTTTCGAAGATCCTATCAATCGTCTGAACGGTATTGTGAATATAGCTCCTTCCAGACTTCGTCCGGGGGATTTTTCCGCCTTCCATCCCGCCTTGGATGTCTTACTCGAGGATGTGCGTCTCAGCGGCGCCATTGTCGGTAGTCCTTCCTCTTTCCGTTTGAATGGTCTTCGGTTGGGGTATGGCGACAATACTCGTTTTTATGGCGATTTCTTCTTGAATAATCTCTTCCCGGAGCCTTCTAAATTTTACATTGACGCTAATGTGGATCGTCTCTCCTCTTCGCCTATCGAGTTGACGGATATCCTTTATGTGGCTATCGATAGGGAGGTGCTTTTGCCTAAGTCGCTTGATTCTTTAGGCTCGGTCGCCTATAAGGGTGTGTTGAGGGGAACGATGAATGATTTGCTCGCGCAGGGCGTTGTCTCTTCCGTGGCGGGTGATATGAATGTGAGGGCTAATTTCCAGTCTCCTGATTTGTTGTTGAATTCTTACAAGGCGGTGGGTGAAATCAGTTCCAAGGATTACCATCTTGCCCGTATCTTCGGCGAGAAATCGCAGGTGGGGGATGTGACGATGTGTCTGAACATTGATTTGAATAAGGTTGCGGATCGTAATTTCATCCTTGGCGTCGAGGGTAAGGTGGATTCCTTCTCTTTTAAAAATTATTGTTACGAAAATATCCGTTTGAATGGGCGTTTCGACGGTGACGGTTTCGATGGCGAGATGGTCATGAGCGATAAGAACGCGGAGGTGAACTTCTCGGGTAAGGCTGATTTCAAGAAGCATGATATGCCATTGTACCATTTCTCTTCCCATGTGGACAAACTGAACTTGAGCGAGACGCATCTCATTACGAAATATGATAAGGCGAGGATCTCTTTTGATGTGGAGACTAATTTCGTCGGTAATTCAATCGATAACATAGAGGGTTCTTTCTCTTTGGATAATGTGGTGTTCGATAATGATGACAGACAGTTGAATATCAATAATCTGAGCGTCGCGTCTACCGTGGAGGGAAAGAACAAGCGTAAGCTGACGGTCTATTCGGACTATATCAATGGTAGCGTGGTCGGTCAATATCAGTTTTCTACCCTCAAGAAGTGTTTCCATAACTTGGCGCATCATTACCTGCCTTCTTTGGTGAAGGAGGAACTCTTGAAGCCTGAAAAGAAACGGAAGAATGATTTCACGTTTGATTTTGTGGTGGATAATACCGAGCCGATCAACGATGCTTACGAGTTGCCTTTCTCCATCTTGGAGCAGACTCGTTTGAAGGGTTTCCTTAATGATTCCACCAACCGTTTCCGTCTGCGCTTGGAGTCTGATCAGATGCAGTTTAAGAATAAGATTCTGTCTGATATGCTGATTCTCCTCGAGAACCCTAAGGATGAACTGAAGGCGATGTTGCGAACCACTTGTCAGCCTGTGAGCGGTCGACGCAATCCGTATTTCTTTTCCATCAATACGCTTACGCATAACGATTCCGTCGATTTCAAGTATAATTTCAGTAATTCGGGGGATGTGACCTACAGCGGCTCTGTCTTTATGAATGCCCATTTCAAGGATTTCTTGAAGGGGGAGGGGCTTGTCGCCGATTTCCACCTTCTCCCTTCGTCCATCATCTTGAATGATGTGGAGTGGAAGCTGCACGATAGTAAGGTTTGTCTGGACAAGAAGAAAATCTCTGTCGATAGTTTCTATTTCAACAATGGTTCGCAGTTCCTGCGTATAAACGGAGTGAATTCAACCGCTTCGGGGGATAGTATCAATGTCCATTTCAGTGATATGAAATTGGATTATATCAGTGATATCATCGCTAACAAGGACATCTCGTTCGATGGTGTCTCCGATGGTGACGTCTTCTTGTATAATGTTTTGGATAAGCCTCATTTCAAAGGGGATTTGTATATCTATGACGCTGTGATCAACGGTTATACGATTGGCGACTTGTCCGTCAACTCTTATTGGCTGGAAAAACAGAACTGTATCGGCTTTAAATCCAAGTTGCTCTCTTTGTACGACGAGCAGTTGTATCGCTCCGATATCTTCGGCGGTGTCTACTTGGGCGCCGACTCTTTGTATATTGAGGGCAATTTGAAAAATGTGGATTTGAAGTTCCTCCGCCATTATTTGCGGAATGTGATGCCGAACAATACGGGTACGGTGAGTGGTGTCGTGAAGGCGTATGGTAAGTTCGGTCACATTGGTCTGGAGGGCGCTCCTTATGTGCGCAACATGGCTTTCGATATCACTTATTTGAACACGTCTTATGTCTTGTCTGATACGGTCTACCTGACGCCTAACACGATACGGTTGAACCAGACGCCTGTCTATGATGAGGAGGGTAACCATGCCATCTTGTCTGGATTGTTGCTGCATGACGGGTTCCGTAATTTCAAATATGCGTTTGACCTTAATTGTGATAAGTTCTTGGGTCTCAACACGCAGGAGGAGGACAATGAGACCTTCTTCGGTAAGGCATATGTCAAGGGTGGGGCGAATATCTCGGGTAATTCCCAGCGGGTGAATATTGTCTTGAATATGACGACGCAGGATAATACGTTGCTGACGGTCCCTGTGGAGGGCTCTTCTTCGACGAAAGAGTGTAATTTCATCTCTTTTGTGGAGTCTGAAGAGAACAAGACGATGGCTGAAAGACGCAAGCTTAGACGTGACCGCTTGCGTAAGATCAGGGAGAAATCCAATAATTCGCCTACGGAGATTTATGTGGATGCTCGTGTCATCGCTACGCCTGTCGCTCAGGTGCAGCTGATCATGGATGCGCAACAGGGTGATTTGATTCGTGCTTTCGGTTCGGGTAACTTGCGTCTGACTTATAACTCCCGCGAGAATGATTTCAAGATGTATGGTAGTTATGAAATCGATAAGGGTGATTATCTCTTTACGATCCAGAGCGTTATTTCAAGGAAGTTCGCCATTAATAGCGGTAGTACGGTGCGTTGGACGGGTAATCCTTACAATGCGTTTATCGACATCCATGCGCAATATGCTTTGAACGCTTCGTTGACGGATATCATCGACGACCCTAATCTGCGCTCCACGCCGACGCCGGTGCATTGCTTGCTGGATGTCTCGAATACCATCAATCAGCCTGTCATCAAATTCGGTATCGATTTGCCTAGCTCGGATGAGGATGTGCGGGGTAAGCTGAAGAGTGTGATCAATACGGAGGAGGCGGTCAATAGAAACGTGGCTTCGCTTCTTGCCTTGGGCCATTTCTATACGATGGACAGATCGACGCTTTCGAGTGTGACGACTACCGAACTCTCTTCTGTCGGTTTCTCCACGCTCTCTTCGCAGCTCTCCAACTGGATTTCTAAGATGAGCCGCGATATCAACATCGGTCTGAACTATAAGCCGACCACTACGACGTTGGACGGTACCAGCGCTTCGAGTGAGTTCGACGTGGCGCTCTCCACTCAATTGTTCAACGATAGGTTGTTACTGAATGGTAACTTCGGTTATCGCGACGATGTGGATGAGGCTTCCAATATCTCGAATAGTATTGTCGATTTTGACATAGAGTATAAGATGTCCAAATCCGGACGTTTCAGAACGAAGGCTTTCAATCGTTCCAATAACAGTTATTTCAAACAGGCCGCCAACACGCAGGGTGTCGGTGTGGTCTACCATGAGGATTTCGACAGTTTCTCCGAATTGATGAATTCATATTGGAAATCCATCAAGGGCGTCTTTAAAAAGGACGAAGAGGAAGATGGTAAGGCGGAGAATAAAGAAAAGAGCCAAGAGGAAAACCAGTAATCAACGATATGAATATTGTTTGATCAAGTTATAACTTGCTCATTTTTAATTTAAAATCACTTGTTTTTTATTATTGGTGTCCGCTAAACATTACTATCGTCAACTATACATTCCAGAATACCAGTAAACACAATATTGCGGATTCGCTTTTTTGAAAAGGATCCA
>CALCUH010000004.1 GCA_937907165.1 uncultured Bacteroidales bacterium | reverse complement strand
CACTACATCATTAGGCTCTATGACCGTATCGCTATAACGGAACTCACTAGCGTATGCCACCTCGACGGGGACACGGCAGAAATGCTCTATCAGCTGCTTACCAATCAGACCAGCATGCCAAGAGGTACCGCAGCTGACGATGACAATCCTACGGGCGCGCAACAGTTCACGGCGGTGCTCCGTCACGGCGCTGAGAACCACGGAGAGGTGTCCATCCTCGCTATAAGGATTGTTGATGACACGTCCGCACATGCAATCGCGCAGAACGGCAGGTTGGTCGAATATCTCCTTCAACATAAAATGCGGGAAGCCACCCTTGTCCAGCATGGAGAGATCCAAATCCACCTCTTTCACCTCCATGTCCGTCTGTTCACCGTTCAGTTTGCAGACAAGAAGCTCCTTGCCGCGCTCGCAAACCACCATCTCCTCGTCGTTGAGATAGACCATTTGCTTCGTGTATTGCGCAATCGGACTAGCGTCGCTAGCAATGAAAAACTCGCTATTATCCGGCACGACGCCCACCACCATCGGACTGCTCTTGCGGGCCGCCACCAACTGTTCCGGATGACGGCGGTCGATCACACAAATCGCATAGGCGCCGATTACCTTGGATAAGGCGTTGCGCACGCTTGTGGCTAGATCTTCACCGCTGACATTCATCGTATACTCAATCAGTTGAACGAGCACCTCCGTGTCCGTCTGACTTTTAAAGGTGAAATCCTTCGCTTCGAGTTGCGAACGGAGCGCCACGTAATTCTCGATGATACCGTTGTGCACCAACGTGAGGTTTCCGCTCTGGGAGACATGCGGATGGGCGTTCTGCTCGCTAGGTACACCGTGCGTCGCCCAACGGGTGTGGGCGATACCCAACGTACCCGACACGTCCTGCTTGTCGGCCACCGCCTCCAAATCAGCGACCTTTCCCTTCGCCTTATAGATGGATAAACGCAACGGTTTCCCCTTTTTATCCTCGTTAATCAAAGCGCAACCCGCACTATCGTAGCCGCGGTATTCCAAACGATGCAAGCCATCCATTAAGATCGGATAGGCATTGCGTGTTCCTATGTAACCTACTATTCCACACATAATAACAGTTAATTTATATGAATATTTTTTTTTGATTGAACAATACGGCAGAGCCCTTCCCTACTCTTTGCATAGGGAAAGGAAGAAGAAAACCCACCCGCAATCCTTAGGTAAGGATGCGGATGGGTTATGATTATTTACAAGAAAGGTAATTGTAAACTTTTAGAGGTAGCGTTATGGCAAACAGGTTGGCAAGCGAACGAATGGTTCCGAACACTCATAAGGAGTCCGGCATTCTGTGGGAACATGAAGAAGATCAATTGCACGTCCTCCCAACCGCGATTAATATGACTAAAAGCTTTCATACCTAACAAATTCCAGACATAATTTTTAAAAACAACGGCAAAATTAAACATTTTGAAAGAATCTCGCAAGAAAATAAGACATTTTACCAATCTTCACCCTCGCTAATTAGCATAAAATCCGCAAGAAAATAGGTTATGACATAAGGTGGAATAAAAAAATAAAAATGGCAAAAAGAAATGTAAAAACTCTATTACAATCAATTGATTATTATTATTTTTGTTAAAAAAAATAGGGTTTTATGAAACGTTTCTTACAAATCATCTTATTTATCTATTATATATCAACAATCACCGTTTTCGCCGACTCATGGAATTTAGTTTGGAAGCAAGATTTTGGAGTTGTGGAGGATTCGGTCGTCGCCGACATTCCCAATACGGAGATCAGAAGCATACTAAACTACAGCGACAACTATTGGGGGCAATGCGTATATTTTGATAATGGATATTATGGGTTAGTGAATAGTCCATGGTGGACATTCAACCAAAAGGGAGGATGCACTAGCGGAAAATGCGTCTTCACATCAGGACGAGACCACACGGGCAATCCGAACGGAGCCATGTTCCTTCTCAACATCGCCTCAGACAGCAAAGGTCTGACATTATACCAACAAGCGCTCGATTTCAAGAAGTGCGAAGGAACCGCCGAAAACACAGTCAGGAAATATAAGTTTGTCATCTATGCGGCATCTGTATCGACCGGGACTAATCCGAACCTTATTCTCGAAGTCACCAACGCAAACGACCTTAATAATCAAATAATTTTAGGCAGTGTTAAAACAGGTGCTATTCCTCATTGGGAAGCAAATGACGACAATGCCGAATCCATACATGCGACCAAGACATGGTACGAATACAGCATAGAGTTTGAGGCAGCCGACGAAGATGCCTTAATGATGAAAGTCATCAGCAATTGCAACAATGGTTTGGGCAACGATTTCGCCATGGATGACCTAACGCTCTATCGTCTTGACAACGATTCGATTCCCGAACCGCAAGTGGAAGTAGATAAAATCACAGATTTCGACGGTCTGAGTTGCTCCTCCAAAATACGTTATCAAGTAACCAACGACATCTTAGCCGAATTGGAGCCATCCTTCCAACATGTCTATTTCAGTTGGCAAAAGTCCACCGACAACGGATTAACATGGACGGTCATGGACGAAGTAAGCGGAGAAAAAAAGTTATCTATGATAACCGACGTCGCTAGCAATCCAACCGATATAATTTACCGATTGGTCATTACAGGATCCAACAGCAGTTTGGCAGATGCGAAAACCGAGGCGAAAAACATCGCCCAAAACGGAGTTCCCTCATCAAATTGCGTCGCCTTCTCCTACTCCAACACATTGACCTCCCTACAAGACGAGGAGGTGGAACTTCCGAAAGCCCACATAGGCATCGATGGAGATGAGGACACGAAGAGTCTGTTAGGCATAGACTGCACCACCCCGCATAGCGTCTACCTCTTTGCAGGGAAGTGGGACGACCAATACAGCTCGAGGTATTATTTCGCATGGCAATCCTCAAAAGACCTTGTTACTTGGGAAAAGACAACGGCACAAGGCAAAAGCATTCCTGGAGGGAATACGGGCGATACGATATATTACCGCGCCGTCTTGTCGTCAAGCCAATCTGTCGTCGACGCATTTCTCGACGGACTATTAGTCTCATGCGACGACGCCTATCTACTTACCGACACAGTAGTCATCGGTTGCATAACCTGCGAAAAACCTGAATTTAACGTCAACAACACACTTCTTACCATCTGTTCAGACGACACGAAGCCCCTTTCGTGGGAAGTGACACAAACGAATACAGCACCTGTGGATGAGATGAAATGGTTCAGCAAAGGGTTACATGAGACATCCTGGAAACAAATAAGCGGAGAAGATGCCACAACTTATTCATTCACCAATCCAGGGGACTCCACTCAATATCTTTTCTTGGCTAACAGCGGCACATGCCTCTCCGACTCCATCATTTTCCAACTCAATGTGATACAAACGCCAGTGTTGGCTCCGTCCAAAGACACCGTCGTGTGCAAAGGAGCCACATTTGACCTCAAATGTCCATGCATCCAAGGCGAAGCAACTTTGTATGATTGGAATGGCATACCATCCTCATCAGCCACATACGGATTGGCGGATATTGACCATGATTACACCTTCCAAATTACCGCGATGAACGACATCTGCATTTCAGAAGAACGTACCATCAATGTGAAAGTTCAAGAACCAATCCAAATCACCATGGAGGAAATTCCTTCCACACTTTGTATAAACGACGAATTCACCTTCAATGCGAATATCTCTTCCGGAAGTGCGGATTCTTGCCATTGGTTCGTAGATGGTGTGGAGGTATTCGCAGGTTCAAACATCTTCACTTACACACCGACCAAGAAGGCGAAATACCAATTGGTGGTCAACGATAGTATTTGTCCATCCGTTTCCTCCCCCGAGTATGAACTTGATGTGACATTCGACGTGAAAGTAACATTGGAAGCCGCCACTCCCGTCGTTTGCGAAGGAGATGGTCCACGTTTTAACCCGAAATCCAATATTCCATCAACGATGAAGGGTAATCTCGTATGGGAAAGATCAATGGACGGAATCAATTTCGATCAAAATTTAGTCATCACAGATTCCTGTCCGTATATCTATTACCGAATCAAAGAGAGGGTTGACAATCGTTGCCAATGGTCATACTCTGATATAGTGCCGATAAAAGTAGAACGTCGGAACAAAGGCTTAATAAAAACGGCGCCAACCACTATTTGCCAAGGCGACAACATTCTTCTTGAGGCGGAGGTGGAATCGAACGAATTCACGGATTACGCATGGTACAAAAACGGGAAAGAGATTTCCCCAAACAGCCTCACGCTCACGGACACGCCAGACGGCAACACTACCTATGAATTCGTTGTCAAGGGTGACGCATGTCCAACCTCTTCCAGCAAAATAACCGTAGAAGTTGGTGACAATTCCATGCCAACAATCAAAGAGCACCCTTCCTCTATTTGCGAAGGTGGCTCCGTTTCCTTGGAAGCCATTACAGGGACGAACCCGAACAACTCTTACGCTTGGGTAAAGAACGGAACCGACACCATCTCCAAAGGTTCTACAACTATGACCGATACGCCTACGAAAGAGAGCACTTACCAATTCATAGTCTCCGGTGGTAATTGTCCGAGCAAATCAGAGGAAGTGACCATCGCTCTCGCACAAGCCGAAAAACTGGTCATCAATCCACCTACCATCCTCAGCGACAGTTATACCGTATTTCTCGAAGTCAGTGGCACCATCGATCCGAACAGCTCATACGCTTGGGTGAAGAACGGGACAGACACCATTTCAAGGGGAGAAACAACCCTTACTGACACGCCTACAGAAACAAGCACCTACCGATTCGTCATCACCGACGGCGCCTGTCCGAGCCAATCCAATGCCGTGTTAATCGAAGTGGATTATGAAGACCCTACATCATCGCATGACACGCTTGTCGTCTGCGATGGCGCAACTATCACTTTCGACGCTACCACACTCTTGGCTTCGAACAATACGATCATTTGGCTGAGGAATGGATCGGATACCATCGCAAAAGGTGTGACACATTTCACCTACCAACCAACTGAATCAAGTAATTACCAGTTCTTCGTTTTGGGCGACAACCATATTCGCATGTCAAACATCGAATATGTAAAAGTGATTCCTAACGAACAGCCTATCATCAAAGATGTTCCGTCCATCATCTGCGAAGGCAACACGATAACACTGGAAGCCGATGCTTTAGTAGACCCGAAATGGTCCTACGCTTGGGTGAGAAACGGCACAGACACGCTCTCACGCAGTTCTCTAACACTCACAGACACGCCTACGGGAAAGACTACTTACCAATTCGTCAGAGGGGAGAAGTGTCCGAACAAATCGGAGATAGTGATCATCGACGTGACACCTAACGAAAAACCGGTCATCAAGGAGACCCCCACAACCATCTGTGAAGGGAACAGCGTCACCTTGGAAGTGGACGCCAACGTGGATCCGAACGGGTTCTACGGCTGGGTGAAGAACGGAACAGACACGCTAGGCAAAGGCGAACTGACGCTTACCGTCTCGCCTACGGAGCAAACTTCTTATCAATTCGTCAAGGGCGGTTCCTGTCCGAACGAGTCGGATGTGGTAACCATCGATGTGACACCTAACGAGAAACCGATCCTCAAACAACCGATGGTTCGGGGTGACGGAAAAACAGTTGTACTCGATGTCGAATCTGACATTGACCCGAACAGTTCTTACGCTTGGGTGAAGAACGGGACCGACACCATCGCAAAGGGACAATTGCAGATTATCGACAGACCAACAGAAAAAAGCACTTACGAATTTGTCGTCACCGGAGGTATCTGTCCGAGCAAATCTGATGCCATCACTGTCGAATTGACACCAGACACATTCTTAATTCTAGGCGAATCCTTGACCATTTGCGAAGGCGACAGCGCCCCTATCGAAGCACATATCACGAATTTGCTACCTGAAGACAAAATCTATTGGATAGAAAACAGCAAAGATACCATAGCGGAAAACGTATTCGATTTGAATCTCCACCCGAAAGTCACAAGTTCCTATCAGTTTGTTGTCATAGCCAATGGAACATTAAAAGTGAGATCGAACGTCTTTATCATCAAAGTCATTCCGAACGGGCAACCAACCATCACAGCGTTTCCATCAAACGTTTGCGAAGGCAGTATCATCTCGCTGACGGCGGAAGCCAATGGAGAGACGAACGGAGTCTTCGGATGGGAAAAGAACGAGTCGAAAATTGTCGGCATACAACAACTAACCCTCACCGACACGCTTACAGAGAAAACCACCTACAGATTTATCAGAGGTGGTCAATGTCCGAACATGTCTGAGATCGTGACCATCGACGTGACACCCAATGTGAAACCAGTCATCAAGGAGGCTCCCGCCACAATCTGCGAAGGGAACAGCGTCACTTTGGAGGCGGAAGCCAATGTGAATCCTAACGGGGTCTACGGCTGGGTCAAAAACGGCACAGACACCTTGAGTAAGGGAGAACTAACACTAAACGTCTCACCTACGGAAGAGACCTCCTACCAATTCGTTGTCGGAGGAAACTGCCCGAACGAATCGGACGTGGTGACCATCGATGTAATTCCAACCGTGAAACCAGTCATCAAAGAGGCGCCCACATCGGTATCAAAGGGTACCGACATCACATTGGAGGTCGACGCCACCATCGACCCTAACCTCTCCTTCGCTTGGGTAAAAAACGGCACCGACACACTATCCCAAGGCGAAAAAATCCTTACCGACACGCCCGATAGGTCAAGCACCTACGAGTTCGTCATAGAAGGAGCTTGTCCAAGCAAATCGGAAGCGGTGACCATCTACGTCGTATCTGACGAAAAGCCAGTCATCAAAGAGGTGCCTGCATACCTTTGCGAAGGCAGTTTCATCATGTTGGAAGCCACCGCAGAATACGACGAAAACAGCACAATCGCTTGGATAAAGAACGGGACCGACACCATCTCGAAAGGCTCGCTTAGAGTTATGGAATTCCCTACGGAAAAGAGTTCCTACCAATTCGTCATCATCGACAACAACATGACAAGAAGCTCCGAAACCATAACCGTCGACGTGATTTCCTACTCGATTCCAACCATCAAGGAGGTTGCGACACTCGTCTGCGAAGGCACATCCGTCACGCTGGAAGCCGAAGCAGCCGGCGTGCCTAACAACGATTATGTTTGGGTGAAAAACAGCATAGACACGCTTGCAAGAGGCGTGTTACAAATGACGGATATTCCTACGGAGGCGAGCACCTACCAATTCGTCATCGAAGGGAACTGTCCGAACCATTCGGAGATGGTGACGATAGAGGTGGCGAAGCAAACAGAATTAGAAATAGCAACGGAAGATAGCGTGATTTGTCTAGGCGATGATGCCGACATCACCTTCGTCACCAAAGAGGAAATCAGAAGCGGGGTCTCCCCTATCGCCGAGATTTTGTGGGCAGACGAAATGGACTACAAAAAGCAGGAGGAACTAGGCATCGTCACATCCGATTTCACCTTAACGGACATATCGAAGTCATTCTTCCTCCGTTTGGCGATAAGAGAGGATGTTTGTCCGGATGCTCTATCCAATGTCGTGCGGGTGGAAGTAAACACGCCTAATAAGGATATCAAAGTCGATTCGGCGAATATTTGCGAAGGCGAAACTGCCACATTACAAGTAAGGGGAATAAACCAACGCACGAACATCACATGGGTGAGTGCGGAAGGAGACACATTGTCCGACAAAGAGACTGAAATCACGGTCTCACCGCAAAGCACGACCGATTATCG
>CALCUH010000003.1 GCA_937907165.1 uncultured Bacteroidales bacterium | reverse complement strand
GGATGGCGACGGCGGGAAGCGAAGACTTGCTGACGGGCTTCATCTTCTCTTTTCTTTCGCAGGGACACGAGCCTGAGAAAGCGGCTCTGTTAGGTGTCTGGCTTCATGGAAGGGCGGGCGATTTGGCTTTAGGGGAACAATCCGTCGAAAGCTTGATTGCCGGGGATCTCGTCAGCCATATCGGAGGCGCTTTTAATTCATTGCGTATATAAAAAAACGATAAATTAATTTCCCGAACCTATCTGATTTTATGCGCATTATTTTGTAAATTTGGACAGGGTTAGTTTTTTATGTGTGTTAGATTAAATACTGATAATTATGGCTCGATCTAATAAGAAATCAAGGGCAAGTTTGCCTTCAAAGAAAAATAAGAGAGGTGAGAAGACGCCGGCTAACGCTAAGCAGCTCACCAAACAGGAGATGTTGAATCGTGTGGTACGCTTTTTCGAGCAGAACCCTTCGCAATCTGTCAATTACAAGCAAGTAGCTTTCGAAATAGGCGTTACCAATATGGTGCAGAAACGTCAACTTATCCAGATGCTTGACGATCTGGTGTTCCAGGATTTTCTGATATCGCCTTCCAGCGGCAAATATAGGCTGGATAATAGAAGCGGCTCCATCGTGGGTAAATTGGAACGCCGAACGGGCGGAAAGATATTCCTCGTGCCTGATGATGGTGGCGAGGACGTCTTCATTATGGATAAGTATTTGAATAAATCCATTGTGGGCGATACCGTTCGTGTGCGTCTCTTCGCCCGTCGTAAGGGACAAATCCAAGAGGGACAAGTGCTCGAGGTGCTGCAACGCGGACACGACACGTTCGTGGGAAAATTGGATGTCTCGAAGGACTTCGCGTTCCTGCAGGTGGATAATAGGTTACTTACAAGCGATATTTTCATCCCGAAGGATAAACTGAAGGATGGTAAGACGGGCGACAAGGCTATTGTGAAGATTACGGAGTGGTCGCAACGTGATAGAAACCCGGTCGGAGAAGTGCTCGAAATTTTAGGAGCGGCTGGCGACAATAACGCGGAGATGAACGCAATCCTCGTGGAGTTCGGTTTGCCGTACTCTTATCCTCAGTTCGTCGAGGATGAGGCAAATAAAATATCTGACGAATTGGATCCGAAAGAGGTGGCTAGACGTATCGATTTCCGTGGTGTGCCAACCTTCACGATTGACCCTGCCGATGCGAAAGACTTTGATGACGCGTTGTCTATCAGAAAACTGGAGGACGGAAAGTGGGAGGTCGGTGTTCATATCGCCGACGTCACTTATTACGTCAAGGAAGACGATGTGATTAACGAGGAGGCCTTTAAGCGTGCTACTTCCATCTATTTGGTGGATAGAACGATTCCGATGTTGCCGGAACGTCTTTGCAACTGCTTGTGCTCTTTGCGTCCGGACGAAGATAAATTCAGCCATTCGGTCATCTTTAAGATGGATGACGATGCGAATGTGCTAAGCTATAAAATAGCCCATACGGTTATCCGTTCCCAACGTCGATTCGCCTATGAGGAGGCTCAGGAGGTGATCGAGAAGAAGGAGGGTGACATGAAGGAGGAGATTCTGGCGCTCGATTCCCTTGCCAAAAAGTTGCGGGAGCGTCGTTTCGCCAAGGGCGCCATCGCATTCGAGCGCACGGAGGTACGCTTCGAAATCGATGAGAAGGGTAAACCGTTGAGCGTCTATTTCAAGGAATCTAAGGATGCCAACAAACTGATCGAGGAGTTCATGCTGCTCGCCAACAGGACGGTGGCTGAACATATCGGTAAGGTGAAGAAGTCTGAGAAAGCGAAGACGTTCGTCTATCGTATCCACGATCTTCCAGATCCGGAAAAACTGAATAATTTGTCGCAATTCATCACCCGTTTCGGTTATAAACTGAAGACGACGGGCAAGAATACGGATGTCTCCGCTTCCATCAACAGATTGTTGGACCAAGTGCAGGGGAAGAGGGAGCAGAACTTGATTGAGACAATCGCTATCCGTTCCATGGCGAAGGCGATCTATTCTACGGAGAACGTGGGACACTATGGTTTGGCGTTCGATTTCTATACCCATTTCACCTCTCCGATCAGACGTTATCCGGATATGATGGTGCACCGCTTGCTGGACCGTTATGCGGATGGTCAGAAGAGTGCGGACCCGGTCGTGTTCGAGGATTTCTGTAAGCATTGTTCCGATATGGAGCAGGTGGCTGCCAATGCGGAACGCGCCTCCATTAAGTACAAGCAGGTTGAGTTCATGTCCGACAAAATCGGACAGACTTACAATGGTGTCATTTCAGGCATCCAAGAGTGGGGCGTTTATGTGGAGTTGAATGAGAACAAGTGTGAGGGTATGGTGCCTATCCGTGATTTGGACGATGACTTTTATGTGTTCGATGAGAAGAATTATTGTCTGACGGGTAAGAAATATAACCGTACATATCGTTTGGGTGATGAAGTGGTTGTCCGCATCAAAAAGACGAATTTGGACAAGAAACAGATGGATCTTGAATTAATAGAGAAGTTATAATGATTAAAAGAAGTTTTTTATGTTTGATCTTAACCTCCTTCCTCATGGCGTGCGGAAGCGAGGTGAAGGAGTGTGATTTGACGAATGTCGGACTGAGAGGTAAGGTGAAGAGCGTGACGGAGAAGAAGTATCATGCGGTTTTGTTGAATAATGGAACCATTGAGAAAACGTTCTTTTTCCGTGGTGAGGATGAATGGGATTACGAGGAGGTTTTCGATAAGAAGGGTAACTTCTTGAGCATGGCTTTCTTGGATAGGGACGGAGATACTATCGGCAAGAATGTCTATGAATATGGGAAGGACGGAAAGCTCGCCTTTAAGCGTTACTACGAGAACGGAAAAAACTTGGCGATGTCTTCTCAATATGAGTATGATATGCTGGGTAGGGTGAAGATGGTTTATGATCTGGATGAGGAGAATTATCTTGCCCGCGCCAATAGTACGGAGTATAATGACGAGAATCTGATTGAGACGACCACAACCATCGATGACAAAGGAAAATTCTTGTGTCAAACGATTTTGCAAAAGAATAAGAAGGGCTATTGTACTGACTTCAAGTATTATAACGACGAGAGAGTGTTGTCGAACTGGAGAAAGGAGAAACACGATGAAGAGGGAAAACTGTTGGAGTTGAGCGTGCTGAATCCTGACGAGTCGATTCAGTTCAGTGTGGTATATACTTACAACCTTCAAGGCGACGTGGTCACCAGCCAGCCGAAGGCTGCCAAGGATGAATTTATCCCTGAGAGTTTCTCTTATGAATACGATAAGAAGTCTAATTGGATTAAGAAAGTACAATACTTCGGTGATTCTTTGGTGAGTGTGACGGAGCGCGCTATCGAGTATTTTTGATTGTATAAAAAATGATTACAAACAATGGCGGCGTTGGATTTATTATATTATAATCGATTCCGCTTAAAAAGATAATAGATGATTTCAGTAGACAAACTGACGATAAGATTTGGAAGCGTCACGTTATTTAATGATATATCTTATGTTGTTAATCCGAAGGATCGTATCGCTCTTGTAGGAAAGAACGGTGCGGGAAAGAGTACGATGCTGAAGGTGTTTGCCGGCATCCAACCTCCGACAAGCGGAAGTGTCTCCGTGCCTAAGGATGTGACAATCGGTTATTTGCCCCAACACATGATTCATAACGATGGGGTGACGGTGGCGGAAGAGGCAGAGAAGGCCTTCTCCGATATCTTCGAACTGCAGAAGGAGATTGAGCGCATGACGCTCGAATTGGCGGAAAGGACGGATTACGAATCGGCTTCCTACCAGCAGTTGATTG
>CALCUH010000002.1 GCA_937907165.1 uncultured Bacteroidales bacterium | reverse complement strand
TGGAAGTGACGCAACATCATCACACCGCCCAAGTGTCCGATGTGAAGCGAGTCGGCAGTAGGGTCAATGCCGAGGTAAGCGGTTGTCATCTCTTTCTTTAGCTGTTCTTCTGTGCCTGGGGTCATGTCTTGAATCATCCCACGCCATTTAAGTTCTTCGACGAAATTCATATCTTTAATAGATTCCTAATTTATAATACACGTTTATAACGAAGCGCAAAGTTAGTAATTCTTTTCCCTGCCGAAACCTATTTGGCTCTTTTTGTGAACTTTTATTGTGTAATTTGTGGAATTGCACTAAATTTGTGGCAAATTAGATTATAAAATTATATCAATATGATTAATGCACAAGACATCAAGAATGGAACTTGCATCCGTTTGGAGGGTAAGCTTTATTTCTGTATTGAGTTCCTGCATGTAAAGCCAGGAAAGGGAAACACCTTCATGCGTACAAAGTTGAAGGATGTTGTTGACGGACGAGTTTTGGAACGTCGTTTCAACATCGGTGAGAAGTTGGAAGACGTTCGTGTTGAACGTCATCAATATCAATACCTTTATAAGGAAGGTGAGGATTTCATGTTTATGAACCAAGAGACTTACGAGCAAATTCCTATCGCTCATGATTTGATCGAAGGTGTTGATTATATGAAAGAGAGTGATGTCGTAGATGTTGTGTTCGACGCTTCTACCGAATCTGTGCTTTTCGCCGAGATGCCGGTTAAGACTCCTCTCAAAATCACTTATACCGAGCCTGGTTTGAAGGGTGATACTGCAACCAACACCTTGAAGCCTGCTACTGTTGAGACGGGTGCTACCGTACGCGTGCCTTTGTTCATTAACGAAGGAGAGACTATTTTGGTCGACACTCGTGACGGTTCGTACATTGAACGTGTAAAATAAGTTATATTCGAAATATGGCGGGATGGAGACGAAAGTCTCCATCTTTTTTTCTCATGACGTTCCATTGTTTCAAGAATTATATTAAGTATCTCTTTTGCTCTCGCCATTGGCGCGGGTATGGAGTCCATTCCCCTTTTGCGTTCGAGTTGGTCACTCGGGTGATAGAGGAAAAGTTACCTTATTATAAGTATAGTCTTGTGGAAAGAGTGCGCAAAGCACAGAAAATGTCGAAGCGTACGCTTGATATGGAAGGCCGTGAATATAAACTCCAGGACTTGGCGTCCGATAATGTCGATCCAGCATACGGTCAACTGTTATTCCGCCTTGTGAATAAATATCAGGCGAGGAATGTTGTTGAGACGAATATGCGCACCGGAATAGCTTCCATGTATTTGGCAGCTCCCGATAGTAAGGTGAAGTTGACCACTTTCGGGAAAGAAGAGGCGCTGAACGAGTTGACGCTCCATTATATGAAGGAGACCGGATTCCGAAATGTGCGTGTCGTCCAGGGAACAGCTGAGGAAAAACTCCAGGAAGTCGTGGATGAATTGGATGCGTTGGATTTGTTGTTCGTTAACGATTGTGTCAACGGGTCTGATTTGGACGATAGAATAGGAGTCTGTATGTCTAAAACTGCAAGTCAAACAATTTTTGTCGTAGAAGGAATTTACAGGAATGAATCCATGACCGAATCGTGGAAACGTCTGCAGTCAGATCCTCGCGTTCGTGTGACGGTCGATCTTTTCCGATACGGCTTGGTTTTTTTTAAAGG
Organism: uncultured Bacteroidales bacterium; assembly: GCA_937907165.1. Classification (GTDB taxonomy): domain Bacteria; phylum Bacteroidota; class Bacteroidia; order Bacteroidales; family Paludibacteraceae; genus UBA1181. Next base: position 38,072 of record CALCUH010000002.1, on the reverse strand, counting down.
CAATCTCCAAAAAGAGGATTACTACGTCAGGTTTTTCCCGAAATTCCGTCTTTAAGATGGCTCGAGAAAAAGAAATGTATGATTTGATGTGTTTTTTTTTGAGAAAAGGTTGTTTGTAATAAAAAAAGGTATACTTTTGCAATCCTCAATTGTGAGGTAAAATTTAATTCATTTTTTGTTATGTATTGGACATTAGAGTTAGCTTCAAAACTGGAAGATGCGCCGTGGCCCGCAACAAAGGACGAATTGGTGGATTTCGCAGTGCGTTCCGGAGCTCCGTTGGAAGTTCTGGAAAACTTACAGGAAATGGAGGACGAGGGAGAAATATACGAAAGCATTGAGGATATTTGGCCCGACTATCCAAGCAAAGAGGATTTCCTCTTTAACGAAGAAGAGTATTAAAATTTATTAAAAAAAAGTGAGATATTAATTCATTGAATTTAAGTGACATGCGTTTTTTTTTGACGACATACGGAGAAAAAATGATGGCTATAATTTGTGAATTAATGTAAAAACTCGTAATATTGTTGTCGATTTTCTTGAGACTGGCATTTGAAATATGAGAGAAAGGCATTTTATATTAATCGTTTTTTTTCTGTCTATTTCAATATTGAGTTCGACGGCGCAGATGAGCCCGCAGTTCAGCCAGTACATGGAAGTGCCGACGACCCTGAATCCGGCCGCAGTAGCGGAGGAAGAGATGATAAGTGTGTTTGGCGTCTTTAGAAGACAGTGGGCAGGATTCAGTGGCGGACCGCAAGATGTTTATTTTTCAATGTCCACGCCTTTTAAGGCTGGCGATAGTAAACATGGCGTTGGTTTAGTCTTTTCAAGTGACGAGATAGGTTTATTTAAAAACCAGAGCGTTCTTTTACAATATTCGTATAAAACGAAACTTTGGGGTGGAAGATTGAGCCTTGGATTGGGTTTGGGATTTATAGACCATACTTTTGACAAGGAAGGTGTTGATTTAACAGGCGGGGGTGATGAAGTGATGAGCGGTGATGAATTCCACAAAGGGAGTGATCCTTTCGTTTCGAGTTTTACGGCTGAGGAGTACAGCGATATCCTTTTTGACGTGTCTTTCGGTTGTTTATATACAAAAGACCGTTATTATGTGGGATTCTCTTCCTTGCATTTGAACTCGGGTACGATTGATTTAGGAAACGAAGATTATTATTTGTATATGCCACGTACATTTTATTTGACTGGTGGATACAATTTTTTAACTTCTAATCCGTTGGTTACTTTGACGCCGTCTGCGCTTTTGAAAACAGATTTTTGTTCATGGCAAGCGGAGGTTTCGGGTATATTAGAATATTCTAAAAGAGTGAGAGGCGGAATTTCATATCGTTTTGGGGATGCTTTCGTGTTCATTTTTGGAATGGATGTGATAAGTGGACTCCAAGTAGGTTATTCTTATGATTTGCCCACATCGAAATTAATTAGGTCGGGGGGAAGTCATGAAGTCTATTTGCGTTATAGTTTCAGACCTCAGTTCACAAAAAAGAATAAATACAAGAGTGATCGAATATTGTAGATGTAGTAAATAATAACAAATGACAAAGACAATAAAGTAGTTTATATCATGAAAAAGCTGTTAATTATTTCATTAGTCGCCGTCCTTCTCGCTGCTTGCAGTGGAGAAAATGGAGAATTGGTGGGAGTTTACAACAAATCTTGGAAGGAGCCTGTTCCGTACGGAATGCTGTACATCAGACGTGGTTCGTTTACGATGGGTCAGAATGACCAAGATGCTAACTGGGCTATGTCATCCCAATCCCGTACAGTGTCATTGGATGCGTTCTGGATGGATGAGACGGAGATCACGAATGGTGAATACCGTCAATTCGTGCATTGGGTGCGTGACTCAATCGCAAGAGAAAAGTTGGCTGATGTTGATGAGTCCTACAAAATTTACCAAGACAAAAATGGTAACGAGTTGGAGACTCCAATTTTGAATTACAAGAAAAAAATTCCTTGGCAAAAGCCAACCGAGGACCAAAAGAATGCTTTGGATAGCATGTATTATCAAGGAGCTGATAAAATCGACTTCGCTGCTGAATCAAATGCTGCTATTTATATGTACAAGTATTCTTGGGTTGACTATATCCAAGCTGCTAAGAAGGAAAATAAGTTCGATCCGTTGTTAGGTCGTTATAACCGTAGCATCGCTGGCCTTGGAAAGACTAAAGATAGCGCTGACGTGATGGTAAAGAAGGATACGACTATTTATAACGAAAATGGTGAAATCCAAAACGTAACTGTATATCGTGAGTTGAAACATCGTTCAGATTTCATCTCTGTAAAACGTGTTAACATCTATCCTGATACATTATGTTGGATTCGTGACTACACATACGCTTACAACGAGCCTTATATGAAGATGTATTTTGCACATCCAGGTTATGGTGAGTACCCTGTAGTCGGTGTTTCTTGGGAACAAGCTCAGGCATTCTGCCATTGGAGAACTTTCTTGTTCAACTCTTATCAAGTTGCTAACAAGGGTGTTCGTGTTCAAGATTATCGTCTCCCAACCGAGGCTGAATGGGAGTATGCGGCTCGTGGTGGTAAGGATTTGTCAATGTATCCTTGGGGAGGTAATTATATCCGTACCGCAAAAGGTTGTTTCTTGGCAAACTTCAAACCTCAACGTGGTAATTATACCGATGACGGTTATTTGATCGCTTCTAAGGTAGCTTCTTATCCGCCGAATGATTTCGGATTGTATGATATGGCTGGTAACGTGGCAGAGTGGACTTCTTCAGCATATCACGAGTCTAACTATACTTTCGTTCATGATTTGAACCCAAGTTATGACTATAACGCTAAAAGTTCTGACGCTGACGTTATGAGACGTAAGGTAATCCGTGGTGGTTCATGGAAAGATGTTGGTATTTTCTTGCAGTGTGGTGTTCGTACATACGAGTATCAAAATGAAAACCGTTCTTTCTTAGGTTTCAGATGTGTTCGTAGCTACATTGGTGAATGATTTATTTGATGAGATAACATATTATTAACCTTAAAATATTTATTAAAATGAGTTTTTCAGAATTGCGTGATACCGCAGGTTATCAGAAATTCACTGCCCTTGCTTATGGTCTTGGTGCGAGTGTCGTTATTATTGGAGCGTTGTTTAAGATCATGCACTGGCCAGGTGCAGGTCCAGTTTTGACAGCAGGAATGTGTACTGAGGCTTTCTTGTTTGCTTTGTCTGCATTCGATAAACCTCACGTAGAGTACCATTGGGATAGAGTTTACCCTCAATTGTTGGTTGAGGACGAAACCGCAACTCCTGGTACTGGCATCATGAACACCAACGGTTCTAACGGTGGTGACGAAGGAAAGTTAGAGATTCAAAAGATCCGTGATATGGTTGATAGCGAGCTCGACAACTTGAAGAATGGAATCCATAGCTTGTCTACTACTGCAAGTCAATTAACTGATCTTTCTAGTGCAGCAGCTGTTTCTAATGAGTATACTAACAATTTGAGACAAGCTTCTAATGCAGCTAGCGCATTCGCAAGTTCTCAACAAAACTTGAAGGATTCTTCTGATTCTTTGGTTTCTTCTTACCAAAGCATCGCTTCAAGCATCGGTTCTGCTTCTCAAGGTTCTAAGAACTTCGCAGATCAAATCGATGGTATCAACAGAAACATCTCTACAATCAACTCAGTATTCGAGCTTCAAGTTAAGTCTGTTAACGAGCAGAACGAGGCTATGAAGACTTTGGCTTCTGCAGTTAAGACAATTGAAACTTCTTTGAACGGTTCAGCTGCTGAGGCTGAGGAGTACAAGAAACAAGTTGCTTTGTTGGCTTCTCAAATGAAGAGCTTGAACTCTATCTATGGCGGTATGCTTAGCGCTATGACTATTAAATAAGATTTTTTCTAATTGTTTTTAAATTAATTAAAGAAGTTTAATTATGGGTGGCGCTAAAAATTGTCCGGAAACCCCGAGACAGAAGATGATATCCATGATGTATTTGGTGTTGACCGCAATGCTTGCATTGAACGTGTCTGCCCAGATTTTGAATGGATACTTGGCCGTGGATACTTCCATGCGCCAAAATACGAAGATTAGTGATGGTAAGGTTGAACAAAGAAAGAGCGAATTCGCTGCTCTCCTTAGTTCCGACTCTATCAAAGCTAATAGAATGAAGAGTAAATTCGATAGTGTAGTCGTTGAGTCAGACGCTCTTATTGGTTATATCGACGAATTAAAGTTGAAGATTATTAAGATGGTTTCTCAAAACGAGGCTGCAACTCTTGCTACTGTTGATGAAGAAGGCTTTAACATCGGCGATTTGAACATCGTTCACCAAGTCGGTTTGGTTGATAAGGTTGACGGTAAGACAAATGGTCAAATTTTAAAAGAGCACATCGACAAGTATCGTGAGTTCATGAAGACTATCGATACAGCTAAGGCTGACGCTTTGGAAAAGACTTTCTCTACTGCCGATCTTCCTAATAAGGAGGAAAAAGGTAAGATGGTTAAATGGGAGAACTCAGTATTCGCTGAGATGCCTGCCATCGCTACTTTGACAGTATTGGATAAAATCGAGAATGATGTTAAGGTTTCACAAGGTGAGGCTCTCTCATACTTGATTGGTGCTATGGATGCTGACGCTTTCATCGTAAACAAGATTCAAGCATTGGCTATTCCTAACTCTAGCTACATCATGAAAGGTGGTAAGTATTCAGCTCAAATCATTTTGGCTGCGACTGACTCTACTAAGAAGCCTATCATCACTATTAACAACAAGCCTTTGGAGAAAGACCGTTACGAGTTTATTTGTGGTGCTGTAGGAACTCAAAAGTATTCTGGTAAGATTTCTCTTGCTAAGAAGAATGGTGATGTAATCGAATATCCTTTCACTAGCGAATATACTGTAGGTGAGCCTACCGCTACTGTGTCTGCGGATTTGATGAATGTGCTCTACGCCGGTTTCAAAAACCCAATCAGCGTTTCTGTTCCAGGTGTATCTGCTAACAACATCTCAATCAGTCCTTCAAACTGTAAGTCTCAAGCTAAGACTGCTTCTGGATGGACAATCGTTCCTGCAACTGTAGGTACTCCTTGTAACATCTCTGTAAGCGCTATGATTGATGGTAAGTCTCAACACGTTGCAACTAAGACATTCCGTGTTAAGAAGTTGCCAGATCCACTCGGTATGATTGAGTATACTAACGCTCAAGGTATCAAGTGCAGATATAGAGGCTTCAGCTTTGATAAAGCTATTGATAAAGGTCGTTTGTTGACTTGCCGTCAAATTGTTGCCGAATTGAATGATTCAGATTTGGATGTGAAGTACAAAGTTTTGGAATTCGCATTGAACTATTTCGATTCAATGGGTAATACTTTGATCGAGAAGACCTCCGGAGGTCAATTGAACGATAAGCAATTGAAGATCTTCAGAGAGATGACAAACAGAAAGTCTGTGTATGTTAACAATATCGTTGCTCTCGGACAGGACGGTATGAAACGTAACTTGCCACCTCTTGAGGTAAAAATTAGATAAGTAGTTTAAAAGTTTAACGTTATGAGTAATTTTTTTAGATTATTGTTTGTTGGTTTTGCAGCGTTCTCCACTTCTGCTGTTTATGCTCAGTTCGAAGAGAATTCTTTCTTTGATGAGTCAGGAGACGTTTCTGTGGAAGTCGCTTCTAACATGCCAACAAGTGGTCCAAAAGAAAATCTGGAACCAATCGAATTGGTTAACCCTCGTGCTGACGATATTTATTGGCAAAAGGTTGTCTACAGGACTATTGATTTGCGTGAGAAGATGAATTACCCTTTGTATTACCCTGAACAAGCTGTAGATAACAGACAAAGTTTCTTTACTCTGATGTTTAAGCTTTTTCAAGAAGGTAAGATTAAGGTGTATGAGTACATCGATGGTCGTGAAATTTTCACGAAAGAACATGAACTCGCTTTCCAAGAGTTTATCGATAAGTACGACCTCATTTATACTAAGAAAGCTGACTCTTTGACAAATGATTCAATCATTTTCTTCGAGGAATCAGATATACCTAACACAGATGTTGTTAAGTTTTATGTAAAAGAGGTTTGGTACTTCGATAAGATTACTTCTACATTTAACGCGAGAATCATCTCGTTCTGTCCTATCATGATGAAGACGACTGAAACGGGACCTAACAAATATCCTTTGTTCTGGATTCCTTTCGAAACGTTGCGTCCATATTTGGCTCAACAAGAAATCCTTATCACTGATAAGAACAATGGTGCGAGACCTTCACTTGATGATATCTTCGTTAAGAGACGTTTCTCAAGCTACATTTTTAAAGAGTCTAACATTAACAACCGAAATTTGTTGGAATACAATGCTACATCTGAAGATGTAAGAAAAGAACAACAAAAGGTAAAGACATTGTTACTCAACTTTGAAAATGATTTGTGGGAGTATTAATCTTACAATTAAATAAAAAAAGGGTGGCGAATTTTCGTCACCCTTTTTTTGTGCGCTTTTTTTCTTTTGCCACATCTATATATTTTCACTAAATTCGCGCAAAATTTTGTCGCTATGGAATATAATTTCAGTGAAATTGAAAAGAAATGGCAGAATTATTGGAAAGATAATTCTACTTATAAAGTTGAAATCGACAAGTCGAAACCTAAGTGTTATGTACTCGACATGTTCCCTTATCCTTCCGGTGCAGGGCTTCATGTGGGTCACCCGCTAGGATACATCGCTTCAGATATCTACAGCCGTTACAAACGCCTTTGCGGCTTTAATGTGTTACACCCTATGGGTTATGACTCTTATGGATTGCCGGCCGAACAATCCGCCATCCAAACTGGTCAACACCCGGCTGTCACGACAACAAAAAATATCAACCGTTATAGGGAACAACTTGATAAGATCGGTTTCTGCTATGATTGGTCTCGTGAGGTGCGTACATGTGATCCTAAATATTATAAATGGACGCAATGGGCATTCATTCAAATGTTTAATTCATATTACGATAATGACGCCGATAAAGCAAAACCTATCGCAGAGTTAATCGCTAAATTTGAGAAAAACGGTTCTTCTGTTAATGCCGCCTCGTCAGAATCATTGTCATTCACAGCTTCCGAATGGAACTCTTATCATGAGAAACGCAAGCAATCCATTTTAATGAATTATCGTATAGCTTATTTGTCCGATACTAGGGTTAATTTTTGCCCGAAATTGGGATGTGTTTTGGCTAACGATGAAATAAGTGAAGGATTGTCTATTCGTGGAGGTTATCCGGTAGAACAACGTGTGATGCGTCAATGGAGCCTACGTGTTTCCGCCTATGCTCAGCGTCTTCTCGATGGTTTGGATCATCTTGATTGGTCTGATTCCCTTAAAGAGACACAAAGAAACTGGATCGGCAGAAGCGAAGGAACCGAGATGAAGTTTAAAATCAAAGGACTTGATGTGGATTTCGAAATCTTCACCACTCGTGCTGATACGATTTTTGGTGTGACTTTCATGGTGTTAGCTCCGGAATCGGATTATGTTGAGAAGGTGACTACGAAGGAGCAGCGGGCAGCGGTAGACGAGTATCTTGCCGCTGTAAAACGTAGAACCGAGCGTGAACGTCTGGCAGACAGAAAAGTGACTGGCGTATTTTCAGGTTCTTACGCTATCAATCCTTTGACTAATGAAGAAATACCTATCTGGATAAGTGATTATGTCCTTTCCGGATATGGAACTGGCGCCATTATGGCAGTGCCTGCTCACGATTCCCGTGACTATGCTTTCGCGAAACATTTCAATCTGCCGATTATCCCTGTTATTGAAGGGTGTGACGTTAGCGAAGAGAGTTTCGACGCTAAAGATGGTATTATGACCAATTCCGGCTTCCTGAATGGAAAGAATGTTAAAGAGGCGATCGCTGCGACTAAAGTCTATGTGAAAGAGCATAATTTGGGTCGCGTAAAAGTGAACTATCGTTTGCGAGACGCTATTTTTAGCCGTCAGCGTTATTGGGGTGAACCATTCCCTGTTTATTATAAAGATGGCGTTCCTTATGTGATGGATGAAAAATCCTTGCCGTTGGAATTGCCTGAAATCGAAAATTTCTTGCCGACCGCTTCCGGTGAGCCTCCGTTGGGGCACGCTAAGAATTGGTGTACCCAAGAGGGGTATCCTTATGAGCTGAACACGATGCCTGGTTTTGCCGGGTCTTCTGCATATTATTTGCGCTATATGGATCCGTCTAATAATAATGCGTTAGTAAGTCATGAGGCTAATGATTATTGGCAGAATGTCGATCTTTATTTGGGAGGAACCGAACATGCCACCGGACATTTGATTTATAGCCGTTTTTGGAATAAATTCCTTTTCGACTTGGGGGTTGTTTGTAAAGATGAACCATTCCAAAAGTTGATTAACCAAGGCATGATTCAAGGTCGTTCCAATTTCGTTTATCGCATTAAGGATACTAATAAGTTCGTCTCCTATAATTTGAAAGACCAGTATGAGGTTACACCTATTCATGTCGATGTGAACATCGTAAGTAATGATGTCCTCGATTTGGAGGCCTTCAAGAATTGGATGCCAGATTACAAGAATGCCGAGTTTGTCCTTGAAGACGGCAAATACATTTGCGGATGGGCCGTGGAGAAGATGTCAAAATCCATGTTCAACGTGGTGAATCCTGATTTGGTCGTCGAGAGATATGGAGCCGACACTTTGCGTCTTTATGAGATGTTTTTAGGCCCATTGGAAGCTTCTAAACCATGGGATACAAATGGTATTGACGGCGTGCACAGATTCTTGAAGAAGTTCTGGTCGATGTTCTACAACAACGACCAATTGAACGTTTCTGAAGACAATTTGACAGCGGAGGAATTGAAATCATTGCATAAGTTGATTAAGAAGGTCACTTTCGATGTCGAGAACTTCTCGTTCAACACTTCGGTCGCGGCGTTCATGATATGCTTAAACGAATTGTCTTCTCTGAAGTGCAACAAAAAGGAGGCTCTAGAGACGATATGTATCCTTTTGGCTCCTTTCGCACCTCATATTTCGGAGGAACTCTTCCATGCGCTGGGACATAATACTTCTGTTTGCGATGCGCAGTGGCCTAAGTATGACGAATCTTATCTGAAGGAATCCACGAAGAAATATGCCATTTCATTCAATGGAAAGGTCAAATCGACGATGGAGTTACCTGCGGATATGTCAAAAGAGGATGTCGAAAAGACGGTAGTTTCTTCCGAGACAGTTTCGAAAATTCTCGCCGGTAAAGAGATAAAGAAGATTATTGTCGTGCCTGGGAAAATCGTGAATATTGTTTTTTAAGGTGACATTCTTGCCACATTAAAAATGTTTGATTACTTTTGCGAAGTTTTTTGCGCAATCTCTGTCGGAGCATTGGTATCCGTTACATTGCGTTATTATAAATTTTATTAAAAACTAAAATGGATTTAATTAAAGTTGCAGAGGGCGCTTTCGGTTCAGCAAAGGAATTCCCTCAATTCAAGAGTGGTGACACGATTACGGTTTCTTACAAAATCGTTGAAGGAAACAAGGAGCGTATCCAACAGTTCCGCGGCGATGTGATTCGTATCTGTGGTCACGAAGACAAAAAACGTTTTACTGTACGTAAGATTTCTGGTGGCGTAGGTGTTGAGAGAATTTTCCCTATGGATTCTCCGTTCATCGATAGCATTGTTGTTAACAAAGTAGGTAAAGTTCGTAGAGCTAAATTGTATTACTTGCGTAAACTTACTGGTAAGAAGGCTAGAATCAAGGAAAAGCAAATCTAAAGATTTCCTAATATTAGAGAAAGAGAGACCCAAAAGGTCTCTTTTTTTGTTATATAAAGGATATTTTATGTAAATTTGCCATTGTATTAACAATTATTTTGTAAATTCAGAAGAGGTATGAAACGTTCTTTATTAACGACATTTAGTTCGTTACTTTTTTCTTGCGGTATTTATGCCCAGGTATCGGATCCCGTAGCGTTCCTAATCAATGGAGAGGAGATTACGAAGTCCGAATTCGAATATATCTATCATAAAAACAATTCAAGTGCCACAATCGAAAAGAAGTCTTTGAAGGAATATGTCGATTTATTTGTAGATTTCAAGTTGAAGGTCGCCCAGGCAAAGGATTTGTGGTATGACAAATCTTCTAGTTTCACAAACGAGTATCAACAATATGAGGCGCAACTGACATTCCCGTATTTGCAAGATACTATTTTGAGGGAACAATTGCTCAGAGAAGCATACGATCGTAGCGCATACGACTTGAATGTGTCCCATATCCTTGTTTCTGTGAATGAGGATGTCGTTGATACGACAGAAGCATATGCGAAGATAAACGATATATACAAGCAATTGCAGGGAGGTGCCTCTTTCGAGGAACTGGCAAAGCAGTACTCTAACTGCCCCTCATCTAAAGATGGCGGTAACATTGGATCCGTTACCGCTTTCTCTACTGTTTATCCTTTTGAGAATGCGGCATATAATACAAAAGAGGGAACGTTTAGCGAGCCGTTCAGGACGAAATATGGCTATCACATTTTGCGCGTGAATTCAAAGTCCTTGAAAGTGAAAGACAAGAGATTCTCCCACATTATGTTTGATACAGACGACGAGAAAACAGAGAAATTGGCGAAAAAACTATGCGAAAAACTTTCCAAAGGGAAGGTTAAATTTTCAGACATGGTAAAAAAATATTCTGTCGATGAGTTTACCAACCAAAAGGGCGGAGACTTGGGCTATTTGTCTGAGAATGTCGTGATGCCTCCTGTTATCACCGATAAGGTGATGTCCATCAATAGTACTGGTGTTTATGAAATAGTACATTCCATGAGGGGAATACACATCGTGACGGTAGATGAGGTGATAGTTAATCCTCCTTTTGAGGAGATGAGAAATGAATTGTTGTCGAAACTCAATCGTTCTGATAGGGGCGAGACTGATGTGAAATCCGTGATCGAACGCCTTAAAGTTCAAAACAACTTAGTGGTTTATCGAGAGAACATAAAGCCTTTTTATGACTATACTTATATACGTGAATATGGCAAGGAAAATGTGACGGAGAAAAAGGATTCCATTCGTCGTACTTTAACAGAACCTCTTTTCGAATATAAAGGCAATACATATAGCCAGGGGGATTTTTATCCGGAATTCATTTCCATGGAAAACAAATATTATCCGGAAACTGACGTTAATAAGGAAGAGGATGCTAAGCGATTTGTAGATTTGTCGTTCCACGACTATCTTAATAGGTTTGTTTGGAACCTCGAATGTGAAAGATTGAAGAGAGAGATTCCTGATTACAAGAATTTGCTTCAGGAATATAAAGACGGATTACTCCTGTTCGAGATTAGTTCGAAGAAGGTTTGGACCAAGGCCGCAAAAGATGTCGAGGGAATGGAAAAATATTTTACGGAGCATAAATCTGATTACAAGTGGGACGCTCCTAAATATAAAGGCGCTGTCATAAGATGTGCTGATCAAGCAACTTATGACAAGGTTCAGAAAATGTTGAAAGAGTATGACCTTTCAGTTAATGCATCTTCTAAATCTAAAAAGTCTGTGGGGAAGACACAACCGGCGAATCTTTCTTTCGATTCCATCGCTGTGGTTTTAAACAGAACGATGAATAGTGACGCTGAGAAGAAGGTGAAAGTTACCAGAGGCTTGTTCTCCAAAGGAGTTAACGCTGATGTTGACGCATTCGCGTTTGATAAGACGGAAAAATATGCTGATGACAAGGAATTCCCGTTTGTGGCGTTCTCTGGTAAATTGATTTCCGAGCCGGAGATATTTACCGATGTGAAGGGACCGCTGACGGCGGATTACCAGAATTATTTGGAAAAGGAGTGGGTAAATGACTTGCATTACAAATATCCTGTGAAGATATATTGGGCAGTGCTTGATACTGTTAAGGAGGAGAAATAATAATACTGATGGCAATAAGGCATAATTTAAAATTTAGGTCATGTTGTTGGATGGCGCTATTATTGTGCTGTTCATTGACGTCATGTGACTTTATCACATCTGTTTTCCGCCGCGATAAAATTGTGGCTAGCGCTTGTGGGGAGAATTTGACGGAGGCTGAGTTGTATCGCAATTTGGACATGACGGGTCTTAATTCGTCTGATAGTGCCGACGCCATTGATATGTATATTAAATCTTGGGCTTCCGATAGGGTGATGTATGAGTTGTCCCGTGATGAGGTGTCTGAAGAGAGCAATAAGGAGATAGATTCCTTGGTGGAGAATTACCGACAATCTCTTTACGTCTACGAATATGAGTTGCAACTGATTAGGGATCACCTTTCGTCTCAGATAACGGATGAACAGGTTTCCGCATATTATAAGGAAAATCCTTCTTTGTTTTATCTGCAGGAACCTCTACTGAAGGGGGTGGCGGTGACGATCCTCAACCGCTCTTCTGATTTCCCTGTGCTGAAACTGCTTATGGAGTCGCCAGGTCCATCTATGGATATGATCGAGTCTTTATGTGTGAAGAGTGCTGCGAAGTTCGATTATTTCAACGACAATTGGACACTTTTATCCGACATTCAAAAGAGATGCACATTGCCTATTCATGAGGTCGAATTTAAGGATAAAACGTTATATTCTGAGTCTGATTCTATACATACGCTCTTTTTGTATGTGAATAATAGCGTTTTGTCAGGAGATATGCAGCCGTTCGACTTCGCAAAAAACAGAATCCGTTCCATATTGACGGAGCAGAAGAAAAACGAGTTTCTGCGTTCTTATAGGTCTAAACTTTATGAGAACGGAGTGAATAACGGTTCCGTGAAAAGATATTAATGTTGATTATGAGAAATAGATTATTTTTTGTTTTTTTTTCTTTTTTGATTTTCCCTTGTTCCTTGTTAAGGAGCGCTAGTGTGATTGATGAGGTGGCATGGGTCGTGGGAGACGAAGCCATTCTTCTGTCTGACGTTGAGGAATATCGCCAACGTCTACGTTATGAAGGCTCATCGGTGGAAGGCGATCCTTATTGCTATATTCCTGAGCAATTGGCCCTCCAAAAGCTTTATTTGGACCAAGCGAAAATCGATAGTATTACCGCAGATGAAAAGAGCGTATCCAATCAGGTGGAGATGAGAATCAATTACCTTATTTCTCAAATCGGTTCGAGGGAAAAGGTGGAGGAATATTTCAATCAGAATATCTCATCTCTCCGTGAGGATTTGACGGAAATGGTCTCAAATCAGCAAATTATTCAGCAGATGCAACGCAAGATTGTAGGTGATGCGAAGGTGACACCCGCTGAAGTGAAGAAATTCTTTCAATCTTTGCCGGAAGACAGCATCCCCGAAATACCGACGCAGGTAGAGGTCCAACTAATCACTATCGCTCCTGAGGTCAGTACAGTAGCTAAAGAGAATGTGAAGACGAAATTAAGGGAATTCAAAGAACGTGTCGATAATAAGGAGACTGAATTTTCCACGTTGGCAATTCTTTATTCCGAAGACAAGGAATCGGCAAAACGGGGAGGTGAACTAGGTTTCCTAGGACGCGGTCAGCTCGTCCAGGAGTTCGCGGATGTCGCTTTTTCGCTACGTGACGCAAGCCGTGTCTCAAAAGTGGTGGAGACAGAATTCGGTTACCATATCATTCAATTGATCGAGAAGAGTGGCGATAAAGTGAATGTACGCCATATCCTGATGAAACCCAAGTCTTCATTGGATGAGCAGTTGCAGGCTAGGGAAAGATTGGATAGTATTTCTAAGGTTCTATATGACGGTGTGCTCACGTTTGAACAGGCCGTTGCCTTATACTCTGTGGATAAAAACACAAAGAATAGCGACGGATTGTTAATTAACCCCAAGACCGGTTCTCCGAAATTCGAGATGCGTGATTTGCCTCAAGATGTGGCTAAGTCCGTGTATTTGATGAAACAAGGAGAAATTTCCAAACCGTTCATGATGGTGGATTCAAAGGGGAATGAGGTATTTGCGATAGCGAAGGTTAAATCATTGTTAAAAGCTCACAAAGCGAATGTGGAGGATGACTTTATGGCGATAAAGGCTGCTTATCAGGAACAAAAAAATAGTGATTTGCTTAAAGAATGGGTGCTTGAAAAACAAAAGAGCACTTATGTGAAAATAGATCCTAAATGGCAAAACTGCGAATTCCAATATCCGGGTTGGGTAAAATAATCTTTCCTATTTTATTGAATATGAAACGACTCCTCTTATTCTCCTTCGCGATACTTATCGCGTTTCCGATATGGGCGGAAAAACAGAATGTCATTCTGGAACAGTGTGATGTCCTTTCTTTCGATAAATCCCATGGATCCGAGTATCAGGTGCTGAAAGGGAATGTCCGATTCCGTCATGGCGCGGCGTTGATGTATTGCGATAGCGCTTATTTTTATGATAATGATTCCTTTGATGCGTTCGGCCACGTAAAAGTAGTTGACAAAGGTTCTACTATGTCGTCGGAAAAAATGTTCTATGACGGACAAACCACATTAATGAAGGTACGAGGAAATGTGGTCGCTGTGAATGAGGGAACTACATTGAGCACCAATTCGCTCGATTTTTATCGTGATAAAAACTATGGCTATTATGTCGGCGGAGGAAAAATCGTCGATGCTGATTTCACACTCGATTCCGAAAAGGGATACTATTATCCTAGTTCCAAAAACTATTTTTTTAAAAGCAATGTAGTCGTCAATCATCCAGATTATATAATCAAAAGTGATTCTTTGCAGTTCAATAATGAGACGGGAAAAATGACGCTTGTGGGACCTTCTTATATCTACGAGAAAGATCGTACGATTTATACCACTAATGCGAAAATGAACCGAAAAACGCAGCAAGGAAATTTGTATGATTATTCGGTTGTGACCACTAAGGACGGACAACGCCTAACCGCCGATTCCATTTATTACGATGCGGACAAAAAACTTGCGAAGGCGTATCATAACGTCGAAGCGCAAGACTCTTCGCAGAAACTTGTCGCTCGCGGAAACTTCGCTCTGTTCGACGGGAAAGATAATTCGAACGGTTTTATTACTGACAATTCGTATGTTATAGATTATTCGGAGAAGGACTCTTTGTTTTTGGCGGCTGACACGATTTTTGGTATTGAAATTGATTCTTCCAGAAATGAAATACGTGCCTATTCTCATGTTAAGTTCTATCGTGAAGATATGCAGGGACGATGTGACTCCATGGTTTATTCGTCTAGCGATTCTATACTCGCCATGTATGGTTCTCCCATTCTTTGGAGCGAGGAGAGTCAATTGACCGGAAAACAGATTAACATTTATTTCAAAAATCAGAAAGCTGACTATATCCATATTACGAAAGATGCCATGATTGTCCAGTTTGAGGCGGAAGATATGTATAATCAGTTATCCTCTAAAGAGTCTAAGGCTTATTTGAAGAATAATAGAATGACTCGTATGGAAATGTTGGGCAATGCCATTTCTATCTATTATTCCAAGGATGACCGCGGAGGCCTTATTGGTGTTAATAAGGCGAACGGAGATGCGATGACCATTTATATGAAGAACAGTAAGAAGGTCGAGAAGATTGTTATGACCCCAGATTCAGAGGGTGTTCTGTATCCTCCTCTTGGGGTGCCGGAAGAAGAAAAAAAACTTCCTCGTTTTTCATGGTTAGAGGATTCCCGCCCGAAAGCTAAGGCTGACATTTTTACTAAATGATGGGTAAAAATATATATTCCATATTATTAATTTGCTTACTTGGATCTTTTCTATTTCCGCTGCATGCGAAAATAGTACATGGAGTGGTGAGAAATTCGTCAGGAAATCCGTTGGACGTCGTAAGTGTGGAGCTCGTCGGAACTGCGGAAGGAACCTTCACGGATCCCACTGGCCACTTTATGCTTGAATTGCCTTCGGACACATTGAAGATGGTTAAGTTGAATTTTTCGTTGATTGGTTATAAGGATACGGAGAAGAGTTTCCGAGTGGATGGAGATTCCGCCTATGCGGATGTCACTATGTTTGTGAACGCTGTCGAGTTGAACTCGTTTGATGTGGTGGCGCAACGTAAGCAAGAGACTTCTGTGGATGTCATCAAAGTAGATGTCTCCAAGTCTGTCCCAACTGTCAATGGAGACGGTGTCCTAAGTATAGTAACCACGATGCCGGGAGTATCTTCCACTAATGAGCTTAGTTCTCAGTATTCTGTCAGGGGAGGAAACTATGATGAGAATTGTGTCTATGTCAACTCCATTGAAGTCTATCGTCCCTTTCTGATTCGCAGCGGTGAGCAGGAGGGTTTAAGTTTCATTAATCAGGATTTGGTGGGGGCGGTCTCTTTCTCTTCTGGTGGTTTCGGCCCTGAATATGGCGATAAGACCGCATCCGTTTTGGATGTTAAGTACAAGACACCTTCCTCGTTTGAGGGATCTGCGTCGCTTAGTTTCCTCGGCGCTTCGGCTTATGTGGGATCATCTTCCGACAAATTTTCGCAAGTTCATGGTTTCCGGTATAAGACTTCTTCTTATTTCTTGAATTCACTTGAAACGGAAGGCGAGTATAAACCGAACTTCTTGGATTACCAATGTTTTTTGACTTATCGTTTCTCTCCTAAGGTCGAGCTCTCGTTATTGGGCAATATTTCCAGAAATGACTATAATTTTATTCCCGAATCGAGGGAAACACAGTTTGGAACATTGAGCGACGCCAAGAAGGTGACTTTCTATTTTGATGGTCAGGAGAAAGATTTGTTTACCACGTTTTTCGGTGCTTTGTCATTGAATTATAAGCCTACGAAGCGCTTATCGCTTGCTCTGACGGGTTCTTCCTTCCATACATCGGAAAAGGTTACTTATGATATTACTAGCGAATATCTCATCGGCGCTTTGGATCCATACTCCAACGTGGTGACTTTCAACGAGGGCATTGGTAACTTCCACGAGCATGCGAGGAATTTTTTGGATGCCACTGTGACGAGTATCGCACATGTCGGATCATATGAATTAGAGAAGAATAAATTGAAGTGGGGTTTGACTTATCAGTTGGAACATGTCGGTGAAGACGTGAACGAGTGGGAATATCGTGATTCCGCAGGCTATTCTTTGCCGGTGAATTGGAACCAAATGTCTCTTTATGACAATCTGAATGGTGATTTGGATGAGGATATGCATCGGCTTTCTGTATTCGGACAAAATGCCTTCACTTTCTATTCTAATCGTTCTAAGATGGTTTTGCTTGGTGGTTTTAGAGCGTCTTATTGGAGTTTCAACAACCAGTTTACAGTTAGTCCGCGTATTTCCATGGCTTGGTTCCCTAAGGGAAGCAAGTGGGGCTTTCGCCTCGCCACGGGTATTTACCACCAAGCTTTGTTCTTTAAGGAGATGTTGAAGGTGGAGCGTTCCGAAGAGGGAAATGTCAATCTCTTCTTGAATCATGACGTTAATTCGCCTCGCTCTACCCAAATTATCGCTGCGTCCGATTACTATTTCCGTAAATGGGGACGCCCGTTTAAATTTACTACTGAGTTGTATTATAAATACTTGGATCAGATTATCCCTTACCAGGTGGATAATATGAGCATTACCTATTTGGGGGAGAATTGCGCCGATGGTTTCGCATTCGGTGCTGATGTGAAGCTCTTTGGTGAGTTCGTGCCAGGTACTGACTCATGGATTTCTTTCTCCCTTATGAACACGAAAGAAAATATTTATGGTGACGGAGAGGGGTTCTTGCCACGCCCGACCGACCAGCGGTTCAACATCTCCATGTTCTTCCAAGATTATATGCCGGGTTTCGAAAAACTCAAGTTCAATATCAAATTGGTTTGGTCTGACGGATTCCCGTTCACTCCGCCTAATGTAATAGGAAACAAGTATGATTACCGTATGAAAAATTATAAGCGTGTCGACATAGGTGTGGCCTACCAATTCGTCAAGGGTCGAGAAAAACTTCTTTCCAGAAAAGCATTCTCTTGGATGAGGAGTTTGTCGCTCAATCTGGATTTCTTCAACCTGCTCGGTACGAAAAATGTAAACTCTTATTATTGGATTTCCGTGGTCGACAATCAGCAATATGCTGTGCCGAATTATTTGACCGGACGTCTCGTCAATTTTAAGATTGCGGTGGATTTTTAGTCGATTAACAATAAATGGGCTGCAAATGGTTGCCCGAAAAACATTTTTAAGATGGAAAAAAATGATTCTAGGTCGTATTCGTTCTCTTTGGTGACATTGACCATGTTGTTTTTCATGTGGGGTTTCATCACATGTCTGAACGATATCCTTATCCCTTATTTGAAGGGAGTGTTTGATTTGGGTCAGTTTGAAGCCACGTTGGTTCAGTTGGCTTTCTTTTTGGCTTATTTTGTGGTCTCTTTGGCCTATTTTATCGTTTCGGCGACGTTCGGGGATCCGATATTGAAGATAGGTTATAAGAAAACAATATCGTTGGGTCTTTTTATCTCCGCAGTAGCGTGCTTCCTCTTCTATCTTGAGGCTGATTCCGATAACCCAGTATTCGCTGTTTTCCTCTTGGCACTCTTCTTGTTAGGCGCAGGTTTCACCTTCCTTCAGATTGCGGCAAATCCTTTGGTGGCTGTTTTGGGAACGCCTGACACTGCGTCGAGTCGTTTGAATCTTTCCCAGGCTTTTAACTCTTTGGGAACTACTTTGGCGCCAGTTATCGGTGGCACCCTGATTTTCGATTATTTTCTTGTTGACGGTCAAGGCGCTTCTTCCGTTCGTATCCCATATTTGGTGTTGGCGAGTCTGCTGCTGATCCTTTTCGGAGTGATTTTCTTCGCCGAAATTCCGGTTGTTAATATGCAGGATGATAATAAGGAGCTGGATAGGTTAGGTGCGTTGAAATATCCTCATCTGACTTATGGTATGATCGGAATCTTTTGCTATGTGGGTGCGGAGGTTGCGATAGGTAGTAACCTTGTGGAGTATATGACGAAGTTCCATTCTTTGGATTCGCTTCACGCAAGTCAATTGCTGGCTTTCTATTGGGGAGGTGCGATGATCGGACGTTTCATGGGTGCGATTTCCATGAGTAAGATGCGAACTGAACTAAAGGTCTTTTTGATGATATTGTCGGCGGTTCTTTCTTTGTCGCTGATTTTCTATGTGATAAGCGTGGCGGCTGATATGACATTCTCCGCCTTCATCGATTTCTTCATGAATATGAAAGTCTATTATTTCTTGGCTTTCTTGTTGTTGAACTTCTTCGTGTTCGTATGGGCGAAGTCCAAACCATCCCGTACATTGGGGCTTTTTGCAGTGATGAACATGGTCTTGGTGGTTTTGATGCTTGTCATGGAAAACGAGTTGTCTCTTTGGTCTATTTTGGCGGTAGGCCTCTTTAATTCAATCATGTTCCCTAACGTGATTACTTTGGCTATCGATGGTCTAGGCAAATATACTTCCCAGGGTTCTTCCCTCTTGGTGATGATGATTTTGGGTGGAGCGGTTGTGCCTCCTTTGCAGGGACTTCTTTCCGACTACTTCGATGCGCATGTCGCATTTGCGCTTCCGTTGGTTTGTTACGCTTATTTAGTGTGGTATGGTTTTGTCGGATGCAAGGTAGGCAAGAAGCCTTTGGTGAATGAAAATGAAAACTTATCAAATAAAATAATTGAAAATAATAAATTAACTAAAAAATAAAAAGCTTATGAAGTCTGATTTGAAACCTAATGTGGTCGGTATCGACATCGGTGGTACCAACACAGTATTTGGCATCGTGGATGCGCAGGGAAATGTTTTGGCGTCCAACTCGATTAAGACGCAGGCTTATCCGGTTCTGGAGGATTACATCAAGGCGCTTGGTGACGGCATTTTGGATCTTGTTGCTAAGAATGGTGGCATTGAAAAGATCAACGGAATCGGTGTAGGCGCTCCGAACGCCAACTATTACACAGGTAACATTGAGCATGCCGCTAACTTGCCATGGAAGGGTATCGTTCCTTTCGCAAAAATGCTTTCCGAGAAAACAGGTGTGCGTGTGACTTTGACTAACGACGCTAATGCTGCCGCCATCGGCGAGATGAAGTATGGAGCTGCTCGTGGTATGCGCGATTTCATCATGATCACGCTCGGAACTGGCGTGGGAAGCGGTGTTGTCGCTAATGGCCAGTTAATCTACGGACATGACGGTAACGCTGGTGAGTTGGGTCACGTGATTGTACGTCGTGACGGTCGTCCTTGTGGTTGCGGTAACAAAGGTTGCTTGGAGACTTACACCTCCGCTACTGGTGTGGCTCGTACCGCTAAGGAGATGTTGCAGAACCGTGCGGGTGAGGATTCTCTTCTCCGTAAGATCGAGTTGGATAAAATCACTTCTAAGGATGTGTTCGATGCTGCAATGGCCGGTGACGCTATCGCTAAGGATATCTTCGCGTTCACCGGACAAATTCTGGGTGAGGCGTTGGCGGATTTCGTGAAGTTCAGTAGCCCTGAGGCTTTCGTCCTCTTCGGCGGACTCGCTAAGGCTGGCGATTTGTTGCTTAACCCTGTTAAGAAAGCGATGGACGATAACCTGATGCCTGTGTTCAAAGGCAAGGTGAAGGTCTTGTTCTCCCAAATGAAAGACGCTGACGCTGCTGTACTTGGCGCTTCTGCGTTGGCTTGGGATTAATTTCTCTGATATTGTTAATGGGAAGGAGTCACGTAAGTGGCTCCTTTTTTTGTCTGCATATTATTTGTATAAATATCCTGTTTTTTTATATTATGTTATATATTTATACGTTTTTTAATAGGGTAGTGGCGAAGTATGGATTTTTTATTGTATTTTCGCGCTGTTTTTCAGACATAAATATTTCTAAATAGATAAAAGGATAAGTACAATGGCATTTAACTTTATCACTGCCGAAGAGGCAGCATCGTACATTAAAAACAATGATGTGATTGGTATCGGCGGATTCTCGTCGGTGGGTACAGTCAAGGCTGTGACGGAAGCTCTCGCTAAGAAAGCGGAGGCTGAGCACGCTAAAGGAAACGAGTTTAAAGTGGGTATGATTACCGGTGGATCTACGGGTGACCAGATCGACGGCGCACTCTCCCGCGCGAAGGCTGTGAAATTCCGTACGCCATTCCAGTCAAGCAAGTACATGCGCGACGCTATCAATAAGTGTGAGGTGCAATACTTCGATATGCACTTGTCTCATGTCGCTCAAGACTTACGTTACGGTTTCCTCGGTCCTGTGGATTATGCGTTGATTGAGGCTGCGGACATTACCGATAAGGGTGAAATCGTATTGACCACTTCCGTTGGTATCACTCCGACGTTGGCAGAGAAAGCTAATAAAATCATCATTGAGTTGAATGCGCATCATCCTGCGAAGATTAATGGTATGCACGATTTGTATGAGCCGGCTAACCCGCCTTACCGTCGTGAGATTCCTATCTATACTCCTTCCGACCGTATCGGTACCGCTACTTTGAAGGTGGATCCCGCTAAGGTCATCGGTGTCGTGAAGACCGACATGAAGGATGGTATCGCACAATTCACTCCGGTGGATGAGGTGACTGCTAAAATCGGTGAGAACGTCGCTAACTTCTTGTTGAGTGAGCTCCATAAGGGTATTATCCCTAAGGAATTCTTGCCTTTGCAATCTGGCGTGGGTAACATCGCTAATGCGGTGCTCGGTTCTTTGGGTAACTGCGCTGATATTCCTTCTTTCACCATGTTCACGGAGGTAATCCAAAACTCTGTGATCGATTTGATGAAAAAGGGTCGCATCACGTTCGCGAGCGGTAGCTCTCTGACGCTTTCCGACGACGTCTTGATGGATGTTTACGCTAACTACGATTTCTTTAAAGATAAGTTGATGTTGCGTCCTCAAGAGTTGACCAACAATCCTGAGTTGGTTCGCCGTATGGGTGTCATCGCTATTAACACGGCGCTTGAGTTGGATATCTTCGGTAATGTGAACAGTACGAATGTCCTCGGTCAGAAGATGATGAACGGATTGGGTGGTTCCGCCGATTTCGCTCGTAACGCGTTCCTTTCCATCTTCACTTGTCCTTCTGTCGCTAAGGGTGGTGTCATCTCCGCTATCGTGCCTATGGCTAGCCATATCGATAGTTCAGAGCACTCCGTTAAGGTCATCGTTACTGAGCAAGGTGTTGCCGATTTGCGCGCGAAGTCTCCATTGCAGAAGGCTGAGACGATTATCGAAAATTGTGTGCACCCAGACTACAAGGAGCTGTTGTGGGATTACTTGAAGCTGGCTTCCGGGAAGTGCCATACGCCTATGACTTTGTCCAAGGCTTTAAGGATGCACATTGCTTTCGAGGAGACCGGCGATATGCGTAACACTAAGTGGGATTGATAGTTATTGTCAGTTCGGAAATTTTTTATACCTTTGCGACGGCTTTTTGAAACGTCTCAAAGATAGATATGGAAGGAGATGTTATTCACATAGCATCTCCTTCTCCTTATTTTAGACGTTCTTTTTTATTAATTCAATGGACGATTGATATGAAAAAGTTTTTTAAGCGTTATTCCTTATCCTTATTGCTTTTGTTATTGTCATCGGTATTCTCTCGGGCTCAGGTTAATGTTCCTTTCACGATGGATGAGAGCACTTTTTATGGTGATTATGTGACAACGAACGCAAAGAAGGGAAACTATTTGTGGGAGGATGGAAAAATAAGGATGACGTCAGATGGTCTGCTTGGCGCTGGTTGCGGATTCTGTTGGGACAACCGTTACTTCACGGTGGAAATTTCCGGCGCTCCTGATAGAGTCTCCTTTTCTACTTCAACTTCTGCTCTCGCTACTGCGTTTGATGAAATTAGTTGGTTGCTCGAGGAGAGTGCTGACGGCTCTTCTTGGGAATCCGTTTGGAAAAGTAGCAAACAGACCAATACTGTCTCTGTTGAGTTAAATAAAAAGAGTAGATTCATTCGTCTTCATTATGGTTTTAATTATTCGGGATATGTGAAAGACTTTTCCGTCTCCGCATGCCATTATGTGAAATTCATGGATGGTGAGCGGGAGGTCGCTTCGTTCGGACCTTTCCGAAAGGATGAGTCGCTTGCTTCAATTAGCGCTCCTCTTATCGCAGGTGACGAGTGTAAGGAGTTCGCCGGTTGGGATGCGAAACTCCCAGCGAAAATGTCTTCCTCAGATATTGTGCTTCATTCCCTATTTAATAAAAAATCTTTTTCCGCCACGTTGAGACTTGCGGATGAGGCGGAGAATGTCAGTTTGCCTGACCAATCGTTAACCATCACCTGCAACGAACCGATTGCCTTCGACCAACCTGCCTATGAGTGATTCTCCTTTAAGGGATGGTCGCCGAACTTGCCGTCTATGGGTTCTGGTGAGATGAACGGAACTGTTTATCAAGCTATATGGTTGCGTAATAAGTATAGATTATATTATCGAGATGGTGATGATACCATCTCTTCATGGGTGGATTATGGGAAGATGCCTTCTCCTATCGACACTCCGACGAAAAAGGGACACACGTTTATCTCCTGGGAGCCTGAAATGCCGGCGGAAATGCCGGCGCATGATGTGGAACTGTTCCCTTTATGGAATGTGAACAGCTATTTGTTGACCGTAAAGATATATGAGGATAGCCTATGGCTCGATTCCCTAAGTTACGGGGATGAGCTTGTGCTCTCTACGCCAGCCAGAAGAGGTTTCCGTTTCGTGGGTTGGACCAATCATCCTGAAGTCATGCCAGACCATGATGTGGAGTTCTCCGCTCAGTGGATTCCTGAATCGTATAAGCTCTCTGTCGTGGCTAATGGGGATACACTTTTCGCTTGCGATTATTTGTATCGTGATGTGATTGGCGCGCTCCCCGCTTTGAATGTGGAGGGATACACTTTCATGGGATTCTCTTCTGAAGTACCTGTTATGATGCCTGATTCGAATGTGGTGCTGACCGCTGTCCTTCAAACAAATAAACATTTGTTGCATGTGGTTGCCGATGGTGATACAGTCTTTTCTGACACTTTGCTCTATGGCGAATCCATCTCTATGGATGATTACTTGCCTGTGACGCCGGAAGGATACTCGTTCCAATGGCTTCCCGTTTCGATTCTTTCCATGCCTGACCACGATGTGACTCTTTCTGGCACATTCGTTAGACTGCAATATGGATTGACAATTTCTGATGACGATTCAATCTATGTGGAACGTCTCTATTTCTTTGGTGATTCCATTCGAATAGAAAAACCTACAAAACTTGGTTATCGTCTGACTAACTGGTCTGATCTCCCTTCCGTCATGCCTGCTCATCCTGTCGATTTCACGCTTGATTGGTCGCGCGAGTCTTATTGGTTTTCCGTGAGCATCGAAGAGACTGAATTCTTTTCCGCAAACTATTTCTACGGCGATACGATAGCCTATCCGTCATTCCCTGATAGTACGAACTATCGTCTCTACTGGTCTGCCGATTTGCCTGTGGTGATGCCTGATTCAGACCTTGCCATTTCCGGTGAGTGGAATCTTTTCAAGTTCAGGCTTGCGGCTGATTGGGGAACAGGAACCATCGTGTCGGACTATTATCAATCTGGAGACTCCATTAACCCTCTTATCGTCCCTGAAAGGGAGGGCTACTCCTTTGACGGATGGGCCCCTGAAATCCCGGAACTCATGCCGGACTCGGATTTCTCGACAAAGGCGCAGTGGCTGAAAAATAATTATCGCTTACTCGTGTTGATAGAGGACAGTGTATGGGTGGATAGCATGGTCGCGTATCAGGACACTATCGTCCTGAAAACTTTGCCGTCTCGGGTGGGGTATTCCCTACAAGGCGATGAGGCTCCTTTACTGATGCCTGCCGACTCTGTCGCGCTTAACTATTCGTGGAGAATCAATATCCATCGCTTGACGGCCGAGAACGTAAACGAAATCCTATTGGATACATTGGTGGAATATGGCTCGCCTATTGATGTGCCGGTTCCTTCCTTAGAGGGATATTCGTTCGTGGGATGGACTCCCGTTTTGCCCTCTTTTATGCCTGATTCTGACCTCCATGTCTTTCCTTCGTGGATGGCTAACCAATATGGATTTACAATTCTATTGGATGACGAGATTGTGGTCGATACATTCTATGCTTATGGCGATACCCTAAGGTTGCCGGATTTCGCCGAGCGTGAGGGCTACACTTTGACGTGGAAGGACTCCTTGCCGGTGTTGATGCCTGCAGATTCGTTATCGCTTTCAGCAAGATGGTTGGTGAATGAGTACCGCTTGCTGCTCATGGATGGAGATTCTGTCTTGTATGACAAGTTGGTCCCTTATGGCTCTGAATTGAGGGTGGACGATTTGATGAAAGAAGGATGGACGTTCGATGGTTGGAATCCGACGTTACCGTCGCTAATGCCGAATTCCGATGTGGTGGCTATAGCCACATGGAGCTTGCCTGCTTATAGTTTGACGATTGTGGAGGGTGAAGATACTCTGTTGTCAGGTGTCTTTCATGCCGGTGAAGTACTTCCGCCTCTTCGCTTGGAAGCTAGGGAAGGCTATAGTTTGGAGTGGATTGACACGGTTCCTGCGTTTATGCCCGAGGAAGATATGCTTGTTCGTTGCCGTTATGTGGCAAATCTTTATTGCTTCATCTTGACTGCGGATGGTGACACGATGGAAAACGCCCGTTATCCGTATGGCAGTAAAATAATGGTTGGTGATATAGTTCCCACCAAATTGGGCTATAGTTTCGTTGGTTGGAACGACTCTTTGCCAGAGACGATGCCGGCACATGACATCTTTTTGTCAGCTGAGTGGATGCCTAATTACTATTCTTTCGCCGCTTATGACGGAGATCATACGGTGACGGATACACTTTACAAATATGGATCTAAGATCGACCCCTTGCCTAAGATGGAGAAAGAGGGCCATCAATTTCTCGGATGGGATACTACGTGGACAGAAATGCCTGATCATGCTGTCTCTGTCAATGCTCAGTGGGAACGATTGGAGTATTCAGTCACGTTGATGCTAGTTTCTATCTCTCATAGCAATATGCTCGGCCTTCCTGAAAAATTTAAGTTTAAATATGGCCAACCTATCGAGATCCAGATTCCTGAGTTCGATGGGTATCATTTCTATGGATGGAAAAATGAGTGTCCTGAAGTCATGCCTGCAAGAAATTTCGCTTTGATAGCGCTTATGGAACATGATGCTGAAATAATGGGAACCGAATTTTCAGAGGCCGAACATCCTTCTTACTATGTTTCGGGAAAGACAATCCATATTCTCGGTACGCAAGAAGATGTTAAAATTATGTTAATCGGCATGAACGGGGAAATCCTATACTCGGGTTCTTCTAAGGATGTTGAAACGCCAGGATCGGGGCGATATGTGCTAATAGTGAACGGATGTGTTTATAATCTGATTGTTAGATAATTAATATAAATATTTACGTAAAAAAGTCCGCAATTTATTGTGGACTTTTTTTGTTGGATGTGTTATGTAATATGGTTTTCCAAAAGACAATGGACTTTGTGGTTGTTTTCTTTCGTCAATTCACTTTGCGGAATAGGTAATCTTTTTTAATGTTTTTTAGAAAATAAGTAGAATATAAGGATATTTAACTTATATTTGCATTGCATTTTGTGTAATGTGAATAAATGTAGAATTATTTCAATTTGTATTAATAATAGTTTATAAGATGAGAAAGATTTTATTGTCGTTAACGTTGCTATGTGCGGCGACTGGTCTTATGGGACGTGACATCTCTGGTCACGTATATGATAAGGGCGGTGATTTGCCGGGAGTAGACGTAGTGGTAAAGAATTCTCCGGACAATTACGAAACTACTGATGATGAAGGTAATTTCGAGATGTCTGTTGAGGTCGGTGACGTTTTGGAAATCTCTATGATGGGATACAAGACGAAAACATTTAAAATCGATGCGAAGACTACCAGTCTGGACATCAAACTCGAAGAAGATGTCGAGGAGTTGGATGCCTTCGAGGTGGAAGCTGGTTACGGAAAGTTGAAGAAATCCGATATCACCGGTTCCATTTCAGGTGTGAAGGGTGATGCGTTGAAAAACGCTTCTACCGCATCAGTTGACCAAGCGTTGGCTGGTAAGGTGTCTGGTGTGCATGTTTCATCAAGTTCCGGTCAACCTGGATCTGAGGCTTCCGTGCACATCCGTGGTCTATCCTCTTTGACTGGTAGCAATGACCCGTTGTATGTTGTTGATGGTATGCCTCTTGGTGGTGGTAAGCAAAGTGCTGGTTCCAACCCGTTGGCTTCAATCAACCCTAACGATATCGTTTCCATGGAGGTTTTGAAGGATGCGTCGGCAACCGCCATCTATGGTTCACGTGCCGCTAATGGTGTCATCTTGATTACTACTAAGAAAGGAAAATCAACTCAGTCAGAAGAGAACGTGAACATTGCTTATGCTGGTCAATTCACTGTTTCTTCAATGGCTAAGAAAATGGATTTGATGAACTTGAAGGAGTATGCCTCATATTATTCTGATCCATATGTAGCAGCAGCTTACAATCAAACTCCGGATAAGGAGCTTCAAGCTATCGCTAAATTCGGCGGTGAGGGTACCGATTGGCAGGACATCATGTTCCATCCGGCAGTCAGCCATAGCCATCAGTTATCTTTCACTGGCGGTTCCCAAAAATCTCAGTATGCGATTTCTTTGGGCTATATGAACCAGGACGGTATCTTGGTAAACACTGATTTCCAACGTTTTAATGGCCGTGTTAACTTGGAGACCCAAGCAAAATCATGGTTGAGAACAGGTATCAACATGTCATATTCTTATATCACTCAAACTAAACAAAATGGTTTCGAGGTGAATGATGACAATAAGTTGAGCGGTATCGGTTCGGGTAGCTCAAACGAGGAGTGCGTTTACATCCAGACTTTGATCTCTAGCCCTGCTACTTCAGCATATAATTGGGATGGTAGCTATAATGACGTAGGTGGAAGTGATCAGGAAATCAAGATGAACCCACTTCGTGAGGCTAATTACTCTCCAATCAACATCAAGAGATCTAATATCATTGGACAGACATTTGCTACGATTAACTTCTATCACACTCAAAGCCAAGACAAAGCTAAGAGTCAAGATGTTTCTTGGAGAAATGAGTTCGGTATCGATTTCACAAATGAGGGCGAGTCTCGTTATTCACCTTCAAGAGCAGGTTCTTCAAATACACAACAATTCATTGAAAGAGAGAACCATTACTGGCGTTATTGCTCTCAATTGAATTATGTGAAAACTTCTAAGCTCCATAACTGGAACGCTATGTTGGCATACGAGGCATGGCAATCAACTTGGGAAGGTAAAAACATGATGAAGACTGGACTTTTGGATGATATGCGTTCTATTGACAAGAAGTATCAAACTCCTAACTTAGGAGAGGATGGCCCTAGCAATGGTTACAAAGGCGAACAATCCATGATGTCTGCTTTCACTCGTATTAACTATAACTTCAAGCACCGTTACATGGCTACCTTCACAGGTCGTTTCGATGGTTCTTCTGTCTTGAATCCTGAAAATCGTTGGGACTTCTTCCCATCATTCTCTTTGGCATGGGCAGCAGACCAAGAACCATTCATGGCGAAATTGTATAAGAAAAAGACCATCAGCCAATTGAAAGTTCGTGCTGGTTGGGGTCAAACTGGTAACTGTGCTGGAGCGAAGATGGGTTACATCGGTGCTATGAAGCCATTTATGAGTATTGACGGTTATTCTTTGGTTTCTTCTATGTGGTTGAACCCAGACTTGGTATGGGAAACTAACTGGCAGTTGAATGGTGGTTTTGATGTAAGTTTCTTCAACAACCGTTTGAACTTGACATTCGATTTGTTCTACAAACAGAACCAAGATTTGATTGTAAAGGCTGAACCTGGTCCAACATTGGCAAGTACTGCTGATGAGTTCCTTTATACTCAGGTTCCTGATATCAACGCAGGTTCTATCAAAAACAAAGGTTTTGATGTGACTTTGACTTCTACTAACATCTCAGTCGATAATTTGGGTGGTCAACCGTTCTCTTGGAACTCAGACTTGA
Source organism: uncultured Bacteroidales bacterium (assembly GCA_937907165.1). Classification (GTDB taxonomy): domain Bacteria; phylum Bacteroidota; class Bacteroidia; order Bacteroidales; family Paludibacteraceae; genus UBA1181. Next base: position 9,114 of record CALCUH010000002.1, on the reverse strand, counting down.
ACTTCTCTTTCGTTCGTAATGAGGTGTTGGAACTCCAAAACGACTCAACTACTTTGGAGGGTAAACAACAATTTAAGACTGCAACTCGTACATATTGTGTGAGCCGTGTAGGACAGGCTCCAGGTATGTTCTGGGGATTCAAGACTGATGGCCTTATCCAAAACACTGAACAATTGAACGAGAAGAAACGTGCGACTGGTACAAGTGTCGGCGACTTCAATTTCGTTGATATTAATTCAGATGGTGAAATCAACGAGGACGATAAGACTTATATCGGTAATCCTAACCCTGACTTCACTTTCGGTTTCGGAAATACTTTGAACTGGGGTCCTTGGTCATTGAATGTCTTCCTTTCTGGTTCTTACGGAAACGATGTTTACAACTTGCTTCGTTCTAAGTTGGAAGGTATGGACCGTGGTAACATTAACCAATTGGCTACTGTTCTCGATTGCGCTCGCGTAGTCGATGTTCTTGATGAGAACGGTGAGGTCGTTGGTCAAAAGATCCAAAACTCTTCAACTAACATCCCTAGACCTAACTCTAAGGCTGATGGTGGTAACGTGGCTAATGTTATTTCTGACCGTTATGTTGAAGATGGTTCATTCTTGCGTATTCAAACAATCGGACTCACATATCGTTTCCCTAAAACGTTTACTGATAAGTTAAAGATCAGCAATATGTCTCTTTCATTCAATGTTCAGAATGTTGCTACATTTACTAACTATTCAGGTTTGAATCCAGAGGTTCCTAACACAAGTGCGATTAACCAAGGTATAGATTTCGGTAGCTACCCTATGTCTAGATCATATGTGCTTGGTTTGAATTTTGATTTCTAATTATTTAAACGGTACTTATTATGAATTTGAAAAATTTTAAATATAAATCTTTACTCTTAGGTTGCGGCGCTTTGGCGATGTTGTCAACCTCATGTAAGGATTTCCTCGATGCCGATATCTATGACCAGTATAGTACTGAGTCTGTGAAATCGTATGAAAGTTGTCGTTCCATGACCAAAGCCCTATATGGTGGCAAGTTGTGGTTCCAATATGATTCTAAGTTCAATTGGTGTGTGAACGAGGGTCTTCCTGGCGTATGTTACAACGTGTTCCAAGAGGAGGGTGCATTGTTCTTGCTATCTATTGGTGAGGATAACCCTATTTTGAAGGAAGGTTATACTTCTTTGTATTCTGGTGTTATTTCACATTGTAACCAGGTTATTGATATTGTAAATGCGTTGGAAACTTCTTCTTCTTTCTCTGAAGAACAGAAGAATAGCGTTTTAGCGGAGGCTCGTTTGTTCAGAGGTTATGCTCATTTCTTGGCAACAGAGTATTTCGGTGAGACTCCTCTTGTCTTGAATACAGGTTCCGATATCTCCCAAAATAAAACTGTCGGTTGTGTTTCAAGAAGAACTTTGTATGCGGCGATCGAGCAAGATTTGTTGTTCGCTGTTGAAAACCTTCCTGAAAGTGATAAGGATCCATGGAGAGCTAATAGAAATTCCGCAAGAGCGATGTTGGCTAAATTCTATTTAACCAAAGCATCTTGTGTTAAGGATCTTCCTGGTTGCCAATATCCGTTTACGGTATCAGCTGCTGAGTCTGATCAATTGATGGCTCTTGTTGACTCTTTGTGCTCTCTCGTCATCACTAACTGCGGTGGTGAGGGTGCCTTGATTCCTCACAGTGAGATTTTCTCTTCTGATAATCGTCAAAAACCTACTTCTGAAACGGTATGGGCGTTGTATCATCCAGATGGAGATTATGGAGATGGTTCCGCTTACCAATCTCAAATAGCATTTGATAATGTTTGGAGCCCTGGTTCAGGATGGGGTAGCGGTAAGGGTGTCACTTATACGCTTTACAATTCATTCTCTGAGAACGATGCTCGTAAACATGAATTGTGCTTTACTGTTAATTATTTGTATAAGAACGTTAACGGTGTAGCTACTTATTTCGGCTCAAACTATAAGGCAATTAGTGAACAATATCCTGGAGCGGATGTGATGACAGGTGCTGATTTCTTGTCTGCCGGAATGGCGGTGTTCAACAACATTAAGAAATACGTTTGGGGTGTTGATGGTACCGCTCGTAATAATGCGGGTATGAACGTCGGACGTCGTCAAGATATCATTCGTTTGTCGGATGTTTTCATGATGCGTGCTGAGGCTAAGATGGCTAGGGCTAATATGGATGTTAATGTTAAATTGAACGAAGGCTTGTCAGACATTAACTCAGTATTGAGCCGTCATGGAGCTCCTGTTCTTACCGATCCTATCGCATACTGCGATAATATGGAAAGCCAGGCTAAGACTTCATTTGATTTCAAAGTTAAAACAGGTGAGGGTGCGGCTGAACCATTCACTGTAATTTCTAAGGTGCCTTTGTATCACAAGAGTATCCGTAATGACCTCATTCAACAACGTCGTAAGGAGTTCGCTATGGAGGGTATCGCTTGGTTGGATTTGAAACGTCTTTTCTATCGTGATCCTGACATGGGTGCTAAGTTCATGTATCAAATTGACCGCGCTGCCCAATTCTCTAAATCACCTGAGGTTGAGGATGAGTCTCTCTTCGAGAACGAGTCTGGTTATGATCGTCGTATGCTTGTTTACGATTTGAATGCACAATTGAAAGAAAAATATCCAGACAATGGATATGAAACTGGTGATAAGGAGCCTGACGTATATAACGATAGATTTATTAGCGATCATTATTGGTATTTGCCAATTCCTGCATCTGCTAAAACTCTTTTGAAGTCTGGCGTTGAAGATCTTTACGATCAGGTAATTAATGGTACTTTCCCTTATTAATGAATTAAATTTGATATGATAATGAAAATAAAACATGGCTTTTATGCGTCAGTTGCTGCATTGACTATTTCGTGCGCCGCTTTTCTCACTTCTTGTGAGGATAAATGTGCGTCTTGCAACTGCGATTCTTTTCATGTGGATTATGTCGTGAGCCCGGATTCTTCCGATGTTCATTTGACAGAGTTGTCCTCTAAAACAACTATTGTGATTGTTGGTAGTGGTTTGGAAACCGCAAATGGTGTTTATCTTGTTGATAAGAACAATGTTCCATTCTCAGTCGAGTTAAACCCTGCATTTGTTACGGAGAACTCTATTGTGGTCACTTTGAATAGTGCCGCTGATGAACTTCGTACGGAGAGCTTGCTTGTTACAAGTGCTAGTGGTTGCCAAGCATTTTTACCTTTGCCGAAACCGGTTCCTGCTCCTTCTATCAAAATGTTCCGTTCCGAATTCGTCGAGAACGGTGATACGCTTCGAGTTGCCGGTAACGCATTCTTGTCTGTAGGTGGTGACAAATTGGAGGCTTATTTCGTTGACGAAAAGACTCAAACGAAAACTCCTGCCACTTATGTTACTGCACACGATAATTGTGAGTTGTTAGTTAAGGTTCCAGAAGGTCTTGGTGATAACCAACGTCTTTATTTGAAGAACCAATTCGGTGAGTGCACTAGCTCCATGTTGTTCCGTGATACAAGAAACATTTTCTTGGATTTCGATACTAAGATGGCCGCTCCTCAGTGCCAGGGTATGTTTGATCCTCTTACTACTAACTTCACTGCTGAAGTTCAGGGAAGTGCTGAATATGACGCTTTCTTAGAGGTTAAAAAATTGATGGGTGAATATCCTAAGGGTTGTAGTGGCTATTATGCTGCGTTAGGTGCTACCGTTGATGGTTGGCATTTCTCCGGAGAGCAAATGGTATACCTCACTCAATACTCTCAAGGTTATACGTCTCCAGTAGATTTGAGAGGTGATTTTGCCGGACAAGATCTCAATACTTTGGTTTTGAAGTTTGAAGTATTCGTTCCGACTGCAGTGCCGTTGGGCTGCTGGTTCTACATTATCTTCTCAGCTTATAAAGCAGAGGTCGAGGAATTCTGTGAGGATGTTTATGGTTCTCCAGTTAACTATGGTTACTATAGCCGTGACCTTACCAACGTTTTGGGCTTTGATGAGAAAAGTCTTTCATGTAACGGATTGGGCCATGGAGTTCCTGCCGCATGGTTGAATATGGCTACTTTGGCTGTTGATGATGGCGAAAGTTCTAGCGGATCTTTAGGTACTCCATTTAATACTGGTGATCAATGGTTGACAGTTGCCGTTCCTTTGACTCGCGACTATTTCAAGTACAATGTCAGCTCTTATAACTTGATTACAACTGAGAATTTCATCTGCTGCGAGACCTTGAAGGATATGGACTTCTGTAACTTCTTCTTGCATTGCGATGCGAATGGATTCCAAAAGAGTGTGCTTGCGTCTAACAAGTACTTCGCGGCATTCGATAACTTCCGTATCGTCCCTGACGATAATGGTGGTGTCCGCTTTACTAAGTACTACGGAGCTACTCCTGGTTCTAAGTATCCTTTCTGATAAATTATTTCTGAAATAGTTTTCAAAGGGAGAGAATGTTTGTTCTCTCCCTTTTTTTTGCCTATTATTTTTGTGGTTCGATACTTTTATATATCTTTGCATCACCTAAGAAATGCGGGTATGGCGAAATTGGCAGACGCGTCAGACTTAGGATCTGATGCCGTAAGGTGTATGGGTTCGAGTCCCTTTACCCGCACAAAAGGTGGAAGGTTTATTAATCTTCCACCTTTTCTTTTTTTCTCATTCTCCCAATTATTTTGTAATTTCGTCCCCTGAATATTATATCTGAAAATTATGGCCGACGAGACGAATGGTACTATTGACGACATGGATGACTCTTTGAATGAAACTCCCGTAACCGGAGAATCTTCTTATGAGGTCCCTCAGTCTGAGAACGGAGACATCTTCCACCACATACCGGGAATGTACCGGAACTGGTTCTTGGATTACGCTTCTTACGTAATCTTGGAACGTGCCGTGCCGCATTTGGACGACGGCCTTAAACCTGTGCAGCGACGTATCCTACATTGCATGAAGAAGTTGGATGACGGTCGCTACAATAAGGTGGCGAATATTGTCGGTAATACCATGTCTTACCACCCTCATGGCGACGCTTCCATCGGTGGCGCATTGGTTACCTTGGGTCAAAAGGATCTCTTGATTGACTGTCAGGGTAACTGGGGTAACATCCTGACGGGTGATAGCGCTGCGGCTCCTCGTTACATCGAGGCGCGCCTCTCTAAATTTGCGCTTGATGTACTTTTCAGCCCTAAAGTGACTGAATGGAAGGCTTCATACGATGGTAGAAATAAGGAACCGATCACTTTACCTGTAAAGTTCCCTTTGCTTCTCGCTCAGGGTGTGGAGGGTATCGCCGTCGGTCTCTCTTCTAAGATTCTTCCCCATAATTTTAATGAGATTATCGACGCTGCTATCGCTTATTTGAACGATGAGCCTGTCGAACTCTATCCGGACTTCCAGACGGGTGGTCTCGTCGACGTTTCTCACTACAATGATGGAGAACGTGGCGGCAGGGTACGTGTCAGAGCGAAAATCAGCAAGGTGGACAATAAGACGTTGGTCATCAACGATATCCCCTTTGGCAAGACGACTAACATCTTGATTGATTCTATCCTAAAGGCGAACGATAAAGGCAAAATCAATATCCGCAAGGTGGAGGATAACACTTCCGACCATGCGGAGATCATCATACATCTGGAATCGAAAACTTCTTCCGATAAGACCATAGACGCACTCTATGCGTTTACGGATTGCGAGGTGAGCATTTCTCCTTGTTGTTGTGTCATCAAGGACCGTAAACCTATCTTTACGAATGTCTCCTCCATGTTGAAGATGTCTGTGGATAGAACCAAGGACATCCTCCGTCGGGAGTTGCTTATCCAAAAGGGGGAACTGCTTGAACAGTTGCACTATTGCTCTTTGGAGAAAATATTCATTGAGGAACGTATCTATAAGGATAAGAAGTTCGAGGAGAGTAAGAACGTTGATGCGGCTTTGGAGCATATCTCTTTCCGCTTGGAGCCTTTCAAGGATATGTTCGTCAGGGAAATCACCCGTGATGACCTTCTCCGATTGTTGGAGATTAAGATGGCTCGCATCTTGAAGTTCAACTCGTATAAGTCGGAAGAGCAAATTGTGGCTCTGAAACAACAGATTGCTGATATCGATTTCAATCTTGAACATCTTGTCTCATTCACAGTGGCTTGGTTTAAATCTCTTCAGAACAAGTATGGCAAGAGGTATCCGCGTATGACTGAAATACGCAACTTCGAGACCATCGAGGCTTCTAAGGTGGTGGAGGCGAACGAAAAGCTTTATGTGAACTGGGAAGAGGGATTCGTCGGTACTTCTTTGAAGAAGGATGAATTCGTATGCAACTGTTCGGATATCGATGATATCATTATCATCCATAAAGATGGTAAATATCAAATTATTAAAGTGCCAGATAAGAAGTATGTCGGCAAGGACTTGCTTCATGTCTACGTGTTCCGCAAAAATGATAAACGTACGATCTATAATGTCGTCTACCGCGACGGCAAGAGTGGATTCAATTATATGAAACGTTTCGCCATCACGGGTGTCTCCCGCGATAAGGATTACGATATCACGCAGGGGACTCCTGGCTCTAAAATATTGTATTTCTCCGCTAATTTCAATGCGGAGGCGGAGACGATTCATGTGGTTCTCAAACCTAGGTTGCGTCTCAAAGTGGGGTCTTTCGATCGTGATTTCGGTGAGATCGCTATCAAGGGAAGACAATCTATGGGTAATATCCTTACGAAGAATGAGGTGCAGAAGATTACCTGCAAGCAGAAGGGTGGTTCGACATTGGGCGGACGCTCCGTCTGGTTCGATCGCGATGTGATGCGTCTCAATTATGACGGAAACGGAGAACTTTTGGGTGATTTCCAATCTGATGACAAACTCTTGGTGGTTACTTCAAAGGGTGAATATTATTTGTCCGGTTTCGAGGATACGACCCACTTCGAGGAGGATGTTAAGATCGTCGAAAAGTTCGATCCTGAGAAGATTTGGACGGTTGCCTTGTTCGACGCTAACGAAGGTTATATGTACTTGAAACGTTTCCGCTTCGAATTGCTTACCAAACGTCAAAATTTCATCGGTGAAAATCCTAAATCTAAGATGTTCTTTATTACGGACACCTATTATCCTAGATTGAAAGTGATCTTTGGTGGCACGGATGCTCATCGTGAACCGATTGAGATTGATGCCGACGAGTTCATCGGCGTGAAGGGAATGAAGGCGAAAGGAAAACGTATCCATACTTGGCAGATTCAGAATATCGAGGAACTCGAGCCTCTCCGTTTCCCTGAAAAGGTCGAAGAGACTGAACTTGATGATGAATCGACCGGTGATAATGGTGCGGACGGTGATAATCCGCAACTCACGTTGTTTTAACGATTCATTTGATACCTTATGAAACATGTTTTTGTGATTTTATCTTTCATATTCTCATCTTTGCCTCTCCTAGCACAGCAATATGATGAGTATGAAAACCTCTATCCTGGTTGTGTCGATAATCAGGAGTCGACCATCTATGGCGGCACATACGGCTCTTGGCCATCCAGCCTTATACTTCCGGAGTTTCCCGGCGGAGGGGATGTGGAGTTGACGCGTTTCGTGCATGATAACATCACCTATCCTGAGGTCATTGAAGCTTATGATAGTTTGACGAATCAGCCCATTTTAGCGAAGGGTGTCGTCGCAATCCAAGTCGTGATTGACCGTTGCGGAAGAGCGACTCGACAAGAAATTCTGCAATCTGTCAATGATGCGTATGACGAGGAGGCGCTTCGAATTATGAACGGACTTCCTGTATTTAAGCCTGCCGACTTGAATGGTGTCCGTGTGAAATGTGCGTTAATCGTTCCCGTCCGTTTCAATAGAAGTAAACTTGTTCCGAAAGAGCAGGAGATATATGAGTTTGACGAGAATTATAATTTTGATGATTGGTGATGAAACAGTTACGTCTTTTTTTGGTTGGTTACATGGGTTGTGGCAAAACCCATACCGCAAAACGTCTCTCTAAGAAATATGGTCTCGATTTCATCGATTTGGACCAATATATCGAGAGCAGGTTCTTTAAGACGATTCCCCAATTGTTTGCCGAGAGGGGTGAGGATGGCTTCAGAAAATTGGAGCATAACATGCTGGAGGAGGTCTCCGCTTTTGAGAATGTGATTGTCTCGACGGGTGGCGGCGCCGCTTGTTTCTTCGATAACATGGATATTATGAACGCTTCCGGCGAAACGGTTTACCTCAAGGCTTCCGCTGAAGATCTGTTCCAATATCTTAAAACGGCTAAGGCGGAACGACCTTTGCTCGCAGGTAAATCGGATGAGGAGATGCTGGATTTCATCCGCACGAGCCTAGCCGCGCGTGAGCCTTTCTACAACAAGGCGAAACATATCATCGACTCCATGGATGAGTCGGATGTCGTCTTCGATGAATTATTGAAATAAATTTTTTACATATATGCATGAGAATTTCGAGTGGAATTGAATCAAATTCTTAACTCTTAATTCTTAATTCTTAATTATTTACGATGGATAAGATTATCGTTTTAGATGAAGGTAAGGTCGAAGCTTTTGATACACCAGAAAACTTGTTAAAAATTTCTCCAACTTACAAGAAAATGGTTTATTTACAAATTATCACATAAGCTACAATGAAGATTATTCTAAATGCTATATTAGTTCAATATATGCAAATAATACACCTGAAATCAGAACAAAATTTGCTGACGGAGAGAGCTTGCATGTTAGTGCTGATGGTTCTTATATAAGAAAAAATGCAGGAATAATTACAGAAGAATATGATGCTGGTAGTAATCTGTTATATGAAGAAGGTAAACTGTTTACCGGCAGATCAAACGATGATTATAAATTATACAAAGAAGGTCAAGTTGATACAGAAACGCAAATTTATAACGGTTCGTTATATGTAAATGGTTCAGCAGCATCAGGATACAATTTTTATGGCGAAATATTATATAGAAATAGCCAAATAGCGAATAACGAAATATATGAAAACCAACTTTATATAGGTGGTACAGTTGCAACAGGTAAACATTCTTATGAAAACAAATTATATATTGACGGAGATTTTGCCGAGAATACAGGCAGGATTGAATTTGAAAACACTTTATACATTGATGGCATTACAGTACA
>CALCUH010000001.1 GCA_937907165.1 uncultured Bacteroidales bacterium | reverse complement strand
ACCTACGCTCTCGATAACGTGTCCATCGTACTGCGTCACAAGCACGTCGCGGTCAGTCTCCTTATCCTTCACCACGCACATCGGCGCAAAATTAGTAAGGTCGTCCGCTCCGATGATCACACCACAAGCATGGATTCCGATCTGTCGGTTGGTATCCTCCAGCTGCTCGGCGTACTCACACATCGTCGATATGTTCTGGTCATCAGAATACCTTGCCTCCTTGAGCGCCGGAACATACTTGAAACAATTTGATAGCTTCACCTTTGGCGGTTTCTTACCCGACGAAGCAAATGTCTTACCCGTCTCAGGATCTATGAAATCATCGAATTTGTCCGGCACCATTTTTTTGAGTCGGTTCACCTCGTCGAGCGGAACCTTTTGTACACGAGCCACATCCGCAAGAGCAGACTTAGTCGCCATGGTACCATATGTGATGATACGGGCCACTTTTTCCTTTCCATATTTTTTAGTAACCCACTCAATGATTTTACCTGTATCTTCAAAGTCCACATCGATATCAGGGAGAGAAATACGGTCCGGATTAAGGAAACGCTCAAACAGAAGGTCGTAAGTAAGAGGGTCTATATCGGTAATCTTAAGGCAATAGGCAACCACAGAACCCGCTGCGGAACCACGCCCCGGACCCACGAACATACCCAATTCCTCACGAGCGGCGCGGATATAATCCTGCACAATGAGGAAGTAACCAGGGAAACCCATGGTCTTCATAACATGTAATTCGAAAATAATCTGGTCCTTCGTCCGCTGATCCAGTTCAACGTCGTATAGATTAGTCTCGGCATTCCAAGTAAGTTTAGCGCCATAACGCATGGCGGCACCTTCCCAAGCCAGCTTATTCAAATAATCCGCCTCCAACTTGATACGATACAACTTCTCGTAACCGCCCAAGCGTTCTATTTTCTTGTCGGCATCCTTTTTGGAGAGCACCTCGTTGCCTTTCTCGTCGCGGGTAAACTCATTGAAAAGATCTTCGTCAGTAAATCGTTTACGATACTGTTCCTCCGTACCAAACTCCTCCGGAATCTCGTACTTAGGCATAATAGGACCTGAATCAATCGAGTAGACCTCCACCTTGTCTGCAATCTCGAGGGTATTGCTGAGAGCCTCCGGATAGTCGGGAAAAATGGCGGCCATCTCGTCAGGAGTCTTCAGCCACTCCTGTTTGGTATACATCATGGTACGGTTGGGATCATCGTAGTCGATACCAGTCGACAAGCATACTAAACGCTCGTGCGCCTCGCCATGATTCTCCTCCACAAAATGGACATCGTTGGTACAAATGATTTTGACGCCGCATTTCCGAGCCAAATCCACAAGGACAGGGTTAACTTGCTCCTGTCTTTCAAAGGTGTCGTACGATGCGTTAGGCTTATCAGTCTTATGTCTTTGCAACTCGATGTAGTAATCATCCCCGAATATACCCTTATACCACATGATGGCATCCTCAGCCCCTTGGATGTCGCCACCCATAATTTTCTGCGGAATCTCGCCTCCCAAGCAAGCCGAGCAGACGATGAGTCCCTCATGATACTTTTCGAGAATAATCTTGTCGATACGAGGCTTTCCATAAAAGCCCTCCGTATAGGCCTGAGACGCCAATTTGCAGAGATTGAGATACCCGGTCTTATTTTTAGCTAATAATATAAGGTGCCATCCGTTACGGTCAGGAATGAATTCCTTACCGGTTTCAGGGTCTATCTCCTTATAGTCCTTGTTTTTATCCCCCATAGTACGACGAGCGCAGTAGGCTTCTATACCTATTATAGGTTTAAAAGGAACAAAAGTCTCGGCATCCGCCTTCAGCTTCTCAAGTTTTTGCTGGAGTTCTGCGATTTTGGCTTCATCAGATGTTTTACCGATTTCCTCCTCACACTCCTTTATTTTTTTCTTTGGACCACCATTATACTTGCCCACATAATCGCACAAGTCTTTGATACCGAACATACAACCATGGTCGGTAAGGGCCATCGCATGCATTCCATTTTTCACACATTTATCCACAAGGTCAGGCACCTTGCTCATACCGTCGAGCATGGAATAGTGCGAGTGCACGTGCAAATGAACAAATTCAGCCATTTTATTAGGGTTTACGAATGATTGCTAACTTGGACAAAAATATAATGAATTTCATAGAAAGATACAGGCCAAAAATTTTTCTTTGAGAAAGTTTTTTCTATATATGGATTGAAGGGTTCCATATTTCCACAAACAAAAAAGAGAGCCACGCTGTGACTCTCTTTCGCTCTCCCTCTTGGACTTGAACCAAGGACCCTCTGATTAACAGTCAGATGCTCTAACCGACTGAGCTAAGGAAGAATTTATCGCACTTGCTTCGTTTCCCAAATGCGATGCAAAAGTAGGTTGTTTTTTCGGAATAAAAAAATATATTTGCATATAAAATTCACAAAAAGTAAAAAAAATATGGTAACAATAGGATTAGGAAACGCATTGGTGGATGTTCTATCGGTTTTGAAATCCGACGAATTGTTAGAGAAACTATCTCTACCCAAAGGAAGCATGCAACTGATAGACAAAGATTTGTCCGCAAAAATACAAGAGGAAATCAAAGGAGGCGAAACCCATTTGGTGACAGGAGGTTCCGCTTCCAATACCATTTCGGGATTAGCAGCCCTAGGCGCCCCATGTAAGTTCATCGGGAAAACTGGAGAAGACGAGACGGGAGCGTTCTTCCGCTCGGACATGGAGAAACACGGCGTCAAGACGCATATCGTAAAAAGTGACTTGCCGACAGGAGTCTGCGTATCGTTGGTCTCTCCAGATAGCGAACGTACCATGGCTACATGCCTAGGGGCCGCAAGCACCCTCACGGAAAACGATTTCAAACAGGAGTGGTTCGAAGGCGTGGACATGTGTCACATAGAGGGTTACCTCGTGCAAAACACCCAAATGATAGAGGCGGCCATGAAGATGGCGAAGAAAGCGGGCGCAAAAGTATCACTCGATTTGGCAAGCTATAACGTGGTGGAAGAGAATCTGGATTTCCTCCGTAGAGCGGTAAAGGAATATGTAGATATCGTTTTCGCCAACGAGGAAGAGGCGAAATCTTTTACTGGCACAGATCCGGAAAAAGCAGCTGACATCATCGCCGAGATGTGCGATATCGCAGTCGTGAAACTTGGCAAAAGAGGATCCATCGTCAAAAAGGATGGGAAGTCATATAGAATAGATTGCCTTCCTAACGTAACAGCCATCGACACCACCGGCGCCGGCGACCTTTTCGCTTCCGGGTTCCTTTACGGACTCCATCAAGGATACGACATGGAGAGATGCGGACGAATCGGAGCGCTCGTGAGCGGCAACATCGTCCAAGTGGTAGGCTCGAAACTGAGCGAAGAGAAATGGGCGGAGATTCTGCGGAACGCATGATTTCGGGAGATGACCATAGGAATATAACATTATAACGATATACTATTATATAAACATATCGATAAACAAATATGGCGCTATATTCACATAGCGCCATATTTATTAACCATTATATAAATATAAAAAAGACAATAAAAACTTCTTCTATTCAACCACAGTTAACACATTATAGTAACAAAAAATTCTATTGTTTATATCACATTATATTTTCACCTTTTATTTGCGAATAGACACGCCAGTCACGGCGAAACATTAATCTTATTTTATCTTTTTCTTTAGCTTAGCGATCTCCTTTTCGTTTTTTGTCAAAAATTCCTCCAAGACATTCGCCACGATGGAATTGATGGGAGCACCCGAAAGGAAGGAGACAAGTTTGATCTCCTGATGGATGCGTGCGGGTATTTGGACGACCACGGAAGCCTCCTTACCGCACTTGACCAAGTATTTCGAGAAACCCGCAGACAAGGCATCGTCTGAAGCGGATTTATTAGAGTCAGACTTCACGTCCGACGATTCATTTGTTTTTTTTGCAGTGGAAGGAGTCTCCTCCTTAACAGGGGAAACAGTCAAATTATTTTGCAATGCCTTCTCTTTCTCGCGTTTCTCGTTCTCTTTGGCAGCAGCGATAAGGGCCTCCATTGGACTTTTAGATACAGCCATATTATTTATTTTTGAATATGTAAGACAATCACGTTCAACAACTCCTCAAAAGTTTTCGAGAGGTCATACCCGACCTTCCCGTCTATCGTGGTGAGATAGCGTTGCGTGTCGGTTGAATCCTTCACGTAACGATTCATGAATTTCATGAAAAGAGCGCCTTGCTTGTTCGCCTCGTATAAGGAACGGAACTCCAAGACATTTTCGCGCACACGGTTAAAGACGCCCACATAGGTTGTGTCCAAACCGAAATCCTTTTTCCTCTTCTCGACAATCTTCATATACTTATTATAAAAAATCTCCGTGGCGTTATAGTCAATCTTCGAAGGAATCAACGGAATGAATGCCACATCGATCAGATGATAGAGCGTCAGCACGCCCTCCTGCACCATGTTTCCAGGAAAGTCTATCAGAATAATATCATAACATTCCTTCAACTTAGGCAACCGGTTGGGAAGCTCTTGAGAGAAAACGGACATCACCTCATATGCAGCGTCATCATTTTTGCCAAAAGTCGCAACGTCATTCTGACGCATATTATACAAACTGTTCTGCTCGTTGTCGCAATCAACGACAACGAAACGGAGGCCATTCATCTTCCCCACCCTGTGCAAATAATTGGCGAACATCGTCGTCAAAGTAGTTTTTCCGCTCCCGCCTTTTTGGGACACGAAGGAGACTACCAGTCCTGGAAGTATCTTTCCCATAAACGTCACATTACTCGGGAACATTACCCGACTTTTCAACCATTCGAGTCACATCCGCAACTCATCTCGATGCAAATATATATAATTTAATTTATGTATACAAATATATAGATAGAAATTTACGAATTAATTAATATACAAAATTACAAATCAACATATTGATAGATATATAAATCTATATACTATTATAACAATATGATTTTAAATCATTATAACAATATAACAACTTCACCACAAAACGCAATATTATAATTTTGATTTTCAACAAATTATATAAAAAGAACGACGCGCATATAACACGCAGCAAGAGGTGAGAAAGAGAAAAAACATAAAATTCACGTTCACGGGAGACACTAGCGCACGAAACGTTAAGCATTAGTAAAATTATTGACAAACAGCAAAAAGCGCTTGACAAATAAGAATTGTTTTTCCTTATTAAAATTTGTTAATGACGAAAAATCAAATTATTTTTGATATTGCTATTAACAAAGAAAAAAACATAGAAACTTATGGAGTCAAAGCAAATATATAGGCTACTGAAAATCAGTTTGTTTACATTCATCTCATTATTTTTCACAGTTGCGTTAACACATGCGGCCACAAAAAATATAGACACGCCTAACCTGAGTTTGGAAAAAGGAACGTTTGAGGGCTGGACCAGGTACTACGGTTATTACGGGCCTGCAGACTACAGCGAATATCCGACAAACCATTGTCAGACTACACAAAGTTACATCTGCCCTTCAACAAGCGAAGCGAATGCTTCAAAAACTGATGTGTGGACGTTAAAGGAGGAAAACGCCGTTAATGAAAGGGGATCTTTCAAAGTGGCGGCCAGCACAGGATTCGACAACAACTTAGCCTGCGACAATATCAAACTTGTCCCTACCGGTTACGGACAATCATTGCAGATAGGCTCCGACACCATCACCGAGCTACATTTCTCTGACAACACTCCTTATTCACGAAGGACAAGAGCATTAGCAGAAAAAGCAGTCTATGAATTTAACGTGACGGAAAACTCGACCCTCCTCACTTTAAACTATGCGGTTATCATCCAAGAAGGAGGAATAAACCCTCATTACGAGAACGGAATGCCACGTTTCGCCATTAAGGTTTATCCCAAGGGGAACCCGACAAAACTTTGTATTTCCACAGAATACGACGCCCACGATAGCAGACTAAAACCTGCAACACTGACAAAAACAGAAATGAAACCTATACCCACATTAATACCGACTACACAATGCGAGAAATTGGAATGTACGAAGCACAACACAAACTGTAATCGATACAGGTCAACAAACGAGTGCGAGTCTTATGGCACACGTGAAGTGGAAGACAAATCACAATGTGTGAAATTTAAAAAAGATTACAATAGCGATAATTGCAAATATTATAATGGGTATGGCAACTCAAATTTCTACAAATACTATTATGATTATTGGTGGGGACCTCAGTACGATACAAGAACTAAATGCTGTGATAAATACGGAAAGAAAAACGAGACATATTGTAAACAATACAAACAAGAATGCGCCGAATACGAATGTACGGAAAATCAATGTGTGAAATACAAGATGGACACAATAATAACGTATGAATTCACCGAGATTCCAGGAACAAAATGTAACGCATCGCACGTCAGGGATATCCTCAACGAATTCTACTACGACGGATGGAACACTTTGAGTTATGATTTAAGAAATTATATTGGTCAAACCATCGTCATCGAAATCGAGAACAGGGATTGTTTGGAGTTATTGCCCCGATGCGAGAATGTAGCCGCTCATACAAATACAGATAACGCATTCTCCTCTTATAGAGAATTTCCGACACCAACAAGCACATGCGGAGTTTACAGCGGCTATTGTAAAATATGTGCAGCGGAAGGTAGAGGTGGGGAGCATAAGTTTGTAACCACACTCACCGGAGGTATCCATAGAACATACTCCTACTTCAACGGTTCGACCCAAAAAATGGAACTTGTGATTAAGAACTGTGGTGGTAGTTCTCCTTACGCGACAGTTACTGCACCGACAGGATTCAGCAAATATATTTGGACAAAAAGCGGGAAGAGCGAACCTTTTGAGACCCTTAACGCAAACACACCTAACATCGCTAAGATTCCTAAAGGAGACATTGAAGAAGGCGTGGACTACTATTGCACCATGTATAATGAAGGTCCATTCGAAGAATGCACCAAAGTAGTTGAAACATTCAGACTATCCGAAAATCCGATCACGGTAGATTTTGACAAAGACATTGCCTGCTACAATGAAGTGAAATTCACAGACAACTCTAAAGTTAATTCCGTACAAATGAGTGATGGCACGTTGGATACCACAGACGAGATATCCTATCGAATATGGACGTTCTACAACGAGAACGGAAATAAAGACGGAGAAAACGGAGAGCCAAACCCAATAAAACAATTCATCCCTCAGCACGATTTGGATGGAGGAACTGAGTTTTCCACAAAACTCACAATCGTGACCAAAAACGACTGTAGGGTAGAAAAAACTGTCAATTTCAAAGTCCAAAAAAGGCCGGATGTCATTTTGGAAGGAGACTCAACCGTATGTTATGGTGACTCCGTTTTAATTTACTTAAGCAACGAATCTTACCCTGAAGAAGCTTTAAATTCAGGGGACAAATATAGGTATGTATGGGTGAATGAACGAGATGAAATCCTGAAAGAGGCCGACAACTCAAACGGCAGATGGTATTACGCCAAACCTGTGAATGGAACTTCTCGATATAGACTGCAAATATATCATGACGAGAAATCGGACAACAATCAAGACAGAATTTGCGTCTACGAAGGTTACCATGACGTATCCGTAATCGAGAAGCCTTCGGCGAAAATCTCCATAGCCAACATGTACACTCCTAAAGATGAAATCAAGCAAGTTGACATCTGTAAGAATAACGTGGTAAGCATGACTGGATCATCCAACATGGAAGATTGCATATTCGGATGGAAAGAAAATTGGTCTCACGACATGGATGACATATACTTTCAAAAAGGTAATAACTCAGAAAGCACACGAACCGACTCTTCAGACATATTAGTAAGCGACACTTCGAAATTTTATCTTGTAGTCATGGCGCCAAACGGATGTGTCCAAGTAGATTCGATCCAAACGAACGCCATGCCCCTGCCAGTCTTGACAATTAGCGCAAATGGAGAAGATGTGACAGGAAGGAACAAAGAGATATGCGTCGGCGAGTCAACAACGTTGAAAGTCACAGGTAAGGATTCAAAGAACGACGCCATCAACACCTTCGTATGGACCACTCCCCAAGGTCAACCTACCCTTAGCGCAATTACGGCGACACCGGAAGAAGACAACAACAAATGGGATGGGAACAAATACATTTTCAACTACAAAGTCAGCGGAAGTGACAGCAAAGGATGTACACAGACGGACAGTACATACATATACATGTATAAAAAGCCTGAGATTAAATTCGATGATTCTCCGTCAAAAGTCTGCGCGGGTGAGGAATTCACCTTAAAAGTATCAGGGGTAGACTCATGTCAAATCGACAACGATCAGGAGGCAGGGAGCACCTCCACACCATTAGGTAGCGGCAGCTCGCTCGAAATTAAACTGAAAGCGAATGAGGCTAAGAAATTCTACGCTGTGGAAGGATATAAAATTAATGGAAGCATAACTTGTAAATCACAAAAGGAATTTAACCTTGAAGTTACCCAAGCGCCAAAAATAAGCATAAAAGGTGTGACTACAATCTGCCAGGGGAATTCCCTAGATTTGGAAGCTGGAGGCGCCAGCCTATTCAAGTGGTGGAAAAACGGAAACGATACAGTTTCAACCGCAAAACTTGAAAAAGGAAATCCTGAGGCAGGATGGTATTACGTGGAAGGCAAGCAAGAAATCAGCGAGGGAGGATGCAAGACATTAGACTCCGTAGATGTGACAATCAGGACCGCACCACAAATTGAAATCACATGCGACACAAGTAGAATATGCACGGGAGGAACAAAGACATTAAGTGCCGGAAAAGCATCGACGGAGACCTCAACCGACGCCATAAGTTACACATGGAGTAACGGTGCCGTAGGTGAAGAAATAACCATGGCACTCTATTCCGAAGGCAATGCGGGAGATACCATCATTGCGATAGGAGAAGATGCGTTCGGTTGCTCATCTCAAGACACGGTCATATTATACAGCAAACCTTATCCGACCATTACAGCGACACCAAGCACAGGCAACTGTGAGGACAACTCAGGAACAATCACGGTATCAGGTGCGGATACATACATTTGGCAAGGAGAAACTATCAGAGTTCAAACCGGTACAGACACAATATTAACAATCGATAACGTTGGAAAGGCAGGAAACAAAGAGTATGAATTACAAGGCTCATTGAATGGATGTGTCACAGAAACGTTCGTGGAATTTACCGTCCAAGAAGCACCGGCATTAGCAATTTCCGGAGCGGAGGGAGGTATATGCGCAGGTGATTCCGCCATCCTGAAAGCAACAGGAGGGTCATCTACCAACGGATATATCTGGTTCCAATATAACGGAACGGCGTGGGATACCATCAAAGGGAATACAACCGATACCATTGTGGTAAAACCAGACCAAACCACCCAATACAAAGTGTTCGGATCCGGAAGCAACGGATGCAACGGAACAGCGGAAACAGAGGTGTTTGTAAACGACATACCGGTAATTACGATTGAAAGAGACGTACAAAACCTTGACTCTTGCATCAATTCCATTGTCAAGTTACAAGCGAGCATGAAAGTGTCAGGCACCCCAGCACCAGGAACCTTCGCATGGAGCATCACCTCCACAGACGGAAGTAAAAAGATAGCCAACACAACAGGAAACAGCATTGAGATTCCTCTTTCGGAAGACGCCAACGTCACGGTTATGGGAACATCACAAAGCTTCTGTTCTTCAACTGAAACAAGAACAATTACAGTATATCCATTCCCGGAATTCTCGATGGAAAAAGAATATGTGTGTGAAGGCAACGATATCAGCATGAAGGTTGTCAACAAATCGTATGCGGATACCATTAAATGGACACCTAATTCAGACTACACCAACAAAACCGGTATTGTGTTAGGTGACACATACACAGATGAAGTCGGGTCAATCATCGGAGGAAAATCTTCATACGGAATAAGCGTTGAAGCAATTTCGGAACAAGGATGTAGGACGAACAAAAGATTTAGTCTCAACGTAGTATCAAAACCAAACATCTACATTACGGGTGCGAAAGAGTACTGCGAAGGAGAAAATGTATCACTTACAGCCAAAGGCGGGTCCTCATATATTTGGGATAACGGAGAGATTTCAGCAGTATATGACTCAATAGCCGCCACGGGCAGACTCTTATTCTCTGTAAAAGGAACTGACAGCAAAGGTTGTTACAACACAGCCCATTATGACATTATCGTTAATAGCACACCTCACATCGCCATCAAAGACAAAGACATCCTCAACAACAAAAGCGTTTGTAAAGAGGACGTGGTAACTTTAGAAGCGGAAGGAGGCAGCAACTATACATGGGAACAAACAATAGGTAACATAAAGACGAATTATCCATGCGCAAGTTGCAACAAAATCGAACCAGTTATCACAAACGACATAAAATTTGTTGTAACAGGCCTTAATAGTGAAGGGTGTTCAAGCAAAGACTCAATATTGTTAAAAGTTCTAGGGAAACCTTCTTTGAGTTTGAAGTGCTCAAAAGACGTTTTGTGCGAAGGCGACAGCGTAGACATCATTGTCGAAGACGCATCAAACACAATCGATTTAAGCAACTCATTGAGTTACTGGAAAATAACCCCTTCGAGAGTGGCACAAACGAAGACTAACAACAAACTGGCGTTCAACACAGGCGCTATAAGCGGAGCCACAAGTTTCACAATCGAAGCGACCTCAGCAGCTGGTTGCCGTTCGGAAATCACCAAAGACTTAGACGCTTACACACCGCAATCAATCGGTATAGACGCCGGATTAGGTTATGTTTGTAAGAATGGAGTGGCGGAATTGAATGCGATCGGAGACACCAGTCTCACCTATCAATGGTCGGCAGACAAGGATGTTGACTACGTTGAGAACACTTCAAATTCAAGCAAGACCATTAAAGTAAGAATTAACGGAGAGACGACTTTCAACTTAAAAGCAACTGATAGCCACTTATGTGAAAGCAATGCCGCACCTCAAACGATCGTTGAAAAACCGACTCCGAAAATCACCATCACCCAAGATCCGAGTACAACCGTATGTAACGGAGAGAATGTAAAAATCACCATTAGCGGAGACGCAAGTAACACAACAGACATGAAGAGTGACGGATGGTCATGGAAACAAGGCGATGTGGATTTGAGCAACAATAGTAACGTCTACAACATCATCAAGTTGAGCGACAATATATCCTTCACAATCAAAGGTACTGATCAAAATGGATGTGAATCGGAAGACACAACATATAGCGTGAAAGTAATCGGTGCGCCTAATTTCGAAATCATAGCTGATAAAGAGAGCATTTGTAAAAACGAGTCCGTTCATTTAAGTATTAGCACAACAGACACAAACATCACGTCATACAAATGGGATGACTATAAAATCGGCACCGAATTAGATACGACATTAACCATCGCAAAAGACTATACTATCAAAGCGACGTTAGGTAATGGTAGTTGTACGACAACAAAGACGAAAACCATCAAAGTGAACGATATACCAAGAGTATCCATCACAAGTTTGAGTGGTAAGAACAGCGTCTGCGTAGGTGATAGCATGAGACTAGAGGCACACGTCACCAACTCTGATTTAAATAATATCATTTACAATTGGAACAATAGCGATTACAATCATAATCAGACAAACAGTTCATATCAAGCCCAATACATCGCGCCGATGAACTCAAGCAAAATTGACGCTACGGTAACTGTAACTGAAGGCAAATGTAAATCAGCGCCTGCGACTTACGCCATTACAGTCAACAAATTGCCAGAAGTCAACATAGCCGGAGAATTGGAGAAATGTGCGGGAGAAGTATTTACATTGACGGGGCAAAATGTCGACACAAAGAACTATTCTTGGTTCCAAGACGGAGTCAGTGTAGGCGGTGGTGAGACCTACAAACCTACCCTATACAGCAACACAACCATTACCCTTAGAGGAATTAACGCTAACGGTTGCGTGAAAGACACCTCAAAAACAATTACAGTTAACGCAATTCCAACATTCAAAGCGACAGCGGAAGATATTTGCGAAGGAAGCCACGGAGAGATTCAATTCAGTGACGCTTCTAACGTAAATACATATACAATCAGCAGAACAAACTTCTCCACTACGGTCAATGCGTCAGACGCCACATTTACGGAATCTGGCACACAAACAGAAAGCCAAATCTATACCGTTTGGGCAACAAGCGACAAAGCATGTCAAAGCGAAAAGAAGACAATCAATTTGACGGTAAACAAAAAGCCTAACATTCAAATTGAGAGCAACCCGCTCAGCAAAGAGATTTGTTTGGGTGACAGCGTCATCTTAACGGCAACGGGAGCGAACTCATACAAATGGATTACGGCACCTGACATGAAAGCGAGCGACTCCACAATGAGCGTTCTCCGTATTAAGCCGAGCACAATAGGCGAAAAGAAATACAAGGTCATGGGTGTAGGAAACAACTCATGTGAAAGTACAGACAGCATCATTATCAAAGTAAATGGCTTACCGGAAATCAATGATATAACTAAACAAAATGTCTGTCAAGGAGAAATCGCCACGCTTCACGCAGAAAATAAAGGAGCAGGTCTTCTTCAATTCGTATGGGACAACGGCACTACGCAATTGACAGGCGACTACATCTATCCGGTAGTCAACCAAAACGACACATTCAATGTCTACGGAGTTGATGTAAACGGATGTAAGAGCGAGGCTAAAAAAGCCATCGCTAACGTACAAACAAAACCGCAAGCGATATTCCCGGAAACAAGCATCTGTGAAGGCGGAAACGTAACCATCACATTCACAGACAAGAACGGCGACGGAATCAAAATGATACAAGTGAGCGGAGAAGAGAATGCGACAGCTGGCAACAAGTTGACGTTCAGTAGTTTGGAAAGCACTCAGACCTATAACATCACCCTCTATGGCAACAACAATTGCCAATCAGACACATTCGTGACAGTTAGCGTAGAGAAAAAGCCAGTAATATCATTCGATCCCGCAACGGAAAACAATCGAAGCAGCATTTGTTTGGGAGACGAGGCCTTCCGTCTGAAAGCGATAGCCGACAACGCCCAAATAACATGGACTAATTTCCCTCCAACAAGCGACACGAGCGGGTCAGAAATAGAATATGCGCCAACAGCGGTCAAATCCGACCCTAACGATCCGTATATATTCCAAGTGAAAGCGACGAATAAGGAAGGAAGCCATTGCGAAAGCACCGCATCCTACGAACTGTCAGTATACGGTAAGACAGAGAACAGTATTGTCGGAGATTCCGCGATATGTTTGGATAAATCCGTAGATCTGACATCTCAATTCGACTTCAAATCATATTCTTGGAGCGAGAAATCCAACCCTGGATTTGTTATCTCAACGACCAAATCCATTACGGAAAAGATTGACAATAATAAAGTTTATGTATTGGAGGTCACAAACGACTACGGATGTATCACTAAGTCAGAGCATGAAGTCGTAGCAGTATCCATACCAAGCTTTAAAGTGAAGCCAGACAAAGTTTGTGAAGGTGACACGTCAAGGACAATCATTTACGATGCGACCCCAGCGACGAACGTTTCCTATAATTGGAACAATGGTCATTACATCGGCACGGAATGCAAAGAAAAACTCAATGCCAGCTTCATATATTCGGTAATAGGAACGCACTATTACACCAATGCGAAAGGAGACACCATCAAACAGTGTTCAAACGAGGAGCCTATAAAAGAGACCACAATCGTAAATCCATTGCCTAATTTCGCCATCACAAGCGACAATCACGACAACAATACCGTATGTGAAGGCAAAGAAATCGCATTTGAGATATCCAGTGAATTCAAATCTTATTCATGGACCGCAGACGACGCATCGATCATATCCGGCAGTAAAAGCAGTAAAATATGTAGAGTGATACCGAATTCACAAAGCAACAAAGTATCCGTCACCGTCGAAGACAATAACGGATGTAAGCAGACAAAAGACATCACGGCAAGCGTCGCTTTGTTAGGCCCGGTAGAAGTCACTGTTGTCAACTCACCATGTCCAGGCGGTATCTTCACGTTAAAAGCAGAAGCTGTAGGTGCGGTAAGATATGAATGGTGTGAGGCGAAAGGTAATGTTTTAAGCACAAGCAACACATTGGACTATGCAACGGATGATATCAAAAAAATCGATAACACGGACGACAAGAACTTCCATGCATTCGCCTACAACTACTTGGGCTGTAAAAGACAATCAAGAATCATTAGCATCAAACCTGAAACGACGTTTGATATCAGCCTCGTTTCACCAGGAACCGTATGTGCGGGCGACAAACCATTAATTAAATTATCCGGAGCATCGACCTACACATGGAATAGCGAGAACAACGCCAAAGGAAGTACATACCAAGAGACAGAAGCATTGTACTCAGACAAGACCTACAACGTCACAGGACAAAGCGAAAATAGCACTTGTAAAGTCACTAAAGACTTCACAATCCATGTGATTCCGAAGCCATCCGTTCGCATTGAAGTTGAAGACCAAGCAGGAAAAACGGTCAGCGCAAGCATATGTTTGAACGATTCAATAAAATTGAAACCGATAACAAGTTCAACCAATCCATCATACAAATGGAGTTCCGAGCAATATAATGTGACCGGTTCCACGAATAAGAATATTGTCGTATCAGCAAACGATCCGACAATTCAACTTTACAAAATGAACTTAAAAGTCACCGATAATAGTAGCCATTGCTACGATAGCGCAGACTTCTACGTCAACGTGAATCCGCTTCCAAACGTACAGATTATCGCAGACGAAAATCCTGTATGTAACGGAGAAAATGTCACATTAAGAGCGAACAACGTCTACAATTCATACGATTGGTCTAAGAGCGACGCCGGAGGTAATAAGGAAGGTTCATCTTTGGCAAGCGGCAATGAATTCACAATATATTCATTAAAAGCGCAATCAAAATACAGATTAGAAGCTACAGACGGAAATGGTTGTAAAAATTCAGACACAATCAACGTCTATGCGAAAGCGATTCCAAACATGATAGCTTCCGCTGGCGACATCTGTTACAACAGCGCACCAACCATCAAAGTCACAGGTGGAACAGCCGACACCTACTATTGGCCAGACGGAACCTATACAAAATCAACGACGTTGCCAGTAACTTGGGAACCGACTAACATTTCGTTGACACAAAACAAGACCTACACAGTCAGCTACGAGAAAGACGGATGTAAAGGAAAAGACACCACAATATCGGTAACCGTTTATCCGCAAGAAACGCTGAAGATCACAGTGGACGGAGAATCCACAGAAGGGAAGGCATATACGGTTTGTAAAGGCAAAGAAACGAATTTTGAGGTCACCAACAATTCCGTGTCTAACATTATTTGGGAAGGCATCAATAAGACGGGCAAGAGTGTCACTGCGGCGATAGACGAAAACAAAGAGTTTAAAGTAACTGCCACCGACAGCCATAATTGTCCGGCCGAAGGCGTACAAAAAGTCAACATTTACCCAACCGCTAATGTCACAATCAGTGGAGACGATATCGTATGCTTAGGAGCGAATTTGACATTCACAGCCAAAGGATCTGAAACATACAATTGGATCGTCAATCCATCCAATGCAGGAACCATCAAATGCGACTATGCGGACAGCAGCGAAATCATAATAGAGAAAATCCAAAAGGCTTTCACTATACAAGCTTCCGGAATCGATCAAAACGGATGTCAGAGCAACATATCCCCAAGCATTTCCGTTTCAATCAAAACAGCGCCTGCGCTCACAATCACAGGAGTACCTGCCGGAAACAAAATATGTAGCGGTGACGCCATCGACATGAAAGCGTCATGGACATCCGGCACATCTACCGCATCACCTGCCACATGGACATCAGGAGCTGGTAGGAATGACGACAAAGTAAATACAATTTTGACTACAAGCAAGGGAAGCAAGCGTATCGAAAGATATGACATTCAAGCGGTTAACGAAAATGGTTGTGTGACAGACAGTACACTCTACATCACAGTCAACCCACGTCCTACCCTAGCTGTCACATCAGGAGAAGCGGTATGCGAAGGAGACAGCACCCTCATCTCCGTCAAAGAAGTATATGGCGAAAGCGTCGATTATACTTGGGAGAAAGTCACCGGAACGACATATAACTTCAAGGAAATGTCTGATGATACAATCAAAGTACGCGAAGGTTCTTATAAAGTATCCGCTATCAACGAGTCAGGTTGCGCCAGCGACACTGTGACAACAACCATCAGCAAAGTTTCATTGCCGACAGCATCCATCGAGCTAAGCAGCGAGAGCAAACTTTGTAAAGGGAACCAAATCAAATTGACCGCACTCGGCAACGGACAAATTTGGCGTTATGTAAGCGGTGGTAAGGCTAGCGCAATGAGTATTGCAGAAAGGACAGAAAACATCCAGCCTATTCTAACCCAAGATACAAGTTTCATGGTTACCACCACGAACACGCAATCTTTCTCAACCAAAACTTTGGTATGTCAGAAGAGCGACACGATAGATTTGAGAATCAATCCAAACCCGACATTCAACTTCGATGCGGAAACGGTTTGCTTTAACGACAATATGACCATAAAAATCAAAGACGCACAAAACGCCGAAACATTTGAATGGAAATGGAACGGAAATCCGCAAGGAAACGCAACGCAACAGACCATCAACAACATGCAAGGTAGCATCAACTTTATCGTCAAAGCCACATCGTCAGAAGGATGCGAAACCGAGAAAGATACCATCATCTCAGTCTACGCTTTACCAATCATCAACAGCATCAACGGAGAGAACATTATCTGTGAAGCTGACCAGAGCGACACTCTCACCGTGGTTTGCGATGACCAAGCCAATATCAAGAGATACCAATGGACAGAAAACAACGCATTCAAATACGTTACTGGAGATACTTCTAAGATTGTCATGACCCCTGCAATCACCAATAAGGAGAAGACAATCACCTACAATGTCACCGTCACAGACAAAAACAACTGTCAGGCATCTAAGCCAATCGACGTGACTGTGAAACCGACCCCTGTAGTTGAAGTTTCACTCACAGAACAATGTCCAAACGAGCCGACCGATATCAAGGCCAAAACGACGAACGCAATCGACGACGTGACATTCACATGGTACGAGGCTAATCCGGACTCAACCAAAGGAGCTATAGTAGGATCAGGAGAAAAGCTGGAAAAGGAGATCTCACAAAAAACCTCGTTCGTGTTGGAGGCAAATTCGCCATTCAATTGTTCGACAGATACCGTAGTCTCTGCAGACGTATTACCAATGCCTGAAATCGAATTCTTAGGTGACACTGTGATTTGTGAAGGTGACATGACCACGATCACAATCAAAAACAATAACGACAAAGTTACCGCACAATACTATTGGCAAGAAATCGACAAAGCGCAAAGCGTGACAATCCAAAAATTGTCACCTAAAATGACGACCACCTACAACATCAAAGTTCAAACAGGTACGGGATCTTGCCAAATCGACACATTCATCACCATTAAAGTCAAAGAAAAACCAGTTGTAACCATTAATGGAATGAGGAATGGAGACGCAAGCATCTGTACGGGTTCATCATTTGACATGAGTGCGACGGTTAACAATTTAAGTTCCGGCATCATCTACTGCTGGAATTCAGACATCAACAATTGTGAAAACAATCAAACTGAGGCACTCAAATATAGCGCAGGCAACGACACTTTGACGATAATGAAAGTGAGCGGAATTGGAGAGACCTACCAAGTCATCGCGAAAGACACGACGACCCAATGTTATGACACGACCCAATTCTCGATCTATCCGCTTCCAAATCCGTCCGTATCCATCAAAGACGTAGATCCGGTTTGCGAGAACACCAACGCCACAATCGAAATCGAGAGTCCTATCAACACATATGAATACGTTTGGGATCACAGTAAGACAGGAAGCAGCATTACCGAAAAGATACCTTCCCAGACGGAGTTCAAGGTAACTTGCACAAATCCAGAAAACAACTGTCAATCAAGAGATTCCATCATTGTTGAGACGAAACCATACCCTACTCTCGCCTTGACTGACGACAACATTCAAAAATGTAGATTCGAAAGCTTCAACGTAAAAGCTAGCATCACCAACTACGCAGTAGGAAGCGACACCACCTTCACATGGAGGAAAGAGAACGATTTGAGTTTCATCGGAAATAGTTCCGTTCTCAAAGACAGCATCAAGGAAGCGAACACCTATATTGTCACCGTAGACATGGCAGGATGTTCATCCAATGACACGGTGACTACAAATTACTATAATTCGCCTACTGTCTCCATAGAAGGAGAAGAGAACGTATGTGCGGGAGGAGATGTTGAACTTAACGTGATCGTTAACGGAGACGAGCCATCCTACACTTTGGAATGGATTAAAGAGGATGACGTCACATTGGATAAGAAAAACGCTTCGGCAAATGACACCATGATAGCCAAAGGGTTAAACTACAAAGCGAGCGGTTACACATTCAAGGTAAAAGCCACTGGCACAGGAACGCACCAATGTTCAGCGACTTCCGAACCTTTCACCGTACACACTTGGGAAAACCCAATCATATCAGTTGACGCCAAAGACGTTGTCTGCGAAGGATCAGAAGTACAAGCCACAGCAAATCTGAACAATGGTAAGGGAACCTTCTCTTGGAAAGTGAACGGTATGGATCAACAAGAGAATAGCGAAAACCTCAAGATGGCGATAACCCAAGACAACACCATTGTGTCGGTCTTCGGTACAGACTTAAACGGATGTAAATCAAATGAAACTACGAAGACCATCGGCATGTTAGAGAATCCGACGGTAACATTCTCAGGAAACACCGACTTCTGCGAGACCGATCCATCAGGTGCCACAATCATATTCAAAGGGGCTACTACCTATGATTTTGGGAATGGTGCGGAATCCGTAGCCAACAAGGAGACAGGGAAGAGCCACACGTTCAAGCCAACCAAATCTCAGGACTATACCATAAAATACGGATTGGCTTACAAGGTTGGAACCTCCACAGAAACATGTTACGGGAATGACACCACAATCACGATAAACGTCAAGCCATTGCCAGACGTTCGTATCAACGGTGAGCTGAATGGTTCGGCTTCAATCTGTCAAGGTGACACCTTCGTATTATCGGCGACCCAAGGTTTAAAAGACTACACATGGTCGACAGAAAAAGCATTCAACGGAGACACCGCATCCAATACCCGAAAAGACACGATGGTGTTCCTTTCCGAAAAGAATCAAAACGCAATCGTATTCAATTTAAAAGCGAAAACTGACGATGAGGCAGGATGCGAAAACCAAGCCTCATTTACCATTATCGTTAACAATCATCCTACGTTCACGTTAGCGGCACCAGCCGCCGTATGTGAAAACAGCGACAACATAGAATTGAAAGTGATTAACGATTCAGACGTCAACGAATTAGATTGGGGTACTTTAAGCTCTGAAAAATCAGCGAAATCCATCACCGTATCATCCACTCAAAGCGCTGGGGAGAAAGAAACTTACTCCGTCACAGCCACGTCAAACGCAGGATGCTCGATGA
This sequence comes from uncultured Bacteroidales bacterium, assembly GCA_937907165.1. Classification (GTDB taxonomy): domain Bacteria; phylum Bacteroidota; class Bacteroidia; order Bacteroidales; family Paludibacteraceae; genus UBA1181. The sequence continues at coordinate 20,242 of CALCUH010000001.1, read as the reverse complement.
CTATGGACACCACAATTGAGATAAAAGCAAAACCTTCACTTAAACTCACGCCATCCGACATTTGTTACGGAGATACGGCAGTCATCAGAATCCAAAGTTGGAATACCAATAGAATCGAAATAGAAGGGAACCCTATCTCTTTAGGAACCGACAGCATTTGGAAAGAGGTTAACATCATACGTTCCGCTGGAATTCAAACAATTCATGCGACAGCAATCAACGAATATTGTCAGACCGAAGATTCGGTTAGTTTCAATATAGAAAGTCTTCCAAACGTAAAAATCGACGCTCCTAACTTCCTTTGTGTTAATAACACAACGGCAACTCTATCCGTATCAGAAGCAAAGCAATATCAATGGAAAAAATTCAACGAGGCAACCTCCACATATGATATTTTGCCAGGAGAAACGAACCGAGAGTTAACTATTGACGTACCAACCGTCACCGACACTCTCCTCTACGCAGTTGAGATTGTGGCAGGACAAAACAATTGCCACAATAGCGAAACGGCCGAGATCCTTGTCTTCAACACGCCAAACATTGAGGTTCCGATGGAATATATCCTTGTCTGCAAAGGTGATGATCAAATTCTAGAATTCTCAGACGGAAGCGAAGGAGGAACATGGAGATGGAGTACAGGTGCGGAAAACACAAAGAGCATCAAGATGACCAATGTGACTTCAGAACAGATTGTTAAAGTAGAAGCAGAAACCCAATACGGATGTACTGCCACTAAGACATTCAAAATCAAGCCGAAAGATTATCCTTCATTCTGGAACGCAGGACCTGACACCGTCTGTCTAGGAAGCATCGCTAAAATCAAATTAGCCACAAAAGATCATAACAACACCAATAAAAGGCTCGCAAAATATATTTGGAGAGACAATAGGCCTTCAACTCTGAATGAACAAGATACGTTATACATAACAGAACAAATAAACGGCAAGACATCTTTCACCATCGGATTGGAGAACAATTACGACGAGACCCACGACACGATAATCAACGGAGAAGCAATGCAATTCCCATCCAATATTTTGACATGTCAAAGCACAGAAATTGTAACAGTTGATGTTTGGGAATTACCTACGATTTCCATCAACGGAGGGAAAGCAGACACAACCATATGCGACAAATCCGAAGTCGTATTGTCCGCCAAATCTAACGATATCATCACCAACGGATGGACTTGGAAGGAACCGGTCAACTCCATAATCATCGGAAGGGAAGGCTCTGATTCGGGAAGCGAATCCAAGATTAAGGTTACCCCTCATAAAGATACAGAGTATCTTGTTATTGCGGAAAACGCACACGGATGTATCGACTCCACAAACTTCAACGTATACGTCAACTCGTTACCAGAATTCACGTTAACGATGCCATCCATCGTATGTGACGGAAGCGACACAATAGCGACCGCAAAAGCAAAAGGCAACAAAGAATTGTTGTATCAATGGGAAGATAATGAGTTCTCAACAGCGCAGACTTACGAATTAAAAGACATTCATTCAAAGAAAGATGTCTATGTATTGGCCAAAGACAACAATGGTTGTATTTCCGACACAGTGAAGCAGACTATCGACATGAAGCCAAACCCGGAAATCACCATCGAAGGAAATCATAATGTTTGCTACGGAAATAATGTCACTTTAACAGCGAAAGACACGTCCTCAGCAACCACCTTCATTTGGATGGACGAAAGTGACAAAAACGAATCAACCTACACACAAACCAACGTCACGGAACTTACCAGCTTCAAAGTTGTCGGAGACAGGGACGGATGTCAACAAACACAGACATTCACTGTAGACGTATTAAGTTTGCCAAATGTTAAGATTGACGCCGCTAAGACATCCATTTGTGAATATAGTTCAATTAATCTCACCGGATCCGGTGCCTCTAAATACGCATGGAGAGACAATAGCGGCAAGGCATCTTCCAACGAGAACGATTACAGATCAAGCGACGACACAACCTACACCAACCTTACTACCCAAACCACAAAGCATCTATGGGGTATGGACGAAAATGGTTGTGTTAACCAAGACAGCGTCACCATCAGCATCAACTCATTGCCAAAATTCAGCATTTCAGGCGACACGATCGCATGTGAAGGAATGTCGGTAACTATTACCGCCACTAAAGACGCTACGACAATCGGTGGATTAAACTACAAGTGGAGCAACAAAGAAGGAACTCTACTTGGACAAAACGACGAGTTAAAGATTAAGATAACTCAGGATACCATGCTCTACGTAATGGCTACCAATACAAACGATTGCGACAAAACGGATTCTTTCTTAATAAAGATGAAGAAATACCCGGACATTTATGCAATAAAAGACACTCATAACGTATGTAAAAACGACACTGCGACAATATCAGTCGGTTCCCATATGAGCGGAGTCGTCTTCAGTTGGAAAGATGCACGTACCGGCTCTGATATCAATGAAGGTTTAAGAGACCATAACAGCACATTAACACAAGAGGTTTCCACTTACAAAGAATACACGGCAAAAGTTATAAAATCTTATCCGTTACGAGACAACGAATTGCAGTGTATTTCAGATACCACGTTCAAAATCACACCATGGGAATTGCCTGTCGTCAGATTGAGCGGAAAAGATGAGGTTTGTACAGGAGACACTGTGCTTCTTAGTGCGGAAGGCGGAATTGCAAACAATTATTATTGGTGGGGCGAATACAAAAACGGGAATAACACCGCCATAATAGATTTGACCAAAGCCGATCCGACAAGAACCGCCGATACACTCAGTACGGTACCATCCAAAGACTTAACCACCTACAAAGTACAAGGAGTGGACGAACATGGATGTAAGAACACTGCAGACTTCCAAGTCAGAAGAAACATCTTACCAGACTTCACAATAGTTGGTGACAATGAAGTTTGCGAGAACGAGAAGACTACAATTAAGGTCAATTCTTCCGTCTCTTATAAGTACAAATGGGACGAAAACGGATATCGTCCGACCACTTCTTACGATTATGTCATTGTCAACGATACAACAATTACCATATATGCGATTGACGAGAACACATTATGCGAGAATAATCATGAGTTGGCAATTTCCATGAAAAAACGTCCTGATTTGATGATTGAAGCCGACGATTACGTTTGTACGAACGACAAAGTCACTCTCAAGACGAACAATACCGACGTTAATACCACATTCAGATGGTATGAAGGCATGGCTAAGAGCACAAAAGAAAAAGCGAAAGGAACGACAATGACAACTGATGCATTGACCTCCGAAACATGGTTCTTCGTCGAAGCCTCCACAAAATATAACATTGCGACATGTACCAAAGACACGACGATACGTATACAACCTCTCCAATTACCAAACATTAAGATTGAAGAAGGTAACAACATCGCTGAATGTGAAAATAAACCGATGACTCTCCATGCTATCAACGGAGATATCGACAAGTACAAATGGGATAATGACGACAGCAAGACAGAAACTAGTCTGACCTTCGTCCCGGAAAATAACGGAGAGACCCATACCCTATTAGGAGGTAAGACATATACTTACGACAAAGAATACGTATGCTACAATACAGACAAGACGGTCATCAAGTTAAACACTTTACCAAAATTCGAAGTAGATGGTCCGACAGACGCCTGCGAGAATCAAGCAATCGCACTTTCAGGTTCAAGCAAAGACAACCTCTCTTATGAATGGGCAGACGTCCATGGCAATAGGATATCCGGTCTGAAGAGCCACACTTTCACAATTAAGAGCGATACTACCGTCAACTTGATAGCATCCAACGCATTCGGTTGTAGCGATACATTAGCACACTCGGTAAAGATGCATAACCACCCTGTGCTGGTAATAGACACCATCAGCGCTAACGTCTGTGTGAACGACAAAGCGCTGATACGCATTCACCATGAATCAGATCCGGACTTGAAAAAAGTGACCTACTTATGGAATGAATGGGGAGAAACGGGCGTCGCATTGAACAGAGACTCCATCACCCCTAAAGTCAACAAACAGACCCAATATACGGTTACAGTATCCAATATAGTGAATGAGGCAAAAGGCATTCAATGTGCCACCATCGGCAAATACAAAGTCGACACATGGGATCTTCCTACTATCATTGTGGAGAACAAATCCGTATGTCCTGACAGCTCCACAATTTTGGAAGTTAGCAGTCCATCCACAATAACAGAATTCACTTGGGTCGGAACAGACGTGAAAGGGACAGAATACGAGACACCTGCCATCACAGAAGATACAAGATTCAAAGTGACAGGTATTGACGAGCACAAATGTATCGGAACGGGTGAAGCAATCGTTTCCTTATACCAACTTCCAGAATTTTCACTGACAAGCGACGCCCCTGTATGTAACGGAAGCGAAGTGAAAGTAGAGGCAAATAACGTCGGGTTGGAATACGATTGGAATGATTTGAAGGGATTCCGTTCAGACCGGATATTTACTAAGACATTGACAGGAAGAGACACTATCAAAGTTTGGGGTAAAAATCCATTCGGCTGTATGAGGGAAGAAAGCATCTATGTTGACATTAAAGACATACCTGTTTTGTCCCTATCAATGAAGAACGGAGCTGGTTTGGATACCAACTATGTTTGCCACGGCGACTACATGACATTGAACGCCGGCGGAGCGAACGGAGGTTACACATGGGAGAAAGACGGAACAGAATTAAGTTCTGAAGCAGGAGAAGGTTCCATCACTATCAATGACATCACGATTCCTACGAACATCCGATTGATCGGTAAATCTAACGGATGTGAATCATTCATTGATACGACCATCAACATTTGGTCACTTCCAACCATTCAAATCGACGCACTCTTCTCTGACGTTTGTTTCGGTAAAGACGACACTCTGACAGCCATGGGAGGAGTCTCAGGCAAATACCAATGGAGCAAACCTACAATAGAAGACAACAACATCCAATGGGCTGGAGAAGTGTCAAGCAAACTGACAGATGACATTCTCACCGCCACCTTCAAAGCGAAGACCAACACGTCATTCATGGCTAAATTCACCGTGACAGGAGAAGACGAGAATAGATGTAAAGGGACCGGAAGCATAGACATAAAAGTCAATGAAACTCCAACCGTTTTAATCGGTGGCGATCTGTCCGTCTGCCAAGGTGCAGAAGCGTCACTTTACGCCACTGGTACAGCAGAGTCCTTCGTTTGGATGATCGACGGTGATGAATATTACACATCATCCATCAATCCGACTATCACAGAAGACAACACTTCTGTTATCCTGTTCGGTACGGATAATAACGGATGTGAGGCAGTTCGTCCTGAAATCATCAGGACAAAACCAAACCCTATCATTGGTGTTAAAACCAATACGGGTGTGGACACAGTCTGCAAGAACGAATCGGTACGCATAGAACTCACCGCCAAGGACAACAACGGAAACGATTTGAGCAAAGACGCTCAATGGGAATGGCAAAACAACAATACCAATAGTTTCTGGGAAGAGAAACTTTCCAACAAGAAGAACTATAATGTAAGAGTAGGTGTCAACGAATGCTACACCGACACAACATTCAGTATCGATGTTTGGCCATTACCAATCTTCGAGATTAAATCCGACGAAGCCATCTGCGTCGAAAAGAACATCATTCTTACCGCTGATGACGACAAGAACGGAAACGGACCTCTCTCGTATTTGTGGTACAAGAACGCACAAAGCGGATTAAGCAAAGCCGACACCATTCGCAACAACTCTTCCAACATATTGGAAGATTCTCCTAAAGAGTCTATGAGATACTCGGCTATCGGCACAGACAAACACGGATGTAAATCAACGGCAACACAAATGATCAGAGTGGATTCAAGACCAACTGACATTCGAATCATCGCATCACCATCCGACTCCATCTGTTCGGGAGACAACGTAACTCTAAAAGTGATAGGATCTGCAGTTGACTATTCTTGGAGTATCGGAGAAAGTACCCTTACAAGTGGAGAAGAACTCACTTATCAAATAACTGATAAAGATGTCACATTCACCGTATCAGGCGTTAATGCGAATGGTTGCGAATGGACAATAGACACGACAATCCACAAAAAAGATTTGCCGGTTCTGAAAGTAGAAGAGAAACCTGATTACGTATGTTTCAATTCAGAAGCGAAAATACGAGTTTCAGGAGCAGACACCTACCTTTGGGACAGTGACGAAACAAGTGACATAATCACAGACACTCTCACAATGGACAGAACATTCAAAGTAATAGGCTACAAAAACGGTTGCGAGTCTAAAGCAATTGAGATAAATGTTCCTGTGAAGAGCCTTCCGACCATACTCATCACCTCTGACATAATCGACAACGAGATTTGCGAGAAAGACAGCATCAAGCTCATCGCATCAGGAGGAAAGAGCGGATTGTACGAATGGGAAAACGGAACTTACATGACAGACGAAATTAAAGTATCACCTGCAAGTAACAAGGTTTATACAGTATGGGGTGAGGACGAATTCGGATGTAGGAACTCTAACGAATATCAGGTGATTGTACACAATCTTCCGAAACTTCATATCGACGCATTCTCGGATAGAATTTGTGAAGGCGACTTCGATACCCTTTGGGTTGTCAACGACAATCCGAAAGATGAGAACGGCGTTCAAGTACTGTTCAAATCCTATTCTTGGGGTGACGGAGAAACGGTCGAAAAGATCAGCACTCCTGTCAAGAGCCGTAAAACATTCGACGTCATTGTCCAAGACATATACGGATGTGTGGGTACAGCGGAAAAGACTATCAACACAAAACCATACCCTGTTTTGAAAGTCAACGCTCCCGAATACGTATGTTATGGAGAGCCTGCAAAAATCGGAGTGTCAGGTGCTAACACCTATCTATGGGCAGACAATTCAAAGAGCGCAAATGTCTCTGATACTTTATACAGAGACAGCACCTATCATGTGGAAGGCGACAAGGAAGGATGTATGTCCGACACCACCTTCACGGTCGCTGTGAAACCACTTCCGAACATATGGATTTCATCCAACGTGGACGCTATCTGTTACAAAGACAGCATCACAATGAAAGCCAATGGAGGTTCAACTTATCAATGGAGCGCAAGAGACTTGTCAACGAACAAATCCAACGTCGAGTCCATCACCGTAAGGCCGAACAAGGCTGACCAGACATTCCAATATAGTGTCGTCGGAACCGACATGTTCGGATGTAAGAATACAGACAACTTCAATGTGGTTGTTTATCCATTACCAACAATGGAAATCAAAGGATTGAAAGAAGTCTGCCAAGGCGACATGGATACATTATGGGTGGAAGGAAACGCGAACAGATACACATGGACCAATACCGGGGAGCAAACAGACACCATCTACCCGATAGTGGACAAGCGCACCACCTACAATGTCACCGCAGAGTCTGACAAAGGATGTGTATCCCAAGGGAAAGTCACTGTGAGCGTAAAACCGTATCCTAATGTCGTAATCAAAGCGAACGATTACATCTGTCAAGGAGAAAAGGCAATATTGGAAGTAAGCGGAGCGGATACCTATATCTGGCAAAACGACAAGACCATGACCAACAAGAGAATCGTAGATACTCCAGACAAAGGCAAGAACTACACCGTTCAAGGAACAAAGAATGGTTGTACCAGCGAAGCAAGCGTATATATTGACGTGAATCCACTCCCCTACGTATGGATTACCGGAGAGGAAAGCATCTGCTACGGAGACAACCTCACACTGTCCGCAAACGGAGCCTCTTCATACGTTTGGAGCACCAAACAAGTCGGAGAACATATTACGATATCACCGACAGACACTTTACGTCCTGTACAGATTACTGTAACCGGAACCGACTACTATGGATGCGTAAATAGAGACACATTCGAAATCATCGTCCATCCATTGCCTAATGTGAAAATCTTAGGTGACAAGGCAACCTGTAACGGAGACGCCACCCACTTGGAGGCGACGGGAGCGAAAGAATATATCTGGAGCACATCCGAACAAGGAGCGCACATCTATCCTATCATTACCGCAAACAAGACCTTCTCAGTTGAAGGTACGGACGAGAATGGTTGTAAGAACACCTTCACCAAGGCTGTCACCCGCAAAATGTACCCTATTTTGAGCTACAGTGCGCCATCCTCAGTTTGCGACGGCAGTGAAGTGAAGATCACCGTAACGGGTGCTTCCAACTACTCATGGTCCGGAACCAGCACGATGAAAACCAAAGAGGGCGTAATGACAGATACAATCAGAGAACGTACCATCTACAAAGTTTCTGGTGAGGAGAACGGGTGTACAACCACGAGGGATATCATCGTAGACAAATACGAATTGCCAACCATCTGGATCAATGGTCCTGCGACAATTTGCGAGGGCAGCAACCTCAAACTCACAGCAACTGGAGGTAACTCCTACACATGGTATTGGAACAACAACTCATATCATAGTATCACTCTCAACGACAGACCGGACAGAACATTGACCTATAAAGTCGTTGGAACAGACACACACCAATGCTCTAATACGGCGGAATTGAAAGTTGTTGTCAACCCTGCACCTAAATTCACCATCGATGGAGCGACGGAAGTTTGTGAAGGATCAGCCACCACACTCACTGCTGTTCCTGAAAACAACGCTCAATTGACTTACAGTTGGAGCAACGGTGCCGGCACACCAAGCATCACACCGGTAATCAATAACACAGTCAACTTCGTCGTTGTCGGAAAAGATGTAAACAATTGCGAAAGCTCCGTCAACCACAAAGTCACATGTAACAAGATTCCAGTTGTATCATGGAGCGGAAAGACCACCATCTGTCAAAACAAAACACTTACGTTGACAGCGTCGGGTGCGAAATCCTATAGTTGGACAAGTAACACACAACCAGACATGACGATGTCATCATCAAACGTCATGACAGATTATCCAAACAGCAGCACAATCTACACCCTTATCGGAACGACCAACGGATGTAGTGCGGAACCTATCACTATTCCTGTCAACGTATTGCCAAACCCAATCTTGTCTTACCAAGGGAATACGACAATTTGCGAAGGTTCTCAATTGGTATTGACAGTCTATGGCGCCAACAACTACTTATGGAGTACCGGTTCCGTAAGCAAGACAATGACAGCGATACCACCTGCAGGCGATACCGTATTCACCGTGACCGGAACAGACAACAACAAATGCCAGACCACAATAGACATTAATGTAAAAGTCAATTCAAAACCTGAATTCACTATCGACGGAAACACCAATGTATGTAAAGGCGATTACACAGTGCTTACAGCGAGCGGAAACGCACAAACTTATTATTGGGGATATCAAACCCCTGTATACGACAAGAACATAAGCACCAACAACTCGCCTATTGCGGTTCAAATCGAGACACCGACTTACATTTTCGCAAAAGGAGTCGACCAAAACGGATGTGAGACAGAAATCTCATTACCGATTAACCTTCTGACGCCTCCAATAGTCCAATATGAAGGAAAGACAGAAGTATGCTTAGGAGACCCTATCAAATTGGAAGCATCCGGTAATGCGAAAGAATATTATTGGAGTTTAGATGGCGGCTTAACGAAGACCGAAGGAAATCCATTCGACTTCACACCAACCGGAGTAACAAGAATAATACTTTCCGGTATAGGCGATAACGGATGTACGACATCCGATGAAATATACATTTCAACCAATGTGGCGCCAAATGTCGATATCTTCGGAGACTCCGTCATTTGCGAAGGTCAAATCGCTGAACTGATCGCCGACGGTGCGGAGCACTTCGTTTGGAGACAAGAAGGTTCTAACGTGATAGAAGAAGGAAGAAGCATTGTGAGAAAAGGCTTGAAACCGGGCGCCAACGTGTTCAAAATCACGGGAACGACTATCAACGAATGTAAGAACGAAAAAGAATTCACATTGTTGGTACATGAAAATCCAAGAGTGAAGATTAAAGACACACTATTTGGTTGTCCATACACAGAGACTAGTGCGGAATTCAGCATCAACGATCCTAACATCATCAAATGCCAATGGAGCAGTTACCCAGAGAACGGGGATATAAAAACTAATTCCGACAAGAAAGTTTCAGCTATCATTTCGGAAACAACAGAAGTATACGTTGTTGCGACAGACGGAAATGGTTGTGAGGCTTACGACACCACCACTGTCGAGGCATTGAGATTCAATCCGATCAGTTTCAACGTCTCTCCAGCCATCATAGACGAGAATAACAAAACCATCAATATGGAGGGCTATTATCCGAACAATAGCGAATGGTCTTGGGATACAGACGACGATACAGACGATAAAAAAGGAAGTATTGTGGAGTACACATTCCAAAATCCTAACACGAGGGATTCCTTCCTCATTACAGCAAGAGCCATCGACGAAAAGGGTTGTCTCTATGAAGGCGATACGGTTGTCTATGTTTGGAAAGATTTCTGGGCACCTAACGCATTCTCACCTAACGAAGATGATTTGAACGACAAATTCAGATTCGTGGGTACTGAATACATGACCGAATTCCACTTCATGATTTACGATAGGACGGGACGCATCGTATTCGAATCAGACGACCGCAACGCTAAATGGGACGGAACGGACAAGAACGGAGAGAAATGTGATTGGGGTGTTTACGGATACGTAGTAAACTATAAGAGCGAATTCAAGGGCTTACATAAATCAGGAGAAAAGAGAGGCACTGTCACTCTAATTCGATAAACAGAGCCTTTAAAACTACGGGAACGGTTGCCTATGTCAAACAGGCAACCGTTCTTTTTTGGGAACTTATAAGATAGTATTAAAATTTAGGGGAAATGAAAAACGCAGAAACATCGCCGACTTATTTTTTTTTCATTACCCATCCTATTATTTGTCACAAAAAAAATCGAAGCCTTGTCGACGACCATTATGAATTATTCATAAAAAAAGGCAATAAAGGCATAAATAATAGGAAATGACAATAAAATTAAAGAATAAAAAATTGTCAAAATAAAATCTTTAACTTAATTTAGCAATATGAAGTGAAGTAGGTAAACTACAATAGTAGACTGCTTAGAGATAACGCGTATGAAAGGAACAAAGTTACAGTATATGAAGTGTGTAAGGATATTATTCGCTATTATATTAGCGAATACCTGTATTTGCAACCACATGTCCGCAATCAATGAAGACACGCCTGGTTTGAGTTTCGAGACCAACTTTTCTGACAATTTCACAGAAAACCAAATGTGCGTGTGGAAAAGATATTATGGATATTACGGAGCGGAGAATTTCGGTGCCAACCAAATTATCAATAAAATATCCAATTACTTCTTTTATACCAACAGAACTGTCGGACAGGATGGTGACGAGGACAAAGACGGTTGGATGCCAGTCTTCAAATGTAAGGAAAATCAATATAAGACTGCGGTTGGAAGTTTCGACAACAAGTACAAGGGATCCTTTAAAATCATCAATCAAAGAGAATTGGATCCGATGATTAAATCATCGTGTCAAAACAACTACAAATTCTACACCATGCCCCAACCCGAACATTTGGAGCCCAACCAAAAAGTTGTTAGAATCGGAAGCACAAATGATCCAGAAGTAATATACGACGCAAGCATACAGAAAGGTTACGAAAGAAGATGCATGGCAGAGAGGATGGTTTACACCTTCGTGGTCAAAGAAAACAGCACGCTACTCAGTTACCAGTACGCCACCTTCCTAGAAGATCCTATCGACGGAGCGTCTGGAAATTCCGGGCGAGATGACGCACACGTGGCAGACGAACGTCCAAGTACCTCTCTTTCCGTCACCCTTAAAAACGCTAAAGGAGACATCATCAAACCTGTATGTAGCGAGTTCGAAGTAAACATGAACGCCAGCCAAGCACAATTCACCTCCGTCAAAAAAGAATGTTCAAACACAGGAGGTTATGTGGCTTATAAAGATTGGTCGAATTACGTCTACGATTTACGGGATCACATAGGCGAAACCGTAACCATCGACGTGTGGGTCCATGACTGTCTGCTGGAGCTTCCTGTGTGTGTCAATTGTGGTGTAGTTCATCCGAGCACAGATTTCTATCGAGATGAAGACGGAATTCCTCGTATCTCAGAGTGTAACAACGCTAACTGGGGATACAGAGGTGTGGGTTGTAAAACTAAAAACGCACGATGTAGAATGGTTCCAATGGCAGGAGGACACAAAGCATACTGCTACTTCACCGCCTTCACAAAAAAGATGGAGATGGTTGTAGACAACTGTCCAGATAACGATTACATCACTCTAACAGCACCAACAGGATTTTCCAACTACATATGGAAGGCAGGATTGGAAACCCTTGAAACAGTTGACGGGAAACCTTACATGGCAAGGGTACCACGCGCAGCAATCCAAGAGAATGTGGATTATACATGCACTATGTCGGGAGACGACGAAGCATGTTCAAAAATCATCGGAACCGTCCAACTGAACAAAGATCCGTTAGGCGCAAAATTCACGAAAAAAATCACTTGCGACAATGATGTAAGGTTCACCAACAATTCGTATGTCACTCCGATGAAGTACGAAGACGAGTACATCGACCAATACACAATCACCAATTATACGTGGACCACAGTAGAAACCGAAACAGGCAGAATCGCCTATACGTTAGAACTAACAAGACTTGGACTCAACAAATGGAGAATCACCGACGAAAATGGCACTCGTACGGAAACAATTTCCGATAGCGAAGCGAAAGAAATCACGCCTCACTATATTTTAGAATACACCCAAACAAACAAAGGACATTACAAAGTCACTTTGGATATCGAAGCGAAACAAAGAGGAACCAACAACACTGGAATTTGCCACTCCTCCTTCTCTGAAGACATCACCATCTCTCCTAGAGAGGACATCAGCATAGATGGTATATTTGACGTTTGTGAAGGAGATTCAACCACTCTGCAAATTTCGAACTATAACGATCCTGGTAACACATTCGAATGGTTTAAAGTCAACAGCGGTGTCAACACACCTCTAATCATCAATGGTGCACCTTATAAAGGCGAAGGCTACACATTCTCGAAAGCAACTATAACGCCTACTAAAGCAAGTGAAGAATACTCCGTAAAAATCATCATTCCTGCAGAAAACGGAGACACTTGTTATTACACAAAGAACTTCACTATCACGACAAAAAAGGTTCCGACCATCAAAATCGAAGCGGAAGGAAGAGCTTTTGACGCAAGCAGAAAAACCGTAGATATTTGTGAAGGAGAGAACGCCATCTTAAAGGCATCCGAAACGACCAATCCTGTTCTCACCATCTCCACGTGGACATGGAGTGACTTGAACGACAAAAACATAAATACGGTTAGCCCTCAAGACACAACTATATATTATATAACCGCCATAGCTAAAAATGAATGTTCGGTAGAAGACTCCATTCAAGTAAATGTGCGCAAAAAACCGATTCTTCAAATTTCAGGAGGTGACGAAATATGCGTCAACGATTCCATCACACTGAAAGCCTCCAGCTTAAATAACGACATGACCGATGTGAGAAAATACACATGGTATAAATGGGGGGGTGTGAATGGCAATAAGGATACAATAAAAATCGACGGAAACACCGTGACAGGAGGTTCCGGGACAGACTCCCTCGTCATATTCCACGACACACCTTCAAGGTCAGGAAGCGACGACTATTTATATAGACTTGTAGGCACAAACAAGGAAGAATGTACCTCTTACATAGACAAACAAGTAGTGGTCAGAGCCAATCCGACACCAAGTGTACCTCAACCGATGGATATCTGTAAAGGTCATTCCGTCACACTTTCCATCTATGGTGGAGACTCCGCCAGAATAGCAGAAAAAGGAGACGGTAAATTCTACAAAATACCTTATACCGACAATATTGAACCTATTCCTGGCGATTCATTCCATATCTCCATCAAAACCGTATATAACAATGTGCAATGCCAAGCTGATACCATCGTAAGGTATCATGTGGACAGTCTGCCTACCATCAAAATAGAAGGTGACACTATTGTCTGCCAAGGAGATTCCGTTAGCCTGACGGCGAAAGACATAACAGACTATGGCATTTCAGGAAAACCAGAAGATAGTAAGTATTCCTATTCATGGACAGATCCTAAACGGACAAAAGTTGCCAATATGAATGCACTTCCAAGTACAAGCACAATCTATGGAGTGACAATCAACAACGGCAAATGTTCCACAACAAAATCCGTGAATGTCACTGTAAATCAACTACCAAGAGTATATGCAGAAGCATTCAATGGGAAGGTGTGTCCGGGAGAAAGCGATACACTATTCGCATATGAGAAGAAGGGAGACGACAAAATAGGCCTTGTCAACTGCGTTTGGTTTAAAGACGACAAAATGCAAGTTCCTGTGATATTTGACGACACACAAAACGGTAGCGACAAGAACAACAACGATACCATTATCGTCAAAAACATACAAGCACAGACGACATACTATGTTCAAGGAGAAGATGCTAACGGATGCAAGAAGTTAGCGCAAGTCACCATATTCGTCAAGCCGCGTCCTACCCTTTCCATAGCCGGCGACACGATCATCTGTAACAATTCCAACTTATCCTTGACCGCCGCAGGAGCCGATTCCTATAAGTGGTACGAGAAAAAGCAATCTAAAGACAGCCTCGTAGAAACGAATAACATACTCAGTTTAATTACTGATATGGGAGAAGGAACAGAAACTGAAATAACCAAAAATTATTATGTTATCGGTACTAAAGAGGGTTGCGAAGGAACCAGCACAAAGAATGTTCACATATATAGGGAACCTATCATTTCCATCTCAGGAAGAAGAGAAATCTGCTATGGAGACACGGCACAACTAGTCGCAAAAGGTTCAGCGCAAGGCAAAAGCTACCTTTGGACAGGATTAGGCAGCACAAAAGACACCGTCATTGTCGCACCAATTGGTACAGAACAAACCTTCCAAGTCACAGGATACAACGAAAAAGGATGTCCGGGTATAGACACATTTAAAATTACCATCAACGACAATCCGACACTAAAAATCGAAAACGCCAATCCTGTATGCTACGGAGACACAGCTAAACAAATCAGTGTCATCGACACAAAAAACACAGCCATCGCCAGCAGTTCGATCACATGGGCAACCATTAACAACGGGAATAGAGAAACAATAGAGGACCCGCACAAATTAGCTCTCACGGATACCACGACCTTCTTCGTTTCAGCTCAGAACGAATCGGGATGTCCTGCGACTGCACAAGCTACAGTAATCGTATACCCGAAACCGGTCATCCACGTTACAGCTCCTAACATATGCGACGGAGAAGAAATTATCGCTACTGTAGATGGTGCCGCTTCATACCAATGGTATAAAGACGAAAATCCGACAACGGAAACTAGTACGAGATTTACCGCATCTTACACAACAGGGATAACACAAGACTCCACATTTAATTTCTCCGTAATAGGATACGAGAACGGATGTCCTTCCGATAAATTAGACACTTCTCTCGTCATTTTCAAGAGACCTTCATTCGATATCATAGGAGATACCGCATACTGCGAAAACGAAGAAATGAATCTCTCTTCCAGCGTCACAAACGCAAAAGAGTACCTATGGAGCACGGGACATAGCACAAGAGCCATCACTCCTAACGCACAAACGAATATCACAAGCATCTCCCTTACCTTAACAGGAGAGACGGGATGTACAAACATCGTCACCAAAGGAATCATCGTAAAACCGACCCCCGATTTATCCATCAGCACCGAAGGTGGTAAAAAATCAATCTGCGAAAACGATACGCTTCCGATGAAAGTCATCTGCACCAATAATAGCGAAGAGAACTCATTATCATTCGAATGGCATAAAAAAGCTATCGGTCAAGAAGATTTCCAAAATTATGATGGTGCTACATTCAAAAACAAATGGGAACACGACTCCATCAAAGCGAGCATAGGAACCACCACCACTTTCAAAGCAGATGGTACAGAGCAATACAATATCAAACTAAGGAATGGTGAATACCTTCAATGCCACTCTTCGGCTGAAATCACCATCACCGCCAATCCAAAACCAAGAGTTGTCATATCCGCAGTCGACACAATTTGTAAAGGTCTCGCCACAAATCTTATCGCAAGCAACACCAATGGCAACGCCATCATCCAAAGTTGGGAATGGGTCTCTGAAAAAGCCGGATTCACCAATCCGGGATTAAGCTATACCACCTCAGGTGCCATCAATCAAGTAGAGACATTCAAGGCAATCGCCACAACCAACAACAATTGTAAAGGGGATACGACAAAAACCATCAATGTCTTCGACGATTTCGATTTCTCCATAAACAATAAAGGTTACGTTTGTGAGAACGATTCGTTCAAACTTACAGCTTTGCCTAATAGTGGAAACAAGTACACCAACGCAAATGATTACCAATATGTTTGGGCGCCACAAGGAGGTATCACAAACGAAGCGGAAGGTATCATCTACCAAAACACCTCCTTCAACGTAACCGTTACAGACCCGAACAAATGCGTAAAAATCTTCACAAGTGATATCAGATTTGAGGCATTGCCAAAAATCAAGCCAGAATTGGAAGATTCGATATGCGAAGGTCAAACCGCTAAACTTACGGCTAAATCAGACAAAAAGATGTCTGCCTTCTATTGGATTCAAGAAGATACGACAACCCATACCATCAATCCAAGCGACATAAAAGATGAAGATGAGTTAAGCGCGACATTGTCGCAAGCAACCACATTCTCCGTTTATGGTAAAGACACAACAGGCTGCGTATCTAATCCGGAAATCATCGTCGTCGTTCCGAAAGTTGCTCCGGACATCAGCATCACTGGCGTAAGAAACGCCTGCGAAGGATCTGACGTCAACATCATTGCCGCGACCAGTACCAATTTCGCAATAAAATGGTATAAATGGAACAACGTCACAAATGAAAAGGGAGATGAGATAACAACCACAGATGGTGTGCTGACCATCAACAACATAAAGGAAGGCGAACATATTTTCGCTGCTGAGATCAGCAACGGAACTTGCGAAACCCTAAAAACCGACACAATCACAGTCACAAAAAAACCTAATGTTGTTTTGTCATTCTCTACTGATAAAACAACATGGGAAAACGGCAACTCAGTGGCCATATGCGAAAACGACTCACTCTTCCTATACGCTAATAAGGGCGCAACCCCTAGCCTATTAAATTACACATGGAACACATCCTCTTCCACAAATGTTCAAGACACATTGGTTCCAAGCAATGACGTCACTTGTATTGTAACAGTAACGGATGACAACGGATGTACAAACAACGACACATTACAAGTCGTTGTAAACAGGACTCCGATCATCACCATAAACGGGAAATCAAACGGAGACACTATTCTTTGTGCGGACGGAGCAAACGAGCAGACAGTAACACTCATTGCAGAGAATGGTGGTGGATCTGACTACATTTGGGAAAACGGCTCCGCTTCCATCTCAAACGGATTGTCCGGCACAAACAAAAACACAGTTCAAATAGCCATCAGCGACACAACCACCATCACTGTAAAAGGAACAAGCATCAACGGATGCCCAGGTTCCACTAAATTCACCATCAACACAAAAGAATATCCGGCATTCACAGCCAAAGACACCTCTGCATGTCAAGGTGATTACGCCACTGTGAAAATACAATCAGGCAACGCGGATTCCTATACATGGACATGGAAAGAAAACGGAGAAACAAAAACCGCACATGGAACCAACCATACAGCGATTTTGAATGAGACAAGAAAATATATCTTATCTGCCGACAAAAACGGTTGTTCCAAAACATTGGACGACACCATCAAAGCGATTATGCTTTCCAAACCGACTATGGTAGCAGGGAACGACACAACCATCTGTTTCGGAGAGACGATAGAAATCGGCATCAAACAAGCAATCAATGTCGATACCTACACATGGTCTAAAGGCAATGGATTAACAGACAAAAACGATGGTAAAGGAACCGCAAGCGTCAATCCGAACGCGACAGGAACACACCAATACATCGTCACCGGAAAGAGCACGAACCAATGCGCCACATCAGACACCATTTTGGTCAACGTAAACGGCAAACCGAACTTCGTGATTTCCGGACCGAAAGTCATTTGTTTAGGTGACAGCATTCACCTTTCCACCGAGAATAAAGATACTATATCAACCAATTTCTCTTGGAAATGGGAACACAACTCAGCAACATATAGTCACAACGGTTCCACATGGGACACGATATTAGGATTCAGCATAACCAAAGACACAACCATCAACATCACAGCGATCGCCAGCAACGCCAATTGCGACAAAGAGATTACATATCCTTTATCTGTGAAAGTGTCTCCTGATATCACCATCCCAGTTGTTGAGACATGTTCCGGAGAAGGAACCTCCATCACCATCGGCAACGCCACATCTGTAAAATGGGAGTTCGACGGAAAGATAACAGGACCGACAAGAACATTGCCGGATAGTGTTTTGGCACTTATCGAAAACAATACATACAGTAATAAAATCATCGGTTACAAAAACGGATGTGGAACTACAGGCGAATTGGATAACATCACCATCAATCCGTTACCTGAGATTTCATTTACCACAAGCGGCATAACCGAAGACATTAACGGATCAGACAGCGGTACGGTATGTCTCAACGACGATGACATTAAGATTACCGCAACAGCTGACAGCAAATCCGCTTCTTTGTACACATGGAAATGGAATGGAGAGACTGGCAATAACGTATACGCTCCTACTCCGAAGGTTTCCGGAAAGATGACATACACGGTAACCGCAATAGACAACGCTACCCATTGTCAAAATTCCAAATCATACAAATTAAGTGTAAACAACAGTCCAGTTCTCACCATCAGCGACGATGGCGTGAATTACGAGACCAACAACAAGGGTAAATTATGTAAAGGACAAGAGTTAACCCTTTATGTCAAAGGAAATACCGAAATGAACAAGACCGGTTATTCATGGTCTATAGGATCGACCGGTATTCCTTCTCAAACAGGAGATACACTCTACAGTAACAAGAAAGGATTGACTCTTACCCATGACACCACATTCACGATTATTGGTCAATCAGACAAAGGTTGTATAGGTAAGACTACCTATAAATTGGAAGTCAAAGAATATCCTAAATTCAAAATCTCCTATAACGTTGTATGTTCGGGAAGTAGCAACACCATCAAATTAGCAGATGGCGCCACTTCAGGAGCTCAATATAGTTGGGGATGGGGCGACAACGGAGCCCGCGACACAGCTACCAACGCCACCTTTATAAACGTGGCGTTGAAAGATTCCACTCCTTTTACTGTCTCCGGTAGTCTTGACGGATGTACCAAAATAATAGACACATTCGTCCTAGTTCGTCAAGCTCCAATATTCCAACTCAACGAACATAATATATCCATATGCAACGGAACCAGCACTCCAGATACCATCAAGGCGTACTCTGTAGAAAAATACAAATACACATGGAAAGAAAATGCGAATGCGCTAAACAACAATAGCAATTCAGAAGTCTACACAAGTTATCTTCCTTCCCAAACGCCGAAAAACAGTGTATTGTATACTGTGGAGGCAAAAACAGATGAAGAATGTTCGGTTATCGACACATTGAACGTCAACGTAATCGTCAAACCACGTCCGACCATCTACAAATCCGGTGCGGCATGTCAAGGCAACACCATCCATTGGATCGCCCAAGGCAAAGACGGATCCAGATATGAATGGAGATTCGGAAATGACAAGAAGAGTTTGGCAGACCAATCTCTGAACGGAAGCATCAGCGGAATAGACAACGACACACTAACCGTTACCATCAACTCGACATTTAATGACATATATGTTTGGTTAAAAGAGATAAACGGCGAGTGTGAAAGCGACTGGCTAAAAGACAGTCTTACACAAGAGACCAAACCAAACGTAACCACACCTGACACAATCAGATGTAAGGGTGACGGACCAAAGACGATCACTCTTTCCGGTGCAACTTCGTTCACATGGCTCTCCGTACCAGGTCAACCTACAGGTAAAACACTCACTGAAGCAATAGACAAAGATACCACATATCGAATCCGCGCCGTATCTGGCTATTGTGAAGATACTGTAGAGATTAGAGTACACGTCAACGAATTGCCAACCATCAGCATTGACGCAATCGGTGCAAGCAA